>NZ_JAOWFM010000037.1:0-257198 GCF_030333655.1 Citrobacter sp. CK180 | reverse complement strand
GGCTCATGATGTCCCTCTGGGATGCGCTCCGGATGAATATGATGATCTCATATCAGGAACTTGTTCGCACCTTCCTTAGCAATTAAATATTAACTGGTATTAATCCTGTCGTGTTGGCGGGTTTTTAATGTTTTGTGCTACTAAAAATCGAGGGGTTAACAATTCGTGCCACATAGGGAGTACACACCAGTATAAACACCGGTGCGTAATCATCACGTATATAAATTATATTATTAAAACTACACACCGGTATAAAAACCGGTGTGTGATCATCACATCTATAAATTAATTATTAAACTGGCGAAATAACGCTTTGCCTTTTAACAGACGCGCGCCGAGCCATCCGCCGCATAATGAAAGTAATAATGCGCCGCAGACGGGCAAAATAATCCACACGCGCCAGTCCGGTTCCCACGGAAAATCGAACACCTGGCTTTGCAGCACCGCCAGCGCAGTTTCCGCGCCGATCGCCGCCACCAGCCCGGAGACCATACCCAGCATGGCAAATTCACACCAGAGCGTGGTGCGCAGCAGTTTTTTGCCCGCGCCTAAGGTGCGCCAGACCACCAGTTCCTGATGACGTTGACGCATTCCGACCTGAACCTGCGCCAGTAACAACAGCATGCCGCAGGCCGTGACCAGCACCACCATCACCTCCAGCGCCCGACTGACCTGCTCCAGCACCTGACCGACCTGTTTCAGGATCGCGCCGATATCCAGCAGGCTGATGGTCGGGAACTCGCGATTAAGCTGCGTCAGCATACCGTTGCCATTTTCCCAACGGAAGCTGGTAAGCCAGCTCTGCGGCTGCCCGTCCAGCGCGCCGGAGGGGAAGATAAAGAAGAAGTTAGGCCGCAGACTTTCCCAGTCTACTTTGCGCAGGCTGCTGACCGTCGCGCTAAAGTCCTGGGTATCGCCCATAAAGGTCACACGATCGCCGAGTTGTATATTCAGCCGCTTCGCCAGCCCTTCCTCTATCGAGACCTCTCCCGCTTTTGGCGGCCAGCTTCCGGCGGTAATCGGGTTATGATCCGGGCGCGTATCCTGCCACGTCAGATTCAGCTCACGGTTAAGCGCTTCGTCCTGATTTCCTTCGGTCGGCAGACCATTAATCTCCGTCAGTCGCGCCCGCACGATCGGGAAGAATGCCTCCGGGATCACCTGATGCTCAGACAGGAAGGCCTTCAGCGGCACCACCTGTTCAGAAGCGATATTGATGAGGAAATAGTTCGGACTTTCCGGCGGCAGTTGTTGTTGCCAGCGATCCAGCAGATCGCCGCGCAGCACCAGCAGAAGCGCCAGCAGCATAAAAGAGAGCGAAAAAGCCGAGAGCTGGCTTAACGTGGACCACGGCTGGCGCAGCAGTCGGCTTACGGCCAGGCGCAGAGGCAGCGATGTCAACGTCATACCGCGCAGCACGTTCAACAGCATCCAGCCCAGCACACCGCAAAGTAGCGCCAGCACCACCGCGCCGGACAGCACCGCCCACAGCAACATGCTGCCGCCCATCAACCCCGCAAGCAG
The DNA here is from genome assembly GCF_030333655.1 of Citrobacter sp. CK180. Taxonomy (NCBI): domain Bacteria; kingdom Pseudomonadati; phylum Pseudomonadota; class Gammaproteobacteria; order Enterobacterales; family Enterobacteriaceae; genus Citrobacter; species Citrobacter sp. CK180. Next base: position 255,674 of record NZ_JAOWFM010000037.1, on the reverse strand, counting down.
CGCGACGACGACAACCGTGACCACCGGAAGATACACCTTCAGCGGCCAGACACGCGCAACCACATCACGCCGCAGCACACGCAACGGCTGCGTCGCCAGCAACAGACGATACGGACGCAGTCCAACCAGCAAAGAAATGATGATCATCGTTCCCAGCGCCCACAGCCACGGCCAGAGGCTGGCTGGCGGCAGAACGGCGGGTAACACCGGTTTAAGCAGCACCATTAGCACGTTCTCGAACAGTAACCCAATGGCGCCTCCCGTCACGGCGGAAAGAGCCAGCAGCATCCCCCACTGCCCGACGATCAGCCTGCGCAGTTGCGCCCTGCCCGCCCCCAGCGTTTTGAGGATCGCAATCAGATCGTAGCGGCTGCGGCAGTAGTGGCTCATCGCCACCGCCACGGCCGCTACTGCTAACAGCAACGTTAACAGCGCCGACAGCAGCAGGAACTGCTGCGAGCGTTCAAGCGATTTGCCCAGCGCGCCTTCATCTTGTTCCAGCCCGTACCAGCGATGTTCAGGCTTAAGCTGCGGCAATAGCCACTTTTCATAGCCGTCCAGCTGCTGCGGCGTACCGCCAAACTTATAGCGCCACGTCACGCGACTTCCCGGCTGTACTGCGCCCGTTTTTTCAACATCCGCAATGTGCATCATCAGGCGTGGAGCCATCTGGAAAGGGTTAAACCCGGAATCCGGCTCCTGTACCACCTCGCCAGCAATACGCAGCGTGGCGTCGCCGACGTCGATGCTGTCACCCGTTTTCAGGTTGAGGAGCGCCATCAGTCTTGGCGCCAGCAACACGGAACCCGGCTGCGGTTTTAACCCCGGCGGATTCGTTTGCAGCTCACCGTACATCGGATAAACGTCATCCACCGCTTTGACGCTGGCCAACTGCGGCGTATCGTCCGCGAAGGTCATGGTGGCGAAAGTCATCTGTTCGCCCACTTTCAGACCGCGTTTGCGCGCCTCATCGATCCACGCCAGCGGCACCTCGCGCGAACTGCGCAGCGCCCGGTCTCCGGCCATAAAATCACGGCTTTGCTGACTTAAACCCTTTTCCATGCGATCGCTGATATTGCCCAGCGCCAGCACGCAGGCCACCGCCAGACTCAGCGCCAGCCAGACAATCAGTAAGGAAGGTGAGCGCCATTCGCGCCAGAACCAGCGTGCAATCATGCCTCCTCCTGCAACTGCCCATCCACCAGGCGTAATCGTCGGTCGCAACGCGCCGCCAGCTGCGGGTCGTGCGTCACCAGAATCAGGGTGGTGCCATGTTCGCGATTAAGCGAAAACAGCAGGTCGGCGATTTTATCCCCGGTCTGCCGGTCAAGGTTTCCCGTCGGTTCATCGGCAAACAGCACGTCCGGCCGCCCGTTGAACGCTCTCGCCAGCGCCACACGCTGCTGCTCGCCGCCGGAAAGCTGGGCCGGAAGATGATCAAGACGTTTCCCCAGGCCTAACTGTTCCAGCAACGCTTTCGCGCCATCGCGGCTTTTCCCGCTGTTCTCTCCCCGCAGCAAGGCGGGCAGTTCAACGTTTTCCAGGGCATTCAGCGTGGGAATCAACATAAAAGACTGGAAAACAAAGCCGACATGCTGCGCGCGCAGCTGCGCCCGCGCCTCTTCATCCATCGTGTGCAGAGACTGCCCAACCAGATTCACCTCGCCGCTGCTGCCATCATCCAGCCCGGCCAGAATCGCCAGCAGCGTCGATTTCCCCGATCCTGACTCGCCGATCAGCGCAATAGTCTCGGCGCGTTTGACAACCAGTTCAACTCCGGTAAGGATGGAAAGCTCATGCTCACCCTGACCGACGGACTTCTTAAGACGATGAACTTCAACAATGTTTTCCGCTGGCATTTGCCCTTCCTGTTTCTGGTCCTGTTAACGTTCCGCGCCGCCGCAGCGGACACGTTATTAATTCTGGGTGACAGCCTGAGCGCCGGATACCGCATGTCCGCCAGCGCGGCCTGGCCTGCGCTGCTTAACGACAAATGGCAGGACAAAACGCCGGTCATCAATGCCAGCATTAGCGGCGACACCTCGCAGCAAGGCCTGGCGCGTCTGCCTGCGCTGCTGAAGCAGCATCAGCCCCGCTGGGTTCTGGTCGAGCTTGGCGGCAATGACGGCCTGCGCGGTTTTCAACCTCAGCAAACCGAGCAAACCCTGCGTAAAATTCTGCTGGATGTGAAGGCCGCAAACGCCGAGCCGTTGCTCATGCAAATTCGTCTGCCCGCAAACTATGGTCGCCGTTATAATGAAACCTTTAGCGCCATCTACCCACGGCTTGCTAAAGAGTTTGATATTCCGCTTCTGCCCTTTTTTATGGAAGAGGTTTATCTGAAACCACAATGGATGCAGGACGACGGTATTCATCCTAATCGCGACGCCCAGCCGTTTATTGCCGACTGGATGGCGCAACAACTGACCCCATTAGTTAACCACGACTCGTAAATCAACGGAGATCCTGACAGGTAAAGTTATGCAAAAATCGGTCTTAATTACAGGATGTTCCAGCGGAATCGGTCTGGAAAGCGCTCTTGAACTGAAACGTCAGGGTTTTCAAATTCTGGCAGGTTGCCGTAAACCCGATGACGTCACGCGGATGAACAGCATGGGATTCACCGGCGTGCTGATCGACCTCGACTCGCCGGAAAGCGTGGATCGCGCCGCAGACGACGTGATCGCCCTGACCGATAATCGTTTATATGGGATCTTTAACAATGCCGGATACGGCGTGTATGGCCCGCTTACCACTATCAGCCGCGCGCAGATGGAGCAGCAGTTTTCCGCCAATTTCTTTGGCGCGCACCAGCTCACTATGCGCCTGCTCCCTGCTATGCTGCCGTACGGCGAAGGGCGCATTGTGATGACCTCATCCGTGATGGGGCTGATCTCCACGCCAGGGCGCGGCGCCTATGCCGCCAGCAAATATGCGCTGGAAGCCTGGTCTGATGCGCTACGCATGGAGCTGCGCCACACGGGTATTAAGGTCAGCCTGATCGAACCCGGCCCGATTCGTACCCGGTTTACCGATAACGTCAACCAGACCCAGAGCGACAAACCGGTAGAAAATCCGGGGATTGCCGCGCGTTTTACGCTCGGGCCAGAAGCCGTTGTCGCTAAAGTCCGCCATGCTTTTGAGAGCGACAAACCGAAATTACGCTACCCGGTTACGATGGTGACGTGGGCAGTCACGCTGCTGAAGCGCGTGCTGCCGGGACGCGCGATGGACAAAATTTTGCAGGGTTGAGTTGAAGCGCGCGCGTCAGCCCCCATGTAAAAGAGAACCAGACATAAAGAGAGTGACTCCATGTCCGTACAAAATATTGTCAATATTAACGAATCTAACCTGCAACAGACCCTCGAACAGTCGATGACCACCCCGGTTCTGTTCTATTTTTGGTCTGAACGCAGCCAGCATTGTCTGCAACTGACGCCAGTGCTGGAAAGCCTTGCCGCACAGTACAACGGCCAGTTTATCCTCGCGAAACTCGACTGCGACGCCGAGCAGATGATCGCCTCCCAGTTTGGCTTGCGCGCTATTCCTACCGTGTATCTGTTCCAGAACGGTCAGCCGGTCGACGGCTTCCAGGGGCCGCAGCCGGAAGAAGCGATTCGCGCGCTGCTCGACAAAGTGCTGCCGCGTGAAGAAGAGCTGAAAGCGCAGCAGGCGATGCTACTGATGCAGGAAGGCAACTACATTGAAGCGCTGCCGCTGCTGAAAGACGCCTGGCAGCTCTCTCATCAGAACGGCGAGATCGGCCTGCTGCTGGCGGAAACCCAGATTGCCCTCAACCGTACGGAAGACGCCGAAGCCGTGCTGAAAACCATTCCGTTACAGGATCAGGACACCCGCTATCAGGGCCTGGTCGCGCAGATTGATTTACTGAAACAGGCGGCCGACACCCCGGAAATCCAGCAACTGCAACAGCAGGTTGCGGACAATCCAGAAGATGCGGCGCTGGCGGCGCAACTGGCGCTGCAACTGCATCAGGTCGGGCGTAACGAAGAGGCGCTGGAGTTATTGTTCAGCCATTTGAAGAAAGATCTCGCCGCCGCAGACGGTCAGGCGCGGAAAACGTTCCAGGAGATCCTCGCCGCGTTAGGCACCGGCGATTCTTTGGCGTCGAAATTCCGCCGCCAGCTGTACGCGCTGTTGTACTAATCCGCTGCATTTTGCCCGATGGCGCTACGCTTATCGGGCCTACAAACGCTAAAAATACCGATCCCCCCGGCATCACATCTTCTTTAAATGCGTCACCACCAGTTGGTGGCGCGAATTATAGAATTTCCGGTAGGTTAAATAGCAGGCGATAATGGTCGACAGGCTTGCTGTGGATAGCAGCATAAAAGTCACCATTATCTGATACTTAATCGCTTTTACCGGATCGATACCGGCAAAAATCAACCCGGACATCATCCCCGGTAAGCTCACCAGCCCAACCGTTTTTGCCGAATCAATGGTCGGGATCAGCGACGCGCGAATACTGTCGCGAATAAGCCCCGCAGACGCCGTTTTCGGCGTTGCGCCCAGACTGAGCTTCTCCTGAATTTGCTGCTGCTCGCTGCTGAATCGCTGGCCCAGATTGTTGTAGCACAGCCCTACCGCCACCATCGCGTTACCCGCAATCATGCCGGAAATCGGGATCACCTGCATCGGCGTAAACTCGATAGATCCTGACAATACCAGTACCGCCAGCGTCAGCCCCGCTCCGGTCGTAATCGCAATAAACGACGAGGTAAACGCTTTATCAATATATTTACTGCGTTTTTGCGCGTTATACGCCGCGTTAAAACAGATAAACAGCACCATCAATAATGTCAGGATGGCGTGATTGACGCCAAAAATGTATTTCAGAACATAGCCGACGATAACAAGCTGGATTACCGCACGGGCAACGCTCCAGAGAATATCTTTTTCCAGCGCCAGTTTCTCTTTGTGGCTAATCAGAATAGCCACAACCACCAGCATCATCGATAACGCCAGCGACTCATTCGTTATATTATGCTCGTTCATAGGTAGCTTCCTGCATTTCTCCGGCATGAGGCTGAAGCGTAATCACATTATCCGCATGATTAATTTCATCTTTATCGTGTGTTACCCACAGCACGGCAATATTTTTATCGCGAACATAGCGATGAATAATGTCATTCACATTCTCTTTATTGCGCTCATCCAGCGCACTGGTGATCTCATCCAGCAGCAGAACCTGCGGCAGAAACTGTAAATTACGGATCAATGAGATACGTTGTTTTTCCCCGCCGGAAAGCGCCGTAATGTTTTTCTGTAAAATGGTTTCCGGTAGCTCAAACTGCGCCAGATCGGCGAGAAAAGCCTTCGGTTCCGGCGTTTTGTTGCGAATCTGCCAGGGAAAAATCAGGTTGTCATACACCGTATCGCCAAACAGCACTGGCGTCTGGGCGCAATAAGAGACCTGCTGGCGGTAAGTTTCGGGCTTAAGCATGGCAATCTCTTCGCCTTCGAACAGGATATCCCCCGTATCCGGGCTGATTAATGACGCCACAATCTTTAGCAATGTGCTTTTACCGCACCCGGATGGGCCGGTAATCAGTTTAAATTCCCCGGCATTCAGCATGAAACTGATGTTATTGAGAATTTTCGTGGCGCCAGCCTGGTATCCCACCTTTCTTAGCTGGAGCAAAGGGCTGCTCTCTTTCATCTCACATCCATTTTTCACATCTTTAAAGTAAACAGTGTATCCCTGTAATTTATAAGAGGGGAACTCACTTTGATTAATCGGGTATAATTTGATTAAACAGACCGCAAAGACCGTTTTTTTACATGGACAGCACGACAGGAGGTTTATCAATGCTTATTTTTATCCCTATTCTCATTTTCGTGGCGTTGGTGATAGTCGGCGCAGGCGTCAAAATTGTCCCACAGGGATACCAGTGGACCGTGGAGCGTTTTGGCCGTTACACCAAAACCCTGCAACCAGGCCTGAGCCTGGTAGTGCCGTTTATGGACAGAATTGGTCGCAAGATCAACATGATGGAACAGGTACTCGATATCCCGTCGCAGGAGGTTATCTCAAAAGATAACGCCAACGTCACCATTGACGCGGTGTGCTTTATTCAGGTTATCGACGCTCCGCGCGCGGCCTATGAAGTCAGCAATCTTGAGCTGGCCATTATCAACCTCACCATGACCAACATCCGTACCGTACTGGGGTCAATGGAGCTGGATGAAATGCTTTCCCAGCGCGACAGCATCAACACGCGCCTGCTGCACATTGTCGATGAGGCCACCAATCCCTGGGGCGTCAAGGTTACGCGTATTGAGATCCGCGATGTCCGTCCACCGGCGGAATTGATTTCATCCATGAACGCCCAGATGAAAGCAGAACGTACCAAACGCGCCTACATTCTGGAGGCGGAAGGGGTGCGCCAGGCTGAAATTCTGAAAGCTGAGGGTGAAAAACAGTCGCAGATCCTGAAAGCGGAAGGCGAACGCCAGTCTGCCTTCTTACAGGCTGAAGCGCGTGAACGTTCCGCTGAAGCGGAAGCCCGCGCCACCCAGATGGTCTCTGAAGCGATCGCCGCCGGGGATATTCAGGCGGTGAACTACTTCGTGGCGCAGAAATACACCGAAGCGTTGCAGCAGATTGGTTCGTCAGGCAACAGTAAGGTTGTCATGATGCCGCTGGACGCCAGCAGTCTGATGGGCTCCATTGCCGGGATCACCGAACTTATCAAGGACAGCACCAGCGAACGGAACAAATCATGATAGCGATGATTCTGGTTCACCCGCATATTTTCTGGCTGAGTCTTGGTGGGCTACTGCTGGCCGCCGAGATGCTGGGAGGGAACGGCTACCTGCTGTGGAGCGGTGTCGCCGCCGTGATTACTGGCCTGGTGGTCTGGCTGGTGCCGCTCGGCTGGGAGTGGCAAGGCGTTATGTTCGCCGTATTGACGCTGCTGGCGGCCTGGCTGTGGTGGAAGTGGCTGGCACGGCGCGTGCGTGAGCAAAAACCGGCTGACAGTCACCTTAATCAACGCGGGAAACAGCTGGTAGGCCACCGCTTTATTCTGGAAACCGCGCTGGTCAACGGACGCGGCCACATGCGCGTCGGCGACAGCTCCTGGCCCGTCAGCGCCGACGCGGATCTGAGCGCCGGAACGCAGGTGGAGGTGATTGCCATCGAAGGGATAACGTTGCGCATTAAGGCCGTGTGATCAACGGCGGGCTTTACCTTTGTGATGACAGCAGCCGGAAAGATTATCAATGATCGGGCAATCGGCGCTGTCATCACCCGGGCATGACTCCGCCAGGGTCAGTAATTGCGTGCGCATAGCCTGCAATTCGCTGATGTGGCGTTCAATCTCAGCGACCTTTTCCAGCGTACGTTTTTTCACATCTGCGCTATGGCGCCCCGGATCGTTAAACAAATTCACCAGTTCACCGCACTCTTCCAGGTTAAAACCGACCTGACGCGCCTGACGCAACAGCGTTAACTCGTTTAAATGCTGCTGGCTGTAAGTGCGGTATCCGTTTTCACTGCGCAGCGGCGGCGTCACCAGCCCTTTCTCTTCATAAAATCGAATAGCCTTGCTGGTTAAGCCTGTTTTTTTCGCAACATCGCTAATATTCACATCTCCCCCCGCAGAGCATGTTGATGCCGAAGCTCATTATAACCCACATCGCCCCCATGCTATCACGGGGTGGAATGCCCCTGGCGCCTGTGCAATAAATCCTTAACAATCCTACTGTTATGTGCGATCTCGCTCACACTTATGGCTGTCTTGCTTGCAACATATTGATACAGATCAAAGGTGCATTAATTATACATCTTTCAACCTTGAACTTGTGGATACATCTTCTATATAAACGCGAATGATAATGATGATCATTTACATACTCATAAAGGTTCTCACATGTTGCCACGGATTAGCCAACGGCCATTTATTCTTTCGGCCCTGACATTATGCGTTTCAGGTGCTGTTTCAGCAGCCACGACAACTACAGCACAACATCATAAAGTATCGGATGACGACACGTTAATCGTCACCGCTAACCGCTCAGAAAGTAGCCTTTGGGAAAGCCCGGCCACGATTCAGGTTATCGACCGCCAGGCCATACAGAACTCCACCAGCGTGTCGATTGCGGACGATCTACAGGACATCCCCGGCGTTGAAGTTACTGATAACTCTCTGGCAGGACGCAAACAGATCCGCATTCGCGGCGAAGCCTCTTCACGCGTATTAATTTTGATTGACGGCCAGGTCGTCAGCTATCAGCGCGCCGGGCAAAACTACGGCGCCGGCTTGCTCATTGATGAATCGTCGCTTGAGCGTATTGAAATCGTTAAAGGCCCCTACTCGGTGCTCTATGGCTCGCAGGCCATCGGCGGCGTGGTGAACTTTATTACGAAAAAAGGCGGCGATAAGCCGCTCGGCGGAAGCGTCAAAGCCGTTTACAACTCCGCGACCGCAGGCTGGGAGGAGTCGGCCGCCGCCTGGGGCAGCATCGGCAACTTTGACTACCGCATTAACGGCAGTTATTCCGATCAGGGCAACCGCGACACGCCTGACGGCAGATTGCCCAACACCAATTTCCGCAACAACAGCCAGGGCGTCTGGCTTGGCTACAATCTCGATCGACATAAATTTGGACTATCACTCGATCGCTACAAAACGTCTACCCAAACCTGGATTAGCGATGCGGATAACCAGTATGACGAATTCAGCGTCCGTATTCCGAAACTGGAACGCGAAAAGGTCGGCGTTTTCTATGACTATGATGCCGATGGCGATTACCTGAAAAAAATCCACCTCGACGCTTACAGCCAGACCATTGAGCGTAAATTTGAGAATCGGGTAAAAACCACCCAGGTCATCCCAAGCCCGATGATTCAGGCGCTGACAGTCAGCAATCAGACCAACACCAATGATAAACAGTACACGCAGGGTGTGACGTTACAGAGCAACTTCTCACTGCCAGCGAACAACGAGCTGGTTATCGGGACGCAGTATCAGCACGACAAAGTGAAGCAGGACACCAATAGCAGCACGCGTCAGACAGCGGCAACCGGCGTCTTCGATATCCAGACCAATACCCTGTCACATATTGAGGCTGAACAAGGTAACGCCTCAATATTTGCGCAAAACGACTGGCGTTTTGCCGATGACTGGACCTGGACCGTCGGCGCACGTCAGTACTGGCTCTCTTCTAAACTGAACCGTAGCGACAGTCTGAGCGGCACAACCTGGCAGTCATCCGGTGGAAAGTCAGCGCATGACGATGAGTTAGTCACCTCAACCAGCCTGCGTTACTCCGGTTTTGATAATCTTGAGCTACGCGCAGCCTATGCTCAGGGATATGTCTTCCCGACGCTGGTTCAGTTGTTTATGCAAACGTCTGCGGGCGGCAGAATCACCTATGGCAATCCTGACCTGAAGGCTGAGCACTCCAATAACTATGAACTGGGTGCGCGTTACAAAGGCAATATGTGGCTGATTGACGGGGCGATTTACTACTCCGAAGCCAAAGACTATATCGCCAGTCTCGCCTGTTCAGGGCAAGCAATTTGTAATGGCAGCAGCACCTCATCCTACTACTACGACAACATTGACCGCGCCAAAACCTGGGGGATGGAGCTGACGGCGGAATACAACGCCTGGGCCGTATCGCCTTATCTGAGCGGCAACCTGATTCGTCGTCAGTATGAAGGCGACGTGCAGAAAACCTGGGATACCGGCGAACCGATGCTGACAGGCCGCGCAGGTCTGAAACACACGCTGCTGCTCAATGCCGCGAATATCACTTCCGATCTCTTCATCCGTGCGGCATCCAGCGCCAAAGACAACACGGGAGAGACTGAAATTCGCTATCCGGGCTGGGCGACGCTTAACCTCGCCTTTAATACTGAGTTTGGTCCGCAGGATCAGTATCAGGTCAATCTGGCGCTGAACAACCTGACCGATAAACGTTACCAGACCGCTCATGAATCTATTCCAGCGGCGGGCTTTAACGCAGCGATTGGTTTTGCGTGGAATTTCTGACGATGAAGAGACTTGTCATTGGCTTGCTGGCGCTGGTTAGCGCCTTCAGCGTGCAGGCGGCCGAACGACTGGTGGTGGCGGGCGGTTCTCTCAGTGAGCTTATTTTTGCAATGGGCATCGGCGATCGCGTTGTCGGGGTGGATGAAACCACCTCTTATCCCCCCGAAACCGCTGCACTGCCGCATATTGGCTACTGGAAGCAACTGAACAGTGAGGGCATTTTATCGCTGCGCCCGGACAGCTTTATCACCTGGCAGGACGCGGGCCCGCATATTGTGCTGGAGCAGTTGCGCACCCAGAAAGTCAACGTTGTCACCCTGCCGCGCGTTCCGGCCACCGTTGACCAGATGTACGCCAATATTCATGCCCTGGCGAACACGCTCCAGGTTCCTGAACAGGGCGACGCGCTGGTTAACCGCATTCGCCAGCGGCTGGATCGTGTGCAGGACAGCGTGAAGGCGAAAGGCGCGCCGGTTAAGGCGATGTTTATTCTTTCTGCGGGGGGCAGCGCCCCGCAGATCGCCGGTAAGGGCAGCGTCGCTGACGCGATTCTGACCCTCGCTGGCGCGCAGAATGTCGCCCAACATGCGCAATATAAAAGTTACAGCGCGGAATCGCTGATTGCGGCAAACCCGCAGGTGATTGTTGTGACATCACAGATGGTCGAGGGCGACATCAATCGCCTGCGCGCCATTGCCGGTATCACCCATACCTCCGCCTGGAAAAATCAGCGGATCGTCGCCATTGATCAGGCGTTGATTCTGGGGATGGGTCCCCGCGTCGCTGACGCCGTTGAAACTCTGCACCAGCAACTCTGGCCTCATTAAATGGATTTGGCATTACAATTATGAATACTCAACACACGCTGGATCTCACTCCACATTTCGCGCTGGAGGGGAACCAGCCCTTTAAGGATCGTCGGGCCACGATGCCATGGCGTGGTGCGATTCCTGTTGCAAAAGAGCAATTGTCGCAAACCTGGCAGAACGTCATCAGCCAGACCGTTCCACCGCGCAAAAGACTGGTGTATTTACATATCCCTTTTTGCGCAACCCACTGTACTTTCTGCGGTTTTTATCAGAACCGCTTTGAAGAGGATCACTGCGCACGCTATACCGACGCCCTGCTACGTGAAATAGAGATGGAAGCCGACAGCACGCTGCACCAGTCAGCGCCCATTCATGCGGTGTATTTCGGCGGTGGAACGCCGTCTGCGCTGTCGGCCAGGGATCTGGCCAGGATCATCACCACGCTGCGTGAAAAACTGCCGCTGGCGCCGGATTGCGAAATCACTATCGAAGGTCGGGTACTCAACTTTGATGATGCCCGCGTTGATGCCTGTCTTGATGCGGGCGCCAATCGGTTTTCTATCGGCATTCAGTCTTTCAACAGCAAGATCCGCAAGAAAATGGCGCGCACCTCGGACGGCCCAACCGCCATCGCCTTTATGAACGGTCTGGTGCGGCGGGATCGCGCCGCCGTGGTGTGCGATCTGCTGTTCGGTCTGCCCGGTCAGGATGCCGCCCTGTGGGGCGAAGATCTGGCGATAGCCCGCGATATCGGGCTGGATGGGATCGATCTGTATGCGCTGAATTTGCTTCCCAATACGCCGCTCGGTAAAGCGGTTGAAAGTGGCCGGACGACCGTTCCTTCCCCCTCAGCGCGTCGCGACCTCTACCTTCAGGGCTGCGATTTTATGGATAGCGCGGGCTGGCGTTGCATCAGCAACAGCCACTGGGCGCGTACCACCCGAGAACGCAACCTGTACAACCTGCTGATCAAGCAAGGCGCTGACTGCCTCGCATTCGGCTCCGGCGCAGGCGGTTCGGTCAACGGCTATTCCTGGATGGTGGAGAGAAACCTTTCCACCTGGCATGAAACTATCGCCGCCGGGAAAAAACCGTTAATGATGATGATGCGTACCGCCGAACGCGGCTTTCAGTGGCGCCATACGTTACAGGCGGGGATTGAAACGGCGCGCGTACCGCTTGATGAACTGACGCCTCACGCGGAGCAACTGATTCCATTACTGACCCAATGGCACAACGCGGGGCTGACCCGCGATGCGTCAACCTGCCTGCGTCTGACCAACGAAGGACGCTTCTGGGCAAGCAATATTTTGCAGTCTCTTGACGAGCTGATTCAGGAACTTAACGCACCGCGCATCGCGGTAGATAAACCATAAAAGGAGTAACTTATGAGCCATGTCTCTTTACAGGATTTTTTGCGCACTGAGCCGGACGGAACGCTGGAAGCGATCGCCGCACAGTACAACACCACGCTTTTAGACGTAGTCAAAAACCTGCCCTCTCATACCCTGGTCAGCGGCGATAAATTCGATACCGTCTGGGACACCGTCAGCGAATGGGGCAAAGTCACAACCCTGGTGCACACCGCCGATGTCATTCTCGAATTTACCGGTGAACTGCCCTCCGGCTTCCATCGTCACGGTTATTTCAATCTGCGCGGTAAAAAAGGCATGACCGGCCATATCAAAGCGGAAAACTGCACGCACATCGCCTTAGTGGAGCGCAAATTTATGGGCATGGACACCGCGTCTATTCTGTTCCTCAACCAGGCGGGCAGCGCCATGTTTAAAGTCTTCCTCGGTCGCGACGAGCATCGCCAGCTACTGGGCGAACAGGTTGACGCCTTCCGCACCCTGGCCTCCTCTCTGAAGGAAAACGCCTGATGACGCCGTGGTTACTTTTCGGTGCCGGCGGTACAGGCGTGGGTGCCAGAACGCTTGAACTCGCGCTGGCGCAACAGCGCCCGGTCGTTGCCGTGATTCGTCACCCGGAAACCGCGGCCCTTTTGCAAAGCAAAGGCGTTCAGGTATTTATTGGCGATGCCTGCGACGCAAGCGTCGTGTCCTGCGCCTGCCATGCCGCAGGGCCGGAGGCGCTTGTCATTTCATCAATGGGGGGAAACCAGGATTATCTGGCGCACAGAACCGTTATTGATGAAGCGGAAAAAGTGGGCATCAAACGCATGATTCTGGTGACGTCGCTGGGATGCGGCGACAGTTGGGCATTTTTATCCCCTCGCGCGAAAGCCGCATTCGGCCAGGCCGTGCGGGAAAAAACGCTGGCGGAAAGTTGGCTGCAAACCAGTCAACTGGATTATGCCATCCTGCGGCCTGGCGGTTTACTGAATGGCGATGCAACAGGTAAAGCGCAGCGCTACCAGGGACAGGAGTGCCACGGGTTTGTGATGCGTGCGGATGTCGCCGCCCATATTCATGAACTGGCCTGCGCACCTGCGCTTAACAATCAGATCTACAGTCTGGTTGAGCCTGAACTAAAGCCGGTGTGATCCCCTCGCGGCGCGGACATCCGCGCCGCAATGACGTTATGGAGATTCGAGTGTTCAAGGATTCACTCTCTTCCCTCAGTGTATTGACGGGGCTTTCACTCTTGCTGATCGCACTGGTGCTGTTCGGCGCCAGCCAGGGCGCGCTGAACATCAGCTTCAGCTCGCTGTTTAACCAAGAGTACCGGGATATCTGGCTGAACATCCGTTTGCCCCGCGTTCTGTTGGCCGTGCTGGTTGGCGGCGCGCTGGCGACGGCGGGCGTGATCATGCAGGGACTTTTTCGCAACCCGATGGCCGATCCGGGGTTGCTCGGCGTCAGCAGCGGCTCTGCGTTAATGGTCGGCGTCGCGATCGTTTTCCCTCTTTCGTTTCCCGTCGTTCTGGCGCTCTATGAACAGATGATCTTTGCCGTCGCCGGCAGCGTGGTGGTCTGCGCGGTTATTTTTCTGATCAGCCTGCGCCACGCTCACGGCGGCATGATGCAACTGCTGCTGGCCGGGATTGCGATTAATGCGCTGTGCGGGGCGGCTATCGGCATACTGAGCTATGTTGGCGACGAACAGCAATTACGTCAGTTGACGCTATGGATGATGGGCAGCCTCGGTCAGGCGCAGTGGCCGACGCTACTGGTGGCCAGTTCGTTCGCGCTGCCCGCCATCGCCGCCACCGCCTGTCTTTCCGGGACGCTGAACCTGCTGCAATTAGGGGATGAAGAGGCGCACTATTTGGGGGTAAACGTAAAGCGTAAACGTCAGCAGCTGTTGTTGCTCAGCTCCCTGCTGGTGGGCGCTGCCGTTTCGGTAAGCGGCGTGATTGGCTTTATCGGTCTGGTGGTTCCCCATTTAATTCGCATGATCATCGGCGCAGACCATCGCTGGCTCATTCCCTGCTCTACACTTGCAGGGGCATGTTTGCTCCTGGTTGCCGACACGCTGGCACGCACGCTGGTACAGCCTGCGGAGATGCCGGTCGGCCTTCTGACCAGCCTGATTGGCGGCCCCTGGTTCCTGTGGCTCATTCTGAACAGCCGGAGGGTGGTATGATTGATGCCCAAAATCTGGTTTACAGCATTCATGGACGCCGTTTAACGGACAATGTTTCGCTGACTCTGCCTGGTGGTGAAATCGTCGCTATTTTAGGGCCGAATGGCGCCGGGAAATCCACGCTGCTGCGCCAGCTTACCGGGTATCTGAAGCCCGACTCTGGTCGCTGTACGCTTCTGGGCAAGCCGCTGACCGAATGGCCGCTGACGGAACTGGCGAAGACCCGCGCGGTAATGCGCCAGAACAGCCACATGGCGTTTCCGTTCAGCGTTCGGGAAGTCATTCGCATGGGCAGGCATCCTCATCGGACGCATAATCCACGCGATGAAACCGAGCACATCATGGCGTTGTGCGATTGCAGCCAGCTGGCCTCGCGTGATTACCGGCAGTTGTCGGGCGGCGAACAGCAGCGGGTACAGCTGGCGCGCCTGCTGGTTCAGCTCTGGGAACCCGAGCCCTCGCCCAAATGGCTGTTTCTGGATGAACCCACCTCCGCGCTGGATATTCACCACCAGCAGCATCTTTTCCGTCTGCTGCGCCAACTGGTGCGTGAACGGCAGTTCAACGTCTGCTGCGTGCTGCACGATCTCAATCTTGCCGCACGCTATGCCGACCGGGTGGTGCTGATGGCAAATGGCCGCCTTATTGATAACGGCAGGCCGCTGGAGGTGCTGAAACAACAGGCGCTGAAAACGCTTTACGGCGCGGATATCACGGTTTTAAACGATCCATCAAATCTCTCACCGCTGATCGTCCTCGATCGGTAAAACTTGCGGAGCATCGAATGCTGATGCTCCATTTTCTGTAACAATTGCCTGTTATAAGTGATCGCTTTCTCAATTCTGACTCTTTCAACTGGTAATTCTACGCGGGTAGATTTATTAATCTGCGGTAAAAATATAATATCTACGCGAGTAGAACGTGAAGAGTATAAACCTGCGACTTATGTCGACAGCTAACTTCAAGGAGTTCTTATGAACACGCATTCATCCTCTGTTCCCCTGACGGACGGCCAACAGGCAGCTCAGGAACGACTGGAAACCCCCGAGGGGCGCCGCGAATTCTGGCGAGCGACATTTTCCTGCTGGTTAGGCACGACAATGGAATATGCCGATTTTGCGCTGTATGGCCTCGCCGCAGGCATTATCTTTGGCGACGTCTTTTTTCCTGAAGCCACACCAGTTATGGCGCTACTTTCCGGCTTCGCCGCCTATTCCGTCGGGTTTATAGCACGCCCCATCGGCGCGCTGTTGTTCGGCTGGATAGGCGACCGTCATGGCCGGAAGACTGTCATGGTTATCACTATCGGGTTAATGGGCATGTCGACCATGTTGATCGGTTTAATTCCCAGCTACGCCCAGATTGGCGTTTGGGCGCCGGTATGCCTGGTCATCTTACGATTTTCCCAGGGGCTGGGCGCCGGGGCAGAGCTTTCAGGCGGCACCGTCATGCTCGGTGAATATGCCCCAGTTAAGCATCGCGGACTGGTCTCCTCGATTATCGCTCTGGGCTCAAATAGCGGAACATTGCTGGCTTCTTTAGTCTGGCTCATCGTACTGCAAATGGATAAAGACGCCTTGCTAAGCTGGGGATGGCGCATCCCTTTTCTTTGCAGCTTCCTCATCGCCGCCGCAGCACTGTTTATTCGCCGCCATATGCGTGAAACGCCCGTCTTTGAGCGTCAAAAAGCACTCCTGCAAGCCGAGCGAGAGAATGCGCTTCGCCAGGGTCAGGAGATGCAACAGTATGACACCCGTAGCTTCTGGCAACGCACCAGAGCGTTCTGGACCATGGTCGGATTACGCATCGGCGAAAATGGCCCCTCCTATCTGGCCCAGGGATTCATCATTGGCTATGTTGCCAAAGTGCTGATGGTTGATAAATCTGTCCCCACTGTTGCGGTATTTATCGCCTCTATTCTGGGATTTGCCATTATTCCGCTGGCGGGTTGGCTTTCTGACCGATTTGGCAGACGTATCACTTACCGTTGGTTCTGTCTGCTACTGATTCTGTACGCATTTCCGGCATTCATGCTGCTGGATTCTCGTGAACCGTGGATTGTTATCCCGACGATCATTACCGGAATGGGGCTCGCTTCGCTGGGCATTTTCGGTGTTCAGGCTGCATGGGGCGTTGAGCTTTTCGGTGTGACCAACCGTTATACTAAAATGGCTTTCGCAAAAGAGCTGGGGTCCATTATGTCTGGCGGTACGGCGCCACTTGTCGCCTCGGCGCTGCTCTCATTTTACGGACACTGGTGGCCTATCGCCGTCTATTTCACCCTGATGGCCGCAATTGGGCTGGTGACGACTTTCTTCGCGCCAGAGACTCGTGGGCGGGATCTCAACTTGCCCGAGGATGCAATTTGAGGCCAGAGAACGTGAGGTGCGCGTTCTTTACCAAAGATTTTTGGGTCATAACGCCTTATGCTGTCTGGAAAAAAGATCACTCTGAACTCAATCAGGTAGGTGCCTTGTGACCCAATCACATTCACAACGCGTAACACGTTCTGATGTTGCAAAAGAAGCGGGAACATCTGTCGCTGTTGTCAGTTACGTTATTAATAACGGTCCGCGCCCCGTCGCCGAAGCGACCCGACAGCGCGTATTGCAGGCCATAAAAAAAACCGGTTATCGACCTAATGGTATAGCGCGCGCCCTGGCTTCAGGCAGCACGCAAACCTATGGACTCATTGCGCCAGACATCTCTAACCCGTTTATCGCCTCAATGGCGCATGCCCTGCAACGTGAAGCATTTTCTGATGGGAAAGTGCTCCTGCTGGGCGATGCGGGCGACAACAGCGGACGTGAGCGTGAACTGATTAACAATATGCTACACCGTCAGGTCGACGGGCTTATCTATACCAGTGTTGACCGGCATCCCTATATTGAGCTGATTCAGGAGAGCGGAACCCCCTGCGTCATGCTGGATCGCGTGGACACTGGGTTGAATGTCAGTGTTATTCAGGTAGATGAACAACTGGCGGCCTGGCAGGTGACGAAGCATCTGATTGATCACGGTTACCGCGATATTGGCATTATTTGTGGTCCGCGTGAAATGTTGAACACCCAGGATCGTATCCGGGGATGGCAGCTAGCGCTGGAAGAGTCATCGCTAATTATCAACCCCTCCTGGATCTTTTCGACTAACTATACCCGCGCCGGAGGTTACGAGGCGACAAAACGCATGTTGCAAGGTAAACCACCGCGCGCGCTGTTCGCAACCAATGAACAGCAGGCGCTTGGCTGTTTACGCGCTCTGGCAGAACAAGGATTACGCGTTCCACAGGATGTGGCGCTGGTCTGCTTTAACGCAACACAAGAATCGGCTTACAACGTACCTTCCCTGACCGCCGTCCGACAGCCTGTCGATAAAATGGCTCGTGCGGCAATTGATATGTTGAAAAACTGGGATGGAGAAGTTCGCCGCGTTGAATTTGAGTTTTTTTTACGAGTGGGAGAGTCGTGTGGCTGCCAGGGACATGAAGTACAACCTGAAACCAGATAAAAATAAATCTATGCGCGTGATTATCGACTGCGATCCGGGTAATGGTATTCCCGGCGCCAATATCGATGACGGCCTCGCGCTGGCACTCGCCATTGCCGCGCCGCAAATCTCTCTGGAGATGATCACAACGGTGGCTGGTAATACACCGGTAGAAATCGGATATGCAGTAGCCAAAGATTTCGTTCAACAATTAGGTGTACCCGTTTCTGTCTACCGTGGCGCCGCACGCGCGCTCAGAGAAGATCCGCAGCCCTGGCGGGAAAAGCTTGATCATGGTGTAGACCAATATGGCTTACGCCAACTCTGGGCTGACGTCCCCGTTCCGCAGACATACCAGACCACGAAGCCTCTTGCGCCTGAGGCGATAGGTGAGCTGATATGCAATAACCCCGGTGAGATAACGTTGGTCGCAACAGGCCCACTCACCAACGTCGCCATTGCTCTACAGCTCTATCCGCAGCTCGTTCATGCGGTGAAGAATATCGTGATCATGGGCGGAGTATTCAATGTTCCTGGCTACCTGAAAGACACTAATTTTGGCCTTGATCCAGAAGCAGCTCATGCCGTACTCACCAGCGGTGCGCCGGTCACATTGGTTCCGATGGATGTCACGACAAAAACCCAAATGCTTCATACCGATTTGGATCGTCTGGCTGCGGCAGAAAACGTTCTTGGTCGCTATCTGGAGAAAACCATTCGCCCGTGGATCACCTACTCTATGCAGACCCGCAATCTGCCTGGCTGCTGGATCCACGATGTTCTGACGATCGCCTGGTTGCTTGATCCCTCGCTCGCCGCAACGACAGAAGATTTTCTGGACGTCTCGCTTGAAGGCCTTACTCGTGGTATGACCTGTCGTTATGGACGTGACACATTACGCCTGGACGTGGGAATACCCGAGCCCAAAGGCGCGATGATAAAAATTCTACAGACTATCGATAACCATCAACTTCTTTCGCTGATTGAACACTACATCCATCGCTACGGCGCATAGCGATGCTGCACAGAAAAAGAAGATATTCGCGCAGTGTGTAAGGTTATGTTTTTCTGGAGGAAAAATGAATACGTTAGCACTCATCCTCTCTGGTGAAGGAGAACCAATTTTAATTACATTATGCAAAATTTGCGTCGCTTTTTTCCTGGGAGGAATCATCGGGCTTGAAAGAGAATCAAAGGGAAAGCCTGTCGGGTTTAAAACATGTGTGATTATTTCAGTAGCCAGTTGTGCCCTGACCATTGTTTCGATTCAATCAGCGGAGTATTACGCTGAGATTTCAATGAATATCCGTAGCGATCCTATGCGCCTGGCCGCACAAATCATCAGTGGCGTGGGTTTTCTCGGTGCCGGGGTTATCCTCCATCGCCATGATGATGCGATATCCGGGCTAACAACCGCAGCCATCGTCTGGGCTTCTGCTGGCATAGGAATTACCAGCGGAGCCGGTTTTTATCTTCATGCCCTGCTTGCCACAGGGTTATTTCTGCTGGCTATAAAGCTCAGTTATTTTGTGATCTTTTTACAAACAAAAAACCAGCTCCCCGGCAAAGTAAAAATCCGCATTATTCTTGACGAAAAATCAGGGCTACAAACGCTGGTAGAAAGTATTAATCAGCAAAAAAGCATTATTGAGACCATTACTATCCGCGATGTAAAAAAGGGAAAAATAGAGGTCAACCTTAAGGTTGTGATCAGAAAAAAAATAACCTTGCCCGAACTGTACAGCAACCTTTCTACGCTCGAACACGTCTGCGCTATCGCGCTGGAACACTGAAAAACACGAGTATAAAACAAACTTCTTGACCTTCCCCTTGATGGAAGGTTTACCCTTTATCACAGTCAGTTAATCCTGTCATAAAGGAGTGTGTTATGTCTCAAACTATCGACCTGACCCTGGACGGTCTGTCCTGTGGTCACTGCGTCAAACGCGTGAAAGAAAGTCTTGAACAACGTCCTGACGTTGAACAGGCGGACGTCACGGTAACCGAAGCGCACGTTACCGGCAGCGCCAGCGCCGAAGCGCTTATTGAAACCATTAAACAAGCCGGTTACGGCGCGGAGTTAAGCCACCCAAAGGCTAAACCGCTGGCGGAGTCATCAATCCCGTCGGAAGCACTGACAGCGGTTCCCCCTGAGCTTCCGGCAGCGACGGCCGATGATGAAAGCCAACAGCTGCTGTTAAGCGGCATGAGCTGCGCCAGCTGTGTTTCCCGGGTGCAAAACGCATTGCAAAGCGTACCGGGCGTCACACAGGCACGGGTAAACCTGGTGGAACGCACTGCGCTGGTAATGGGCAGCGCGTCCGCCGCAGATTTAGTGCAGGCGGTAGAGAAAGCTGGCTACGGCGCAGAAGCGATCGAAGATGACGTTAAACGCCGCGAACGCCAGCAGGAAACCGCACTCGCTACCATGAAACGCTTCCGCTGGCAGGCGATTGTCGCGCTGCTGGTCGGCGTGCCGGTGATGGTCTGGGGGATGCTCGGCGACAACATGATGGTCACCGCCGATAACCGTAGCCTGTGGCTGGCAATCGGCCTGGCGACCCTTGCCGTGATGGTTTTTGCGGGCGGACACTTCTACCGCAGCGCATGGAAAAGCCTGATGAACGGCACCGCCACGATGGATACGCTGGTGGCGCTCGGCACCGGGGTGGCCTGGCTCTACTCGATGAGCGTCAACCTGTGGCCGCAGTGGTTCCCGATGGAAGCGCGCCATCTCTATTATGAAGCCAGTGCGATGATCATCGGTCTGATCAACCTCGGACACATGCTGGAAGCCCGCGCGCGCCAGCGCTCTTCTAAGGCGCTGGAAAAATTGCTCGACTTAACCCCGCCGACGGCGCGCGTGGTCACTGATGACGGTGAAAAAAGCGTACCTCTGGCGGATGTACAGCCGGGCATGTTGCTGCGTCTGACCACCGGCGACCGTGTGCCGGTAGACGGTGAAATCACTCAGGGCGAAGCCTGGCTGGATGAAGCGATGCTCACCGGCGAACCGATCCCGCAGCAGAAAGGCGAAGGCGACAGCGTTCACGCCGGAACCGTGGTGCAGGACGGCAGCGTGCTGTTTCGCGCAAGCGCAGTCGGCAGCCATACCACCCTGTCGCGCATTATTCGCATGGTGCGCCAGGCACAGAGCAGCAAACCGGAAATCGGTCAGCTTGCCGATAAAATCTCCTCGGTGTTCGTGCCAGTCGTGGTGGTGATTGCCCTGGTGAGCGCAGGTATCTGGTATGTCTTTGGGCCGGCGCCGCAAATTGTTTACACGCTGGTGATCGCCACCACCGTCCTGATTATCGCCTGTCCGTGTGCGCTGGGTCTGGCGACACCGATGTCGATTATCTCGGGCGTGGGGCGAGCAGCTGAATTTGGCGTCCTGGTACGCGACGCCGACGCGCTGCAACGCGCCAGCACGCTGGACACCGTGATATTTGATAAAACCGGTACGCTGACGGAAGGTAAACCGCAGGTCGTCGCCATCAGGACATTTGGCGATACCGATGAGGCGGGCGCCTTACGTCTGGCGGCCGCGCTGGAACAAGGCTCCAGCCACCCGCTGGCGCACGCTATCCTGGAAAAAGCCGCCGACGCCGCCCTGCCTCAGGTGAATAACTTTCGGACGTTACGTGGCTTAGGCGTTAGCGGCGAAGCGGACGGGCATACGTTGCTGTTAGGCAATCAGGCGCTGCTGAATGAACAACAGGTTGTCACGACCGCAATGGACGCTGAAATTTCAGCACAGGCTTCTCAGGGGGCAACGCCCGTATTGCTGGCGATTGACGGAAAAGCCGCGGCGCTGCTGGCGATCCGCGATCCGCTGCGCAGCGACAGCGTCGCAGCGCTTCAGCGCCTGCACCGCGCCGGGTATCGTCTGGTGATGTTAACCGGGGATAACCCGACCACCGCCAACGCCATTGCCAAAGAAGCCGGGATTGATGAGGTGATCGCGGGCGTGCTGCCGGACGGTAAAGCCGATGCGATTAAGCGTCTGCAAAGTCAGGGACGTCAGGTCGCAATGGTCGGCGATGGCATCAACGACGCACCGGCGCTGGCGCAGGCGGATGTCGGCATCGCGATGGGCGGCGGCAGCGACGTGGCGATTGAAACTGCGGCGATAACCCTGATGCGCCATAGCCTGATGGGCGTGGCGGACGCGCTGGCCATCTCACGGGCGACCCTGCGAAACATGAAGCAGAACCTGCTCGGCGCGTTTATCTATAACAGCATCGGCATCCCCGTTGCCGCCGGGATTCTGTGGCCGTTCACCGGCACGCTGCTTAACCCGGTTGTGGCAGGCGCGGCAATGGCGCTTTCCTCAATTACCGTGGTGAGCAACGCCAACCGGTTGTTGCGCTTTAAACCAAAAGAGTAAGGCGCCTTATCGCCGGGTGGCGCTAACGCTTATCCGGCCTACGCAGCACTCTCATCGTAGGCCGGATAAGATGCTTTTGCGTCGCCATCCGGCATTTCACGCATTGCACCTTCCAGAGCCACACGCTAGCATGGTTTTCCACTAAGGGAGGGCGTATGGATCTGTTATACCGGGTAAAAGCGTTATGGGCTGCACTGCGCGGCAACCATTATACCTGGCCTGCCATCGACATCATGTTACCCGGCGATCGCTGTTTTCATCTTGTGGGCAGTATTCACATGGGAACGCGCGATATGGCCCCCCTTCCGGCAAAACTGCTTAAAAAGCTCAGGCAGGCGGACGCGCTGATTGTTGAAGCCGATGTTTCAGGCAACGATTCGCCTTTTACCGACCTGCCTGCCTTTGCCGACCTGGATGAGCGAATTAGCGACGAGTTACGTCAGCGCCTGCATAAAATCACCCATGAACTGGGCATTTCCCCTTCTCTCTTTTCGACCCAGCCGTTATGGCAAATCGCCATGATATTGCAGGCGACTCAGGCGCAACAACTGGGGCTGCGACCGGAATACGGTATTGATTACCAGTTGCTGAAAACGGCAAAACAGGCGCAAAAACCGATCATCGAACTGGAAGGCGCTTCCAGCCAGATCGATCTGCTGTGCCAGCTCCCTGATAACGGACTGGCGCTACTGGATGATACCCTGACGCACTGGCATACCAACGCCAGACTGCTGCAACAGATGATGAGCTGGTGGCTGAAATCGCCCCCGCAGAATAATGCTATTTCATTGCCGAATACCTTCAGTCAGTCGCTGTATGATGTGCTGATGCATCAGCGAAATGTCGCCTGGCGGGAGCGTCTGCATGCCATGCCGCCGGGTCGGTATGTCGTGGCGGTCGGCGCGCTTCATCTTTACGGGGAAGGCAATTTGCCTGCGCTAATGCGTTAAAAAAATGGCCAATATTTCTATTGGCCCGTCAAAGAGGAATTTCATCGTTATTATTATGCCAGGACGTAGCGCCCTAGTTATGTCGATTGTCGCTCAAAGTCACCATCCTGCCAATACTATTGCGCAAGATGGTACTATTTTTTAGACCACCATCAGGCGTATGCTTTAAGGGTATTTTGTCTGGGCCAGGAATAATTGCTATGACACCCGCCGTAAAATTACTCGAAAAAAACAACATTACTTTTCAGATCCACGCCTACGATCACGATCCGTCAGAAACCAATTTTGGCGATGAAGTGGTGCGCAAATTAGGCCTGAATCCTGATCAGGTTTACAAGACGCTGCTGGTTGCCGTAAACGGCGATATGAAGCACCTGGCGGTCGCGGTAACGCCCGTTGCCGGACAGCTGGATCTGAAAAAAGTAGCGAAAGCGCTGGGGGCTAAAAAGGTCGATATGGCCGATCCGATGGTCGCCCAACGGACGACAGGTTATCTGGTCGGCGGCATCAGCCCGCTGGGGCAGAAAAAACGGCTGCCGACGCTGATTGACGCACCGGCCCAAACGTTCGCCACCATTTATGTTTCCGGCGGCAAACGCGGGCTGGACATCGAGCTGGCGGCGGGCGATTTAGCCAAAATTCTGGATGCGAAATTCGCCGATATCGCTCGCCGGGATTAAGCGATTTTAGAATGATTGCCTGATGGCGCTACGCTTATCAGGCCTACAAACCGCATTGACCCGTACCGGCACTACGCCCTGTTACTGCCAGCTGACTTCGCCCTTCGGCTCATACGCGCTGGCATCCAGCGGTGAGTTCTTCTGCACGTACTCTTTCAGCACTTCCGCATCAATAAACCCGGTATTCACGTATCCCGGTTTATTATCAATTTGCGGATACCCGTCGCCGCCCGTCGCATTGAAGCTCAGCGTCGCCATCCGGTAGGTTTTCGCCGGATCAACAGGCTCGCCTTTAATTTTCAGGTCATGAAGTTTGCCGTCTTTCGCCACAAAACTGACGTTCGCAAACTGCGGATACGCCCCGGAATCCGGCTTCATCTGCGCGACGGCGGTCAGGTAATCAATTACCTCTTTACCGCTCATGTCGACATAGACCACAACGTTGCCAAACGGCTGCACCTTGAGCACGCTTTTATAGGTAATGTTGCCGCCTTCAATGGAGTCGCGAATCCCCCCGCCGCTCATCACGCCGAAATCGGCGCTGGTGCGCGCGATTTGCGCGGCCAGAATCAGATGGCCCATATTAGTCTGCACAAAGCGAACTTTGTTGCGATCCCCTTCAAGACGACCATTGACGCTGCCAATCTTCACGTCCAGCTGCGCTTTACCTTTGTTCTGGAATGGCGTCAGAAGCGAGAGCATTTGCTGATTTTCTGAAATTTCCGGGGTGTAAAGTACGCGCTCACTTTTCCCGTTATCCCAGGTGACTTTCTTCTTCAGGTTTACCGGAATGAGCTGATAGTTGACCATTTTCATCTCGCCGTTACGGAACTCAAAGTCCGCGCGGCCAACGTATTTCCCCCACTCATGCGCCTGCACAATCCAGATGCCGTTCTGCTTATCCGGCGCGCAAGGCGTACCCGGCACATAATCAACCTGCTTTTTGTTTTCGGACGCCATGCACACCGGGTCCTGTGAGTGACCACCCACAATCATCGCCAGCGAGCCTTTTGGCAGACTACGCGCCATTTCAACATCGCCCGGCGCGTTCGAACCGTGATCGCCGTTGTCATAGTGCCCCATGTGGGTAGTGGCGATAATGATGTCCGGCTTTTCATTCACTTGCAGTTCCTGAATCACCACCTTCGCCTCTTCGGCCGGTTTACGGAACTCGATATCGGTGAAGAATTCCGGGTTACCGATCTTCGCGGTGTCGTCCGTCGTCAATCCGAGGACGGCGATTTTCAGATCCTGGCGTTTAAAAATAGCCCAGGGCTTGAACAGACGTTCTCCGGTACTCTTTTGGTAGATATTGGCGGAGAGGAAGGGGAATTTGGCCCACTTTTCCTGCTGACGCAGCACGCTGAGCGGATTATCAAACTCATGATTACCGACGGCCATCGCATCGTAGCCAATCAGGTTCATACCACGAAAGTCAGGTTCCGCGTCCTGCAAGTCGGACTCCGGTACGCCAGTGTTAATGTCACCGCCGGAAAGCAGAAGCACGCTGCCGCCTTCAGCCGCAACCTCTTTGCGAATGCCGTCCACCAGCGTTTTTTGCGCCGATAAACCGTACTCGCCGTATTCGCTGCGCCAGAAATGGCCGTGGTGATCGTTAGTATGCAGGATGGTGATTTTATAGGTTTTATCTTTTTCATAAGCCTGAACAGGCTGGCTTGCCAGCGTAAACGCGGCAAACAATGCCAGCGCCACACCCCGTTTCAAAAATTTCATGCTTCTCTCCCTGACTCAATATCAACCGCTGAAATTACAATGATCTGAAATAATAGTCGAAAATGTTTTCAGAATTGAGACTTCCTTCAAACACCGTCCACAGGTATGTTAGTCGAGTAATAATTACAAATTCGATTATCCCCAACATCGCAAACAAAACAGAAGTGACATTCTATGGCAATGAGTGAACCAACCCAGCCGTTAGCGGGCGCCTCTGCTGCGGCGACTAAAGCACGCACCTCGTTTGGCATCTTAGGCGCGATCAGCCTGTCTCATTTGTTGAACGATATGATCCAGTCGCTAATTTTAGCGATTTACCCGCTGCTGCAATCAGAGTTTTCCCTGACCTTTATGCAGATAGGGATGATTACCCTGACCTTCCAGCTCGCCTCCTCCCTGCTCCAGCCGGTCGTCGGATACTGGACGGATAAATATCCCATGCCGTGGTCGCTCCCCATTGGGATGTGCTTTACGCTGAGCGGTCTGGTACTGCTGGCGCTGGCGGGCAGTTTTGGCGCCGTGCTGCTGGCGGCGGCGCTGGTCGGCACCGGTTCTTCGGTATTTCATCCAGAATCTTCCCGCGTGGCGCGTATGGCCTCCGGCGGACGCCACGGGCTGGCGCAATCCATCTTCCAGGTTGGCGGCAACTTCGGCAGTTCGCTGGGGCCGCTACTGGCTGCTGTCATCATCGCGCCATATGGCAAAGGTAATGTGGCCTGGTTTGTATTGGCCGCGTTGCTGGCCATTATTGTGCTGGCGCAGATCAGCCGCTGGTATGCCGCGCAACACCGGATAAGTAAAGGAAAACCGAAGGCGACCATCGTCAATCCGCTGCCGCGCAATAAAGTGATACTCGCCGTTAGCGTGCTGTTAGTCCTGATTTTCTCCAAATACTTCTATATGGCGAGCATCAGCAGCTATTACACCTTTTATCTGATGCAAAAATTCGGATTATCGGTACAAAACGCACAGTTTCATCTGTTTGCCTTCCTGTTTGCCGTTGCGGCTGGAACGGTAATCGGCGGGCCTCTGGGTGATAAAATAGGCCGAAAATATGTTATTTGGGGCTCAATTCTGGGTGTAGCGCCGTTTACTCTCGTTTTACCCTATGCAACCCTGCACTGGACGGGGATTTTAACCGTGATAATTGGTTTTATCCTCGCATCGGCCTTTTCTGCCATCCTGGTGTATGCGCAGGAACTGCTTCCGGGGCGTATCGGTATGGTTTCTGGGCTCTTTTTCGGTTTCGCGTTCGGTATGGGAGGCCTTGGCGCTGCGGTATTAGGCCTGCTCGCCGACCACACCAGTATTGATTTGGTCTACAAAATATGTGCTTTCCTGCCACTTCTGGGGATACTGACCATATTCTTGCCTGACAACCGACATAAAGCCTGATTTTCCTGCGGCCAAAGGTAAACTTTGGTCGCACTCTCTTCCAGTCACCGTAAGCCTTTAGCTCACAGACACCCCGCCAGTTTTCCAATCCGTGCCTTTTTTATTCTAAATTCCACTTTTCATCAAATTTCAACAATTATTCATAAACATAAACATCGAAATTGTCATAAACTATTACCTGGAATTTTGGTTTCTCTGGCGCCATCGTTTGTGAGGCTGTGCGAGCGATGACGCCAGGGCGACCAAAAATGGATCAACATAACGACCAAAGGAGACGGAATGCATCACGCCACCCCGCTTATTACCACCATTGTTGGCGGCCTCGTGCTCGCTTTTATACTCGGCATGCTTGCCAATAAACTGCGTATTTCTCCTCTGGTGGGATATCTGTTAGCGGGCGTTCTTGCGGGGCCATTTACTCCGGGTTTTGTCGCGGATACCAAACTTGCGCCTGAACTGGCGGAGCTTGGCGTAATCCTGCTGATGTTCGGCGTCGGGTTGCACTTTTCATTGAAGGATCTGATGGCGGTAAAGGCCATCGCCATTCCCGGCGCGATCGCCCAGATAGCCGTGGCGACGTTGCTGGGTATGGCGCTTTCAGCGGTGTTGGGCTGGTCGCTCATGACCGGTATCGTCTTCGGGTTATGTCTTTCAACCGCCAGTACCGTGGTGCTGCTGCGCGCGCTTGAAGAGAGACAGCTTATTGACAGTCAGCGCGGGCAAATCGCCATCGGCTGGCTGATTGTGGAAGATCTGGTGATGGTTCTGACGCTGGTTCTTCTGCCCGCCGTGGCGGGAATGCTGGAAAAAGGCGATGTCGGTTTCGCGTCGCTGGCGGTCGATATGGGTATCACCATCGGTAAAGTGGTGGCGTTTATCGCCATTATGATGCTGGTTGGGCGCCGTCTGGTGCCGTGGATTATGGCACGCAGCGCCGCCACCGGCTCCCGTGAACTGTTTACCCTTTCCGTGCTGGCGCTGGCGCTGGGCATCGCCTTTGGCGCCGTCGAGCTGTTCGATGTCTCCTTTGCGCTGGGCGCTTTCTTTGCCGGGATGGTGTTAAACGAATCAGAATTGAGCCACCGCGCCGCGCACGATACGCTGCCGCTTCGCGACGCCTTTGCGGTCCTGTTCTTTGTCTCCGTCGGGATGCTGTTTGACCCGTTAATCCTGATTCAACAGCCGATGGCGGTACTGGCTACGCTGGCCATTATTATCTTTGGTAAATCGGTTGCCGCTTTCTTCCTGGTTCGCCTGTTCGGGCACTCGCCGCGCACCGCGCTGACCATCGCCGCCAGCCTGGCGCAGATTGGTGAATTTGCCTTTATTCTGGCAGGTCTGGGCATGGCGTTGGATCTGCTGCCGCAGGCAGGGCAGAACCTGGTGCTGGCGGGCGCGATTCTGTCGATTATGCTCAACCCGGTGCTGTTTGCGCTGTTAGAGAAATACCTCGCCAAAACGGAAACGCTGGAAGAGCAGACGCTGGAAGAAGCGATCGAAGAAGAGAAGCAGATTCCGGTGGATATCTGCAACCACGCGCTGCTGGTCGGTTTTGGCCGCGTCGGTAGCCTGCTGGGCGAAAAACTGATGGCGGCAGGCATTCCGCTGGTGGTCATTGAAACTTCACGTACCCGCGTGGATGAGCTGCGTGAGCGCGGTATTCGCGCCGTACTGGGGAATGCCGCTAACGAAGAGATCATGAACCTGGCGCATCTGGACTGCGCTCGCTGGCTGTTGCTGACCATTCCGAACGGTTACGAGGCCGGTGAAATCGTGGCCTCCGCCCGCGAGAAATGCCCGCATATTGAGATTATCGCGCGCGCGCATTATGACGATGAGGTGGAATACATCACCGAGCGCGGAGCGAATCAGGTGGTGATGGGCGAGCGTGAAATTGCCCGCACCATGCTGGAGCTGCTGGAAACCCCACCCGCAGGCGAAGTGGTGACGGGTTAAACGGCGTGATGCCGGATGGCGGTGTAATCACCTTATCCGGCCTACGATTTTCTTGTAGGCCCGATAAGCGCAGCGCCATCCGGAAATAACTCAGCGATCCCAGTAAGACTCTTCGAGGCTGTCTTCCCGTTCCGGCAGACCGCGCGTCAACCGCGGGGAATGCTGGTTCAATACCTGATAACTCACACGGTTCGCATACTTACACACCTGCGCCAAAGACGAATAGGTCAGCCAGGTGAATTTATGCTTGCTGGAGTTAGGCACATTGGTGCGGTGATAATTATTGGCGGTAATATCATGTAACAGCGCCGCCAGCGCGCCGTCTCCCGCGCCATTGGTGTTCATAATTTTTTCCGGCCCGCCCATGTACGGGGCGATGTGCGAGTAGACCCGCAGCGGATGGAGACAATCTTTATGCCGCATCGCACGGCTGAACTCATACTGATTAAACTCGGCAATCGCTCCCGGCAGCAGCGGGTGCTGGGTTTTGCGTTTCGCTTCATCTTCGGTAAAGCCCGCCATATACAACCCAATCGGCCCGGCGGTACACAGCACCAGATCCACCCAGTCCAGCGCCTTATCAGACGCCAGCAGCGGATCGTTCTCGCCGGTTAACGCTTCCGCCTCTTCTTCATTCATCGCCAGAATGGAGACATGCTCTTTGAGGAACGCCTGCCACCACTGCGGATTATCGGCGATAACAAACTTCGTCCCCAGGGTCAGCACCACCGGCACATTATGCTTTTTCGCGTACTCAATGGCTTTCATGGTCGCTTCCGGCATCGGCTCGCCCGGTTTACAGCGCACCAGATAGGAGGTCAGCACCAGCGCAGATGCGCCCGCAATCACCGATTCCGGGATGCTCTCCGCCCGAAGCTGGTTCATGTGGCCGGGACTGATGGCGAAAGTACGCTCGCCGGATTCGCCAATCAGCGTAAAGCAGCGGCCAATGGGGCCATCAACCCCTTGCAGGTGGTTGAGGTCGGTACGGCTCGATGTGTTACATAAATAGCGATAGGCGTAGCTGCCAATCTCAATGTTGCTGCACATCACGCCCAGCAGAACGGAGCGATCGTCCGCCAGCACCGAGTAGTTGTGCATGGTGTTACCAATGGTGCCACCGGCAAACTGGTGGGTGATCAGGTTTTCACGCACCAGCTCCTGATACAACGCTTCTGCGACATCATCCTCAATCACCAGAGAATGCCCGGCGCTCAATCCATAACGTTTCACAAAGTCATCATCGACTTTCGCTTCAATATCCACCAGCGTCTGATCGATACCAACCACCCATGACGCGCTGGTTTCATTTTCAGCCTGAATTTGTTGCAACAGCGGGTCACGGGCATTAACGGGGAAATAGTGTTTGGATTTACGTTTACCGGGAAATTTCATGATTGTGTTTACAGGTGGATAACTGAGCGGTGCATGGTAGCACATTCCCCCCTGCCCGCGCGACGAGGCGCGGAGTTTCAATATCGGACGGTGAGATCGCAGTTTATTGGCGATCGCTTTCTACAATGGAGGCATTTCACAAGGAGAGCGTTATGAAGCCAGAAAACAAAATTCCCGTTATCGATCTTATTTCTGCGCAGATGAGGGCCGTCATCAACGTTCATCAGGCGGAGCTGCCGCCGTGGCCTGCGGATGACATTGCGGCGCAGCGCCAGCACTACACCCGCGAGCGCCGGTTCTGGAACGCCGGAGCGCCGCAGATGGCAACGCGGGCGGCGGCGGTTCCCACATCCTACGGCGAGGTCGCCGCGCGTCTGTATTATCCACAGCACAACAACAGGGCAACGCTGTTTTATCTGCACGGCGGCGGATTTATTCTCGGCAATCTGGATACCCATGACCGCATTATGCGGCTGCTGGCGAGCTATACGCGGTGTACGGTCGTCGGCATCGACTATACGCTCTCTCCCGAGGCGCGTTTCCCACAGGCGATTGAGGAGACCGTCGCGGCATGTCGGTTCTTTCATCAACGCGCCGATGAATACGCATTGAACATGGCGCAAATCGGTTTTGCCGGGGATTCCGCAGGCGCTATGCTGGCACTCGCCAGCGCGCTGTGGCTGCGCGATAAGCAGATTGTATGCGGGAACGTGGTCGCCACGCTGCTGTGGTATGGTCTCTACGGGTTACAGGATTCGCCCAGTCGCCGTTTGTTTGGCGGAGAATGGGACGGCTTAACCCGTCAGGATCTGGAGGGGTATGAAAACGCCTATCTGCGTGACGAGCAGGATCGCGAATCCCCCTGGTATTGCCTGTTCAATAACGATCTGACCCGCAATGTGCCGCCCTGTTTTATTGCCGGCGCGGAGTTCGATCCGTTACTTGATGACAGCCGTCTGCTGCACCAGACGCTCCAGGCGCATAATCAGCCCAGTGAGTACCGGATGTACCCCGGCACGCTGCACGCCTTCCTGCACTATTCACGCATGATGAAAACCGCTGACGATGCGCTACAGGATGGCGCGCGTTTCTTTATGGCGCAGTTAAAATAGCCTCAGAGGTACGGTTCGGTCAGCTTCAGCATCATATCGATGTGTTCCGGCGCGGCATTGAGCGCCGGAATGTATTCGTATTTTTTACCACCCGCCTCAAGGAAGATTTCCCGGTTTTGCAACGCGATCTCCTCCAGCGTTTCCAGACAATCCGCCGCAAAACCCGGACACATCACCTGAATATGCCCGGTGCCTTTTTCGCCCAGCATTTTCAGCGTTTCGTCAGTATACGGCGTCAGCCACGGCTCGCGGCCAAAGCGCGACTGGAAGGTCATCATCACTTTTTCTGGCGCCAGACCAAGCGCGGAGACCAGTTCACGGGTAGTATCGCGACAGCGTTGCGGGTAGTCGTCGCCTTCGTCAGCGTAACGCTGCGGGATGCCGTGATACGAGAGCAGCAGCAAGTCCGGCTCGCCATGTTGGGCAAACGAGGCACGGGCGCTATTTGCCAGGGCGGTGATATAGCTATTGTCATCAGCGTAGTCACGAATAAACGAGACGCCTGGAATACTGCGTTTACGCGCCAGAATACGCGCCAGTTCGTCCCAGACGGCCGCCACCGTCGAACAGGAGTATTGTGGGTAGAGTGGCAGCACCACGATGTGATCGACGTGGTTCGCCAGCAGTTCATCGACCGCGCTTTCCAGCGACGGCGAACCGTAGCTCATCCCCAGCGCAACGGGCGTATCCGGGAGACGCTCTGCCAGCGCCTGCTGTTGTTCCCTGCTGTAAACCAGCAACGGCGATCCGCCTTCCTGCCAGATAGACTGGTACAGTTTTGCGACACGCGGCGCGCGCAGCGGCAAAATTACACCACGCAAAAGCGGCCACCACAGCAGGCGAGAAGTATCCACCACGCGCTCATCGCTTAAAAATTGCTTCAGATAGCGTTTAACCGCTTCAGGAGTTGGGGCATCGGGAGTGCCGAGGTTAGCCAGCAGGATACCGGTTTTCGTCTGACGCATTACCGCCTCTTATTGATTCAAATTGTTGATAATTGTAGCGGAAAAGCGAGGAAGAAGAACTAATTGCTGTGAGAGGTAAGATGAGAATTTGCCTGATGGCGCTGCGCTTATCAGGCCTACAAGTCCGTAGGCCCGATAAGCGCAGCGCCATCGGGCAATTTACGGATTAACCGAGGATTTTTTCAAGGTCGGCACGCACATCGGCAACGGCCTGAGTACCGTCCACTTTCGCGTATTTAGTGTTACCCGCTTCCGCTTCTTTCTGGTAGTAACCAATCAGCGGCGCAGTCATCTGATGGTATTCCACCAGACGCTTACGAACGGTCTCTTCCTGATCGTCTTTACGGGTGGTCAGCTCTTCGCCGGTCACATCGTCCTTGCCTTCCACTTTCGGCGGATTGAATTTGATGTGATAAACACGGCCAGACGCCGCGTGCACGCGACGGCCCACGATGCGGTCAACGATCAGCTCGTCCGGTACGTCGAATTCGAGAACATAGTCAACCGCAATGCCCGCTTCTTTCATGGCGTCAGCCTGCGGAATTGTACGCGGGAAGCCGTCCAGCAGGAAACCGTTGCGGCAATCGTCCTGCGCGATACGCTCTTTTACCAGCGCAATCACCAGCTCATCGGTCACCAGCTTGCCGGCGTCCATGATGTCTTTCGCTTGTTTACCCAGCTCGGAGCCAGATTTCACGGCGGCACGCAGCATGTCGCCAGTGGAGATTTGCACAATACCATATTTCTCCATGATGAACTGAGCCTGAGTTCCTTTACCCGCGCCCGGAGCGCCAAGCAGAATGATACGCATTACGAAAATCCCCTTAAAGGTTGTCGATATTTTTTAAAAAAGCGCTAAACGATACCACCATCACGCAATTCGCTCAAGGAAGGCGCCCTGCGCTGAAACGGTTAACGGCGGGAAAATGAAGAAAAAGAGAGGATAAAATAAAAAATGCCCGATGGCGCTGCGCTTATCGGGCCTACATAAGCAACCTGCTCGTAGGCCGGATAAGCATTAGCGCCATCCGGCATGACGCGGTGCCGATTAAGACACCAGCAACTGGTTCATACGACGGATAAACTGGTTCGGATCTTCCAGCGTACCGCGTTCGGCAAACAGCGCCTGATCCAACAGCAGCTCTACCCACTCGTTAAACTGCGCTTCGTCCTGGGTATCCGCCGTGCGTTTCACCAGTACGTGATCCGGGTTGAGTTCAAAGATGTATTTCACTTCCGGCACGGCCTGACCGGCAGCGGCAAACAGCTTCGCCATCTGGGTACTCATCTCGTCAGCGTCGGTGGTGACAATGGCCGGAGTATCGGTCAGACGATGCGTCAGACGCACCTCTTTCACACGATCGCCCAGCAGGGTTTTCACGCGCTCAACGAACGGCGTCAGCGCTTTTTCCGCTTCTTTTGCGCTTTCATCGACTTCATCCGCCAGTTTTTCCAGCGATTCGTCAACTTTAGATACGGACTGGAACGCCTTACCGTCGAACTCGGTCAGGTAATTCATCATCCACTCATCAATGCGATCGGAAAGCAGCAGCACTTCGATGCCTTTCTTACGCAGCAGCTCCAGGTGCGGGCTGCTCTTCGCCGCCGCGTAGCTGTCTGCCGTGATGTAGTAGATCTTCTCCTGCCCTTCTTTCATGCGGGAGATATAATCTTCCAGAGAGACGGTTTGTGCGGAAGAGTCTGTATGCGTTGAGGCAAAGCGCATCAGTTTCGCGATGGCTTCCTGGTTGGCATGATCTTCCGCCGGGCCTTCTTTCAGCACCAGACCAAACTGTTTCCAGAAGGTCTGGTATTTTTCCGCATCGTCTTTCGCCAGTTTTTCCAGCATTTGCAGAACACGTTTGGTCAACGCGCTGCGCAGGTTGCGGGTAACGGTGCTGTCCTGAAGGATTTCGCGGGAAACGTTCAGCGGCAGATCGTTGGAATCAATCAGACCACGCACGAAGCGCAGGTAGTTCGGCATAAACTGCTCGGCGTCGTCCATGATAAAGACGCGCTGTACGTACAGTTTCAGCCCATGCTTGTGATCGCGGTTCCACATATCCCACGGCGCCTGAGACGGGATGTACAGCAGGCTGGTGTACTCCTGCTTACCTTCCACACGGTTGTGGCTCCAGGTCAGCGGGTCGGTGAAGTCGTGAGCAATGTGCTTGTAGAACTCGTTATACTCGTCGTCTTTGATTTCTGACTTGTTACGCGTCCACAGCGCCTGCGCCTTGTTGATTTTCTCCCAGGAGACGATCGTTTCACCGTCTTTTTCTTCCTGTTTTTCAATCTCTACCGGCAGTGCGATATGGTCGGAATATTTACTGATGATGGAGCGTACGCGCCAGTCATCAAGGAACTCGTCTTCGCCTTCACGCAGGTGCAGGGTGATTTCCGTACCGCGATCGTCTTTAGTGATATCCGCGACGGTGTACTCACCTTCGCCCGCCGATTCCCAGAACACGCCGTTTTCCGGCTTATCGCCCGCCGCGCGGGTACGCACGGTCACTTTATCCGCGACGATAAACGCAGAGTAGAAGCCGACCCCGAACTGGCCGATCAACTGGCTGTCTTTCGCCTGATCGGAACCCATGGATTCGAGGAAAGATTTAGTGCCGGATTTCGCAATGGTTCCCAGATGATCGATAACGTCATCACGGTTCATCCCCACGCCATTATCGGCGATGGTCAGCGTACGCTTATCTTTATCGAAGGAGACACGCACACGCAGCTCGCCGTCGCCTTCATACAGATCCGGGTTCGACAGCGCGCGAAAACGCAGCTTGTCCGCCGCATCTGAGGCGTTAGAGATAAGCTCACGCAGGAAAATTTCTTTATTGGAGTACAGAGAATGGATCATCAGGTGCAGAAGCTGTTTTACTTCTGACTGAAAACCACGAGTTTCTTGTCCTTTCATTGGATAAATACCTCAACAATGCCATTTACAAGGTCAAAATGCGTTGAGGGAGAGATGGGGACGGGAAATGAGTTTTCAAGCGGGAGAACGCGAATGTTCTCCCGATTGATTAAAAACGAATCTTATGACGCCCGGCAAGCGAGTGGGACAGCGTGGTGCCGTCGACCATTTCCAGTTCGCCGCCCACCGGTACGCCGTGGGCGATACGGCTGGCTTCAACGCCATATTGCGCGCAAAGTTCGGCAATATAGTTCGCGGTAGCCTCCCCTTCGACCGTCGGGTTGGTCGCGAGGATCACTTCGCTGAGCTGTTCTGACGCCAGACGCTGCTCCAGACGATCGAGACCGATATCGTCCGGCCCGATACCATCGAGCGGCGACAGATGCCCCATCAGCACGAAGTAGCGGCCAGAGAATTGCCCGGTCTGCTCAATGGCGTAGATGTCCGCCGGACTCTCCACCACGCAGATTTGACCGTTTTCCTGACGACGCGGATTCGAACAGATATTGCACACGTCCTGCTCAGTGAAGGTGCGGCAATCGGCACAGTGGCCGATTTCCGACATCGCCCGGGTGAGCGCTTGCGCCAGACGCATCCCGCCGCTGCGGTCACGCTGAAGCAGCGTAAACGCCATGCGCTGCGCTGACTTCGGGCCAACGCCCGGCAGACAGCGCAGTGCTTCCATAAGCTGAGTTAACAGCGGGCTGGTTTGCATCAGAACGGCATCTTAAAGCCAGGCGGCAGTTGCATACCGGAGGAGACAGACGCCATCTTCTCTTTCTGGGTCTCTTCAATGCGACGCGCCGCATCGTTGAACGCCGCAGCGACCAGATCTTCCAGCATCTCTTTGTCGTCTTCCAGCAGGCTTGGGTCGATTTCCACGCGACGGCAGTTGTGCGCACCGTTAATGGTCACTTTCACCAGACCTGCGCCAGACTCGCCGGTGAC
This sequence comes from Citrobacter sp. CK180, assembly GCF_030333655.1. Classification (NCBI taxonomy): domain Bacteria; kingdom Pseudomonadati; phylum Pseudomonadota; class Gammaproteobacteria; order Enterobacterales; family Enterobacteriaceae; genus Citrobacter; species Citrobacter sp. CK180. Next base: position 219,357 of record NZ_JAOWFM010000037.1, on the reverse strand, counting down.
TTCCAGTTTGGCGATTTCTTCCTGCATCTGCTGCATTTTTTCTTGCATCTGCTGGGCTTGCTTCATCAGGTTGCCCAGACCGCCTTTTCCAAACATAAGCTCTCTCTCTTGATGGTTTACAATCGCAAGCCGGGCTTACGATCAAATGGGGCGAATACTCTCTTCATCCAGATCCGCGTCAAAGAATCGACGCAGCGTCTGAATGTTGTTATCCGCAATAATCGACTCACGCGCCTGCGCAAGTTTCTCTTCATAAATCGCCTGACGCCACTCCAGCGGCGTTCGCACCGCCGGATTATCATCTTCAACGATGGTCAGTTCAACTGTCGTTCCCGTCAGGGCGCTCAATGCTTCCGCCAGCTTTTGCTGCGCGCCAGTGGAGTTAAGGTGTCGCTGCGTGGAGCGCAGATGCAGGCAAATGGTATTGCCGTTCTCCTCTTTCCAGGCGTTTAACGCCACCTGTTCCACCAGCTTCGGCAGGAAGAGCTGGCTAATTTGTGCCGCCCACGGATCGCGTTCAGTCGCTTCCGCGGCCAGTTTGGTCGCCAGTTCCGGTGTTTTTTCATGCTCCAGCGCCTTTTTCAGCGCTTTCGGCGTGGCCACAACCTCTTTTACTTCCACCACCGGATTGGTCGCCTTCCAACGGTAGGCTTCTTTCTTCGTCGGCGTCTGTTCCAGCGCAGACGGCGCCGGACGCGCCTGAACGCGTTCAGAGACAGAGGCTAATCTTTCCAGCGCAGCGTTATTTACCGGCCGCGCGCGGGAAGCGGCTGCCGGTTCACTCTTTTTTGTTTTGGTTGCTCCCTGAGCACGCTGAAGCTGGTTGCGCGCCGCCAGCACCTGGCTGGTGGCATCTGGCAACGGCACCTCCTGGCGTACCGGAGCGGATTGTTGCGAAGGCACCTGCGTCGGCGTCATCACCGCCGTTGGCGCGACCGGCGCAAAAGATTGCTGCGGTCTTTCCGGTTCCGGCAGCGGCATACGTGGGTGGAATGCCAGCGCGCGTAATAGCGTCATTTCAACGCCCATCCGTCTGTCCGGCGCGTAAGGCAATTCTTTGCGACCAATCAACAGCGTCTGGTAATAGAGCTGTATGTCCGCTGGCGGCACGGTTCGTGCCAGTTCACGCATGCGCTGCTCAATCGCCGCCATATCGTTACCCAGCGCGGCAGGCGACAGCTGCACCATCGCAATGCGGTGCAACAGCCCCAGCATTTCGATCAGCAGCGATTCCCACTCAATACCGCGCGCGGCGGCATCATTCACCAGCGACATCACGCGCTCGCCATTGGCGGCAACCACCGCCTCGACCAGCGAAAGCGCCTGGTCATCATCCAGCGTGCCGAGCATCGTGCTCACCGCCTGGGTGGAGACCTGCCCGTCACCGCTGGCGATCGCCTGGTCGGTCAGGCTGAGCGCATCGCGCAGGCTGCCGTCCGCTGCGCGGGAGAGCAGTTGCAGCGCGCGCGGCTCATGCGCGATATGTTCTTCATTAAGGATATGCTCAAGCTGATGGCGAATTTGTTCGACATCCAGCGCCTTGAGATGGAATTGCAGGCAGCGCGACAAAATCGTCACCGGCAGCTTCTGCGGATCGGTGGTCGCCAGCAGGAATTTGACGTGCGCGGGCGGTTCTTCGAGCGTTTTAAGCAACGCGTTGAAGCTGTGCCGCGAGAGCATATGCACTTCGTCGATCAGATAGACCTTAAAGCGGCCGCGCGCGGGTGCGTACTGGACGTTATCCAGCAGGTCGCGGGTATCTTCCACTTTGGTGCGCGACGCGGCGTCGATCTCAATCAGATCGACAAAACGCCCCTGCTCGATTTCCCGGCAGTTGTCACATACGCCGCACGGCGTGGCGGTGATGCCGGTTTCACAGTTCAGTCCCTTCGCCAGCAGACGGGCGATGGAGGTTTTACCGACGCCACGGGTGCCGGAAAAAAGATATGCGTGATGAATACGCCCTAACGACAAGCCGTTCGCCAGTGCGGTCAGCACATGTTCCTGGCCGACGACGTCAGCAAAGGTTTGTGGGCGCCATTTTCGGGCTAAGACCTGATAACTCATTGGCTGGCTCTGAAACGCTGGAAGGTGGATTCATGGGGGGAATGCTAACACAACCTCGCAAATACAGCGAGGTTGTGAGGCTTTATTCGCGACGCTCACCCTTTTGGGCCGCCGCAAGCGGCGTTCAAAACGCAAATGCGTTTTGTCGGGCACTGGCCGGAACCAAAGTGGCGAATAAGATAGCCTGAATCAGTGCCCCGGGAAGGGAACCAGGCTATAACAGGTAATCCCCTGTTTTGCCAGACGCTGCTCACCACCCAGATCGAACAGATTGATGATGAAAGCGGCATCGGTCACTTCCCCACCCAGACGACGGATCAGCTTCACAGTCGCTTCGATTGTGCCGCCGGTCGCCAGGAGATCGTCCACCACCAGCACTTTATCGCCCGGTTTGATGGCATCAACGTGGATTTCAAGCTGATCGGTGCCGTACTCCAGCTCATAGCTTTCAGCGATCGTTTCACGCGGCAGTTTGCGCGGTTTACGCACCGGAACAAACCCGACGCCCAGGCCCAGCGCGACCGGCGCGCCAAACAGGAAGCCACGCGCTTCGGTGCCGACAACTTTGGTGATGCCTGCATTTTTGTATCGTTCAACCAGCAATTCAATGCTGAGCGCATAGGCTTTCGGGTCTTCCAGCAAGCTGGTGACATCACGGAAAAGAATGCCCGGTTTCGGGTAGTCGTGAATGCTTTTAATGCTATTTTTGAGAAACTCAAGCTGCTGTGCAGTCGCGGTCATGGATATATGCCTGCTATTACGGTGTTACTCACGGCGCGAATTAAGGGGGTCAAAGTAACGATTGTTTAACCTTTAACCGTCTGCGCCTGTGCTCGAAAACGGTCGAATTTACTGGCTGCGTAAGACAATTGCAACAGCGATTATTGCGCTTCAGTGCTTTTGTTGCTTTTCATCAATCACCGGTATCCGCCACATAAAAATCAACAGGCAGGCCAGGATCGCCAGCAGCAGTATTCGTACCCACATCATATGCACCAGCCAAAGCGAGATACCGAATGTAATCAATATCAATGCAATAGCGCGTGGTTTCGCCCCCGGCGGCATCGCGCGATGCTTTTGCCAGTGACGCAAATAGCCGCCAAACCAGGAGCGGTAAAGCAGCCAGTCATGAAAGCGCGGCGACGAACGGGCAAAACACCAGGCCGCCAGTAAAATAAACGGCGTAGTAGGCAATAGCGGCAACACGACGCCCAGCGTCCCTAACACTACCGCCAGCCAGCCAATGATGATTAAAATAGTACGTTTCATAATGACAGTACGTAGCACACAAGGCTGCTACTGTAGCATAACAGTTATCATTTTCATCGGAGTGTTACATTGAAAACCGCCATGCTGTTACACAGGCTGGAAAGCCAGCTCGCCAGTCTGCGCCAGCAGAGCGCGCCGCTGGCACAGCATGCGACGCTCAGCGCACGCTTTGACAGGCATCTTTTTCGCACCCGCAGCACGCTATTGAAGGCGTATCTGGATGAAGCCAGAACCAACCTTGACGCGTTGCGCCATGCGGTTGAACAACAGACGCTGCCGCAGATTGCCTGGCTGGCGGAACGCCTGGTGTCACAGATTGAGGCGATAACACGAGAAACCGCGACCTGGTCGCTCAGGGAGTGGGACAGCGCCTCCCCGGGGCTGGCGCGCTGGCAACGTAAACGCGTAAAGCATCAGGAGTTTGAGCGTCGTCTGCTGGAAATGACCGAGGAGCGTAAAGCCCGTCTGGCGCAGGTCACCGGCTTCACCGAGCAGCAGACGCTGCACCGGGAAATCGAGGCGTTTGAAGGCCGTCTGGCGCGCTGTCGTCATGCGCTGGAAAAAATAGAGCGCGTACTGGCGCGCCTGACCCGTTAACCACTGGAGAAAATATGTCGCTTGAGAATGCCCCGGACGACGTCAAACTGGCCGTCGATCTGATCGTCCTGCTTGAAGAGAATCAGCTGCCCGCGCAAACCGTGCTACGCGCGCTGGAAATTGTGAAGCGTGATTATGAAAACAAACTAAAAAACGCGGAAGACGCCTCGCAAAGCGATTAAAAGGGAGCTGGTGCGTCCTCACCGTCAATGTCAGAGTCTGCGTCGGGACACAATGACGACGGACAGTTCATGGAACGACTTTCAACCACGCCGCATGATGCGGTATTTCGGCAACTGCTGACGCAAAAAGCGATCGCGCGGGATTTTTTACAGATCCATTTACCTGACACCTTTCTTCGCATCTGCAATCTGGATTCCCTGACGCTGGAGTCAGGAAGTTTTGTCGAAGAGAACTTACGGGCCAGCTATTCAGACATCCTCTACTCCCTGCAAACTACGCATGGACCAGGCTACGTTTATGCGCTGATTGAGCATCAAAGCAAACCCGATAAATTCATGGCGTTTCGCCTGATGCGTTATGCCATCGCCGCCATGCAGCGGCATCTTGATGCCGGGCACGACACGCTGCCGTTAGTGGTTCCCTTACTGTTCTACCACGGGTCAATTAGCCCGTGGCCCTACAGCCTGAACTGGCAGAATATGTTTTGTGAGCCCGCGCTTGCCAATAGCCTTTACAGCAATGAATTTGCGCTGGTGGACCTGACCGTAATGCCGGATAATCAGATCATGCGGCATCGGCGAATGGCGATGCTGGAGTTACTGCAAAAGCATATACGTCGACGCGATCTGGCCGAATTACAGGATCAATTAATCACGCTATTAACGCAGGAACACCTGACCCGTAGCCAAATCAGCGTGCTGATACACTATATGTTGCAGGTTGGGAATACCACGGACCCCGGCGCGTTGATCCGCAAACTGGCCAGCTGCGCCCCCCAGTATAAGGAGCAACTGATGAGCATTGCCGAATGGCTGGAAGAGAAAGGCAGAGCAGACGGCCTGCAAAAAGGAATGCAACAGGGAATGCAGCAAGGACGGCAAAAGGGCTTAGAAGAAGGTCGTCAGGCCGAAGCGCGCAGCATCGCTCTCAAAATGCTCGACAGCGGTCTGGCCCCCGATCTGATCACCCACCTAACCGGACTCTCGCCAGAAGAGCTGTCTGCGCTCTCCCATTAGAGACACTCAGGGCGGCCTGGCCGCCCTGAACAGAACTTAGCCCACCGATGGCGTCGGATCGTCGCCTTTGATTTCGCGTTTAACTTCCGTCACTTCGTCACCTTTCTCATTGCGCAGATGCACTTCCAGCTGGTTAAAAGCGATGTCGATGTTATTTTCACGGCACAAACGATCGATGGTCCGGTTCAGCTCATCCACCGTATGGCTGCGATCGCGCAGTTCACGCACGTACAGACGCAGTTCATGATCGAGCGTACTGGCGCCAAACGTGGTAAAGAACACCGCAGGTTCTGGCTCACGCATCACTTTCGGGTGCTCCGTCGCCGCCTGCAACAGCACTTTTTTCACTTTGTCCAGATCCGAGCCATAGGCGACGCCAAGGCGGATCACCAGCCGGGTGGTGGTGTCGGACAGCGACCAGTTGATCAATCGTTCGGTCACGAAGGCTTTGTTCGGAATGATCACCTCTTTACGATCGAAGTCGGTAATGGTGGTCGCACGAATACGGATCTTGCTGACCGTCCCGGAGAAGGTGCCGATAGTCACCGTATCGCCAATGCGTACCGGGCGTTCAAACAGGATAATAATGCCAGAGACGAAGTTACCGAAAATCTCCTGCAAGCCGAAACCAAGACCAACCGATAACGCCGCCGCCAGCCACTGTAGTTTGTCCCACGATACGCCAAGCGATCCGAATACCGTCATCGCGCCAACAGCAATGATGATGTAGTTGAGGATCGTGGTGATCGCATACGAAGCCCCCTGGCGCATTTTCAGTCTGGAAAGTACCAGAACTTCCAGCAGGCCAGGTAAGTTACGGATCAGCGCCCAGGCCACCATTGACACAATAATGGCAAACAGCAGGCTGCCCATCGTAACGTTTTTAACCACCGCAGCGCCCGCTTCTGTGCCGTTGTAGTGCCAGAGCGTGATGCTGTCGAGATAGCTGAACACGGTGATCAGATCGGACCAAATCGCCCAGAACATCACCCCGAACAGGGCAATCATCAGCAGCATGGTGATGCGCAGCGTTTGCTGGTTAACCTGTTCCAGCGCAATGGTCGGTTCTTCCTGCGGCTCCGCGCCTTCTGCCCCCTCTTTCACCAGATTCTGACGACGCGCCAGCGCACGGCGCCAGGCAATACGACGCGCCGCGACGCTCAGGCCGCGTAACACGGTCTGATACAGCAGGTTCCAGATAATCACCAGATAGACGGTTTCAATCCAGCGCCCGGACAGGCGTAGCGTGGTATAGAAATAGCCCGTCGCGGTCAACACCATCAACGCGACGGGAATGATGGAGAGCACGGTAATCGTGATCAGACGTAAACCATGCGACTCCTTATCACGCCAGCTATCGCGGCACATTGGCCACACCAGCAGAGTAATAAGCAGAAGGTTGAGGAAAATCACCACCTGCCCCAGCACATCATCCATCAGGTGCAGCGGAGAAAGTTCAGCGACCACCGACCAGAAATGCAGCGGCAGTAGCGCCAGACTGATGCGCACAATCTGACGGCGCCAGTGGCTGGTCAATTTCGCCGGCATGCCGAAGTGCCGAATGGCAACGCCCTCTTTCTCCAGCACCTTCCAGCACAGACCGAATACCAGCCAGAACAACGCCAGCTTTTTACTGAACGCCCATAACAGGTCGCTAATATTCAATTGCATGGTGAGGAGGATCAGCCCCACCGCAAGGATTATCAGACAAACCGGCAAGGCGCGAATCAGATCGATGAAAATCGCTTTCGGCGTATTGAGCTGGCTGTCGTTACGCAATGATCCCACCGCGGCCGCCAGCTTCTCCTGGTACGCTTTAAGCCATTTCAGTCGCCAGCGAATCACTCCGGCGATCAGCAGCAAAGGCAGCCCCGCGAGGAATGCGATGAATACCGCAGGCCAGGCCTTTTCCCAGTTCACCGTAATTTTCATCGACCTGAACTGATCTTTCAGCGTTTGCGGGAAGGCTTTAATCCAGTCCCAGTCCATCGGGCGGTTACTGTTAACCCAAAAGATTTGCTGAGTCAGGATCTCTTTAAGGTTTTTCGAGACGCTCATTAGCTGCTGTTGATTGATTTGCAGGTTAATGGCCATCATCAGCTGATTGCCCAGTTGCTTATTCAACTGATCCAGTAATTCCCTGCGCATATCAACCACTTGCAGCAGCGCATCATGCACTTCGTCATTAACCTCGTCAGTGTGCCCTTCTTCCAGTTTGGCCACAAAGGCGTCGTTCTGGAACAAAGCGTCACGCTGCTGGTTAACTTCAAACTGCTCCAGACGCAAATCCGCAATCCGGTTGGTCATATCGACAAGTTCATCTGCCGACGGCAGCGTTTGCTGCTGCTGATACAAGATACGCGACAACAGCAAACTGCCTCTCAGCACCGCAATCTGCTCTTTGATATTGCGCTCTGATTGCAGCGCGCGATCAAGCCAGTTTTTGACTTTGATGTTCTGCTGCATGAGCGCGTTACCGTTTTCGGTTGCCGTGATCAAGCGCTGGCTCAGTTGATGATTGACATCCAGCTCCTGCTTCACAAGAGGGTTAGCCTGAATACGCGCCGTTTCATCCGGCGAGATCGCCTCCTGCGCCGTCTTCTCGGTTAGCGTCAGACGTTTGCTGTTGACCGCTTCCTGCAAAAGCTGGAGCTGGTGTTCCAGTCGATTGGTGTTCGCCGTGACGTAATCGCGCTGCTTTTGCAGGGTATCCTGCAAAACCGTATTGCCTTCCAGACTTTTGCGCTGCTGATCGATTTGCGCGTTAAGCAACGCCTGTTGCGCCTGTAGCAGAGCCTGTTGACTCGGGCGCAATGCGCCGTCCCCGACACTGGTGCCGTCCAGTCGATTACGGATTTGCTGCATTTGCTGCGACGCGGTATACATCGCGTTTTGTACACGCTCAGGCTGCGTCTGGAGCGAAACCAGCTGACTATTGTAAGTCGCCAGATCGTTTTGCGAGTTCTGCAAATCGTCCAGCACCTGCGCAACCCGAAGTTCCAGCTGGCGCAGCGAAAGCGTGCTCAACGTTTTTCGCGTTTCGTCGTCATTATCCACATCGCTGAGGGCATTCATCGCGTCCGTCGCCTGACGCATTTTTTCCGGCGCCTGCGCGACTTTCTGACGTAATTGCGTGGTATCCTCTTTTACCCGATCGATTTTATCAAGCGTGGCGAGCGTATCGATGAGATCCTGCTGAACCAGTTTATCCAGCGCCGAGAGGTCTTTCTGTTTACCCAGCGCATCCAGCTGGCTTTGCACGTCCGCTTTCGACGGCAGATCGCCATTCGTTTGCGCACGGGCAAACGCCGACGACTGACCGCACAGCAATAACACAAAGAAAATGATTGAGATAAAAACAAGATGCGATGAACGTTTATAGAGCTGCAACATAGTCATGGGAGTGAAGGTTTCTGAACCGGAAGAATGACCGGAAATAGTCAAGCCGCAAGAATATCACGGCGGTGACGGACAGAATAGCGGAACGGAAAATGTCCAGGATAATTCCTGGAATGATATCAGGGGCTTTCGAGGGCAGGCGCCGCTCTCAGCGTCGGGCAAAGCAGATACATTTCCAACAAGATGGCGACGTAATCTCGCGCTTCTTTTTTCAGATCAAAGGATTGCGGCGCAAAGAGCCAGTTTTCCATGATGCCGGAAATATAGCCGCGCATTAATATTGCCGCACGACGCGTCATCAGGTTTCCCGGGAGCATTTTTGCTTTAATACAATGTATTAGCGTTTGTTCAATGCGGTCATAGCTTTCCACGCAGATGCTTCGCTGCGCCTGTTGCACTACCGCCATTTCACCCACGAATTCGCATTTGTGGAATATAATTTCCATCAATAAACGTCGGCGCTCTTCCGTCACGGTTGCTTCAAGAAGATGGACTAAAATTTCTCTTAATACTGATAGTGGATCGTCGGGGAATTTTGCCTGATACTCAATCTCAAGCTCACCAATATTGGATTCTGATAGCTCCCAGATTTCACTGAATAAATCCGACTTGTTTTTGAAGTGCCAATAGATTGCACCGCGTGTGACGCCAGCGGCTTTTGCAATCTCCGCGAGCGAAGTGGATGATACCCCTTGCCGCGAGAACAAACGCAGAGCTACATCCAGGATGTGTTGCCGAGTTTCCTGTGCTTGTTGTTTGGTTTTTCGTGCCATATGTCGGTGAATTTACAGGCGTTAGATTTACATACATTTGTGGATGTATGTACCATAGCACGACGATAATATAAACGCAGCAATGGGTTTGTGGACTTTTGACCATTGATCAATTTGAAATCGGACACTCGAGGTTTACATATGAACAAAAACAGAGGGTTTACGCCTCTGGCGGTCGTTCTGATGCTCTCAGGCAGCTTAGCGCTAACAGGATGTGACGACAAACAGGCCCAACAAGGTGGTCAGCAGATGCCAGAAGTTGGGGTTGTGACGCTCAAAACTGAACCTCTACAGATCACTACTGAACTCCCGGGTCGCACCAATGCATACCGTATTGCGGAAGTTCGTCCTCAGGTAAGCGGAATTATCCTGAAACGTAACTTTACGGAAGGCGGCGACATTGAAGCGGGTGTGTCTCTCTATCAGATTGATCCTGCGACTTACCAGGCGGCTTACGAAAGCGCCAAAGGCGATCTCGCTAAAGCGCAGGCGGCTGCAAATATCGCTCAGTTAACGGTTAAACGTTATCAGAAACTGTTGGGTACGAAATACATCAGCCAACAAGACTACGATAGCGCGCTGGCAGATGCGCAACAGGCGAATGCGTCTGTTGTGGCGGCAAAAGCGGCCGTTGAAACCGCACGCATTAATCTGGCGTATACCAAAGTGACCTCCCCGATTAACGGCCGGATCGGTAAATCATCCATAACGGAAGGCGCGCTGGTACAAAACGGCCAGGCTACCGCCCTCGCGACAGTACAGCAACTCGACCCGATCTATGTGGATGTAACGCAGTCAAGCAACGACTTCCTGCGCCTGAAACAGGATCTGGCGAGCGGCAAACTGAAGCAAGAGAACGGCAAAGCGAAAGTCGAGCTGGTCACCAGCGACGGCATTACCTATCCGCAATCCGGTACGCTTGAGTTTTCTGACGTCACCGTCGACCAAACCACCGGTTCGATTACGTTACGCGCAATCTTCCCTAACCCGGACCATACCTTACTGCCTGGTATGTTTGTTCGCGCACGTCTGGAAGAAGGCACCAATCCTGATGCATTGCTGGTTCCCCAGCAGGGCGTTACCCGTACGCCACGCGGTGATGCCAGTGCATTGGTTGTCGGCGCCGATGACAAAGTGGAAACCCGTCAGATCGTCGCAAACCAGGCGATTGGCGATAAGTGGTTAGTCACTGATGGACTCAAATCGGGCGATCGCGTGATTGTTACCGGGCTGCAAAAAGTGCGTCCTGGCGCGCAGGTTAAAGCGCAGGAAGTCACCGCGGATAATGAACAGCAAGCCGCAAGCGCTAACCCGTCTGAACAGTCTAAGTCTTAACTTAAACAGGAGCCGTTAAGACATGCCTAATTTCTTTATCGATCGCCCTATATTTGCGTGGGTGATCGCCATTATCATCATGTTGGCAGGGGGCCTCGCGATCCTCAAACTGCCGGTAGCGCAATATCCAACGATTGCGCCGCCCGCAGTGACGATCTCCGCGACTTACCCTGGCGCTGATGCGAAAACCGTGCAGGACACGGTGACGCAGGTTATCGAACAGAACATGAACGGTATCGATAACCTGATGTACATGTCCTCAAACAGTGACTCCACGGGTACCGTGCAGATCACCCTGACCTTCGAATCCGGTACGGATGCAGATATCGCGCAGGTTCAGGTGCAGAACAAACTGCAACTGGCCATGCCGCTGCTTCCTCAGGAGGTTCAACAGCAGGGTGTGAGCGTTGAGAAATCATCCAGCAGCTTCCTGATGGTTGTGGGCGTCATTAACACCGACGGCACCATGACCCAGGAGGATATTTCTGACTACGTTGCGGCGAACATGAAAGACGCCATCAGCCGTACGTCAGGTGTGGGTGACGTGCAGCTGTTTGGTTCGCAGTACGCGATGCGTATCTGGATGGACCCAACGAAGCTGAACAACTTCCAGCTCACGCCAGTAGATGTGATTAACGCGATCAAAGCACAAAACGCCCAGGTTGCGGCCGGTCAGCTTGGCGGTACGCCGCCGGTGAAAGGCCAGCAACTGAACGCCTCCATCATCGCACAAACGCGTCTGACCTCTACGGAAGAGTTCGGTAAAATTCTGCTGAAAGTGAACCAGGACGGCTCCCAGGTTCGCCTGCGCGATGTAGCAAGAATTGAACTGGGCGGTGAGAACTACGACATCATTGCGAAGTTCAACGGACAGCCTGCGTCTGGTCTGGGGATCAAGCTGGCGACCGGTGCGAACGCGCTGGATACCGCAAACGCCATCCGTGCAGAACTGAAGAAGATGGAACCGTTCTTCCCGTCAGGGATGAAAATCGTTTACCCGTATGACACCACCCCGTTCGTGACGATCTCCATTCACGAAGTGGTGAAAACGCTGGTAGAAGCCATCATCCTCGTGTTCCTGGTCATGTACCTGTTCCTGCAAAACTTCCGTGCGACGTTGATTCCGACAATCGCGGTGCCGGTGGTGCTGTTAGGGACATTCGCCGTGCTTTCGGCGTTCGGTTTCTCGATAAACACGCTAACAATGTTCGGGATGGTGCTCGCCATCGGCCTGTTGGTGGATGACGCCATCGTGGTAGTAGAGAACGTCGAGCGTGTAATGTCCGAAGAAGGATTGCCGCCGAAAGAAGCCACGCGAAAATCAATGGGCCAGATTCAGGGCGCGCTGGTGGGGATCGCGATGGTGCTGTCAGCGGTATTTATCCCGATGGCCTTCTTCGGCGGGTCTACAGGGGCTATTTATCGTCAGTTCTCCATCACCATTGTGTCCGCAATGGCGCTGTCAGTGCTGGTGGCACTGATCCTGACGCCAGCCCTGTGCGCCACCATGCTTAAGCCGGTTGCCAAAGGCAGCCACGGGTCAACCAAAGGTTTCTTTGGCTGGTTCAACAACATGTTCGAGAAGAGCACGCACCACTACACCGACAGCGTAGGCAACATCCTGCGCAGCACCGGTCGTTATCTGCTGCTCTATCTGATCATCGTTGTCGGCATGGCTTACCTGTTCGTTCGTCTGCCAAGCTCCTTCTTGCCGGACGAGGACCAGGGGGTCTTCCTGAGCATGGCGCAGCTGCCAGCGGGCGCAACCCAGGAGCGTACGCAGAAAGTTCTCGATGAGATGACCGACTATTATCTCACCAAAGAGAAAGATAACGTTGAATCCGTCTTTGCGGTTAACGGCTTTGGTTTTGCTGGTCGTGGTCAGAACACCGGTATCGCGTTCGTCTCGTTGAAAGACTGGGCCGACCGTCCGGGGGATGAGAATAAAGTCGATGCGATCACCGGTCGCGCGATGGGCGCATTCTCCCAGATTAAAGATGCGATGGTGTTCGCCTTTAACCTGCCAGCGATTGTCGAACTGGGTACGGCAACGGGCTTCGACTTCCAGTTGATTGACCAGGGCGGCCTCGGTCATGAAAAACTGACGCAGGCGCGTAACCAGCTGTTTGGCGAAGTTGCAAAACACCCGGATCTGCTGGTCGGCGTTCGTCCGAACGGTCTGGAAGATACGCCGCAGTTCAAGGTCGATATCGATCAGGAAAAAGCGCAGGCGTTGGGTGTTTCCATTAGCGATATTAACACGACGCTAGGCGCAGCATGGGGCGGTAGCTATGTGAACGACTTCATCGACCGTGGTCGTGTGAAGAAAGTTTACGTCATGTCTGAAGCGAAATACCGTATGTTGCCGGAAGATATCGGAAACTGGTATGTGCGCGGTAGCGATGGTCAGATGGTGCCGTTCTCAGCCTTCTCCTCCTCGCGCTGGGAATACGGTTCACCGCGTCTGGAACGCTATAACGGTCTGCCTTCAATGGAAATCCTCGGCCAGGCGGCACCAGGTAAGAGTACCGGTGAAGCAATGGCGATGATGGAAGAGCTGGCAAGCAAACTGCCATCCGGCATCGGCTATGACTGGACCGGGATGTCTTATCAGGAACGACTGTCCGGCAACCAGGCGCCTGCCCTGTACGCCATTTCACTGATCGTGGTCTTCCTGTGTCTGGCGGCGCTGTATGAAAGCTGGTCTATTCCGTTCTCCGTTATGCTGGTGGTGCCGCTCGGGGTTATCGGCGCGCTGTTGGCGGCAACCTTCCGTGGCCTGACCAACGACGTTTACTTCCAGGTGGGCTTGCTCACAACCATTGGGCTGTCGGCGAAGAACGCGATACTTATCGTCGAATTCGCCAAAGACTTGATGGATAAAGAAGGCAAAGGTCTGATAGAAGCAACGCTGGAAGCGGTACGTATGCGTTTACGCCCGATCCTGATGACGTCTCTGGCGTTTATCCTCGGTGTTATGCCGCTGGTTATCAGCTCTGGCGCAGGTTCCGGCGCGCAGAACGCTGTGGGCACCGGCGTAATGGGCGGGATGGTCACCGCAACGGTTCTGGCTATCTTCTTCGTTCCGGTCTTCTTTGTGGTGGTACGCCGCCGCTTTAGCCGCAAGAGCGAAGACATTGAGCACAGCCATTCGGTAGAGCATCATTGATTCATCTCCTGTGAAAAGGCCGCGCAAGCGGCCTTTTTTCTGGATAAAAATCATAAAAAGCGCTTATTGTTAGTTTGTTTATTCACCGTAGAATAAATAAGACATATAATCCCCAGCGTGCTAAAGGCTATTCTTAGAGAGTCTGATCATTTCTTATTTTTTCCGTTAATTAAGAAATCATTAAGATTATTCCTGGTATATCGTGAGTGTAACAGCCTTCTTAACAATCGTTGTTAGCACAAATGACGATAACTCAATGATTGCAAAAACAATAAAAAGATCGCCTCATTTCAGGCATCGTCTTTTACGGTTAAAATGTAAAATTGCGTTGGGGCAACATACTTTTACCTAATTGTAATTTTTCGTAATAGGACGATGAAATCTTTTTTAGAGTGGATTATAGTTAAAACATCAGGAGAAGAGCGCAAGTTCCAGGTCAGTTAGTTGTATCCATCCCGAAAGGTGTTCGGTTAGTTCAAGCCACTAAGAAGGGGATGCGTTATGGATGAGTACTCACCCAAAAGACATGATATCGCACAGCTTAAATTTCTCTGTGAAACCCTGTATCATGACTGTCTTGCAAACCTTGAAGAAAGCAACCACGGTTGGGTTAATGACCCTACTTCGGCAATCAATCTTCAGCTCAATGAACTGATAGAGCATATTGCAACCTTCGCACTTAATTATAAAATTAAGTATAATGAGGACAATAAGCTGATTGCACAGATAGATGAATATCTGGATGACACCTTTATGTTGTTCAGCAGTTACGGCATTAATGCGCAGGATCTGCAAAAATGGCGAAAATCAGGAAACCGCCTGTTTCGCTGCTTCGTCAATGCCACCAGGGCGAATCCTGTTAGCTTGTCATGTTAAAAATTATTACAATCATAGGTAAGATTTATGTCCGATAAACCATTAACGAAAACAGATTATTTGATGCGTTTACGACGCTGCCAGACAATAGACACGCTGGAACGTGTAATAGAGAAAAATAAATATGAATTGTCTGACAATGAATTGGCTGTATTTTACTCAGCAGCAGATCACCGTCTTGCAGAATTGACGATGAATAAGCTCTACGACAAGATTCCCACCTCCGTGTGGAAATTCATTCGCTAATTTTTGCATAACGCTATGGAGAATACGTTCGTTCTGCCTGACCGAGGGTTTCCCTGTATTTACCGTTAATTCCTATTTTTCGTCTCGTGATTTAGATCACATCAAGGTAACGGGAACGTTCCCTTAAAAGGCGTTGCGCTTTACTGTACTGCGGCAGTTAATCCACAAACAGAAGAGTGCATAATGAGCGAAGAAAAGCAGAAGATGATTGCCGGTGAGTTATATTGCCCGGCCGATGAGACATTGCGCAACGACCGCCTGCGGGCGCGCCAGTTGCTTCATCGATACAACCACTCCGCACCGGACGAGAAGAATGCGCGACAGGCTATTCTGAGCGACCTGCTAGGCCAGAGCGACGGTGCGTATATTGAGCCCTCCTTCCGCTGTGATTACGGTTACAATATTTACCTCGGCAAAGCATTTTACGCTAACTTCGACTGTGTGATGCTGGATGTCTGCCCAATTCATATCGGCGACAATTGTATGCTCGCGCCTGGCGTGCATATCTATACGGCGACGCACCCGCTGGATGCCACAGAACGCAACAGCGGTAGGGAACTGGGTAAACCTGTAACCATCGGGAATAATGTCTGGATCGGCGGTCGCGCCGTGATTAACCCTGGCGTCACCATTGGCGACAACGCCGTTGTCGCATCGGGCGCCGTCGTGACCAAAAGCGTTCCGGCCAACGTTGTGGTCGGTGGAAATCCCGCGCGAATCATTAAAACGCTGTAAAGCGAATTGTAACTGTTATGATAAATTGTGGTTAATCTGTTACTTTTTTCATGAAGTTCGCCCTTCTAAAATGGGCTGTTCCCTGAATGTTACAGAAATCACAAAGGCAAATGATGACAGAAATACAGCGCCTGCTGACGGAAACGATTGACGATCTCAATGCTCGCGAGAAACGCGACAACAGACCGCGTTTCAGTATTAGTTTTATTCGCAAACATCCGGGGCTGTTTATTGGCATGTATATCGCCTGGTTTGCCACGCTGGCCGTCATGCTGCAATCAGACACGCTGGTGGATTCAGTGTGGCTGCTGGTCGTATTATTCGTCCTGTTGAATGGTTTTTTCTTTTTTGATGTCGCCCCGCGTTATCGCTACGAGGATATCGACGTGCTGGATTTCAGGGTTTGCTATAACGGAGAATGGTATAACACGCGCTTCGTTCCCCCTGCGCTGATCCACGCTATTCTTCAGTCACCGCATGTTGGCAGCGACCAGAAAGCACAATTACAGAAGATGATAACGCGTAAAGGCGAACTCTCTTTCTACGATGTTTTCACGCTCACTCGCACAGAGGCAAGCCGTTAGTTTTCTCACTGTTGCAGATGTAAAAAGTGCGTACCGTCCCTGGCACGCACTGTAGTCCCTGCAATGTTGGCAAATCATTAACGTCTTTTTTTACGACCCTGCACCGCTTTAAAACGTGGATTGGATTTGCAGATCACATATAAACGCCCTTTGCGTTTAACTATCTGGCAGTCCGGGTGCCGCTGCTTTGCGCTACGCAATGAATTCAGTACCTGCATCTTATCCTCGCTTAGCGCCAATAAAATTTCCGAAACGTTTCTGGAAACGTGCTGCGCTGCCTTCGTTATCAAAGGTTTTTTGTTTTCCGGTGTAATAAGGGTGTGATTTAGAAGACACCTCAATGGTGACATACGGATAGGTCACGCCCTCAAGCTCAATCTCACGCTCGGTTTTGATCGTTGACCCCACCTTAAAGTATTCATTCGCACTGGTATCGTGGAACACCACGGTGCGATAGGCAGGATGGATATTCGGTTTCATGACAGCCTCAATATTATGTTATAACGTAACAATAAAATACGCCGCAAATTGCCGCTTTTCAACCCTCATAATGATGTGGTTATCCTTCAATATTGTACATTTTAAGTCGAAACAAGCCCTTATTGAGCCAGAAAGAGCAAAAGCAGTTAGAATAACGTGATTAAACGAAGGGCTTTTTTACGTTCAGATATACTCGCCATATGCTGCATCAATAAGGATATCACCGTGACAACACGACATTTGGTCAGCCTGGTCACAGGGGTGCTCATTCTGTCTGTCCTTGCCCCTGTGGGATTAAGCCTCTGGCTCGCTCATCGCCAGGTTGAAAAGAAATTTATTGAGGAACTTAACGTCTATTCATCACGCGTAGCCTTACGCGCTGACAAAGTTGCCTCCCAGAGCAAACTGGCGTTAGACCAGCTAAACGCCTTTCGCGGTACGCCTTGTAGTAATGCGCATTTACTGACAATGCGCCGAATATCTTACAGTCTGCGCTACATTCAGGAAGTGCTATACCTCGACCAAAATATGCCTGTTTGCTCATCGCTGGAGCAAAAAAGCGCCCCCTTCGTTTTCCCCAAACCGGAAAAAATCACCCAGGACGGCTACCGCATATGGCTTACCTCGCAAAATGATTTAGGGCTCAAGCGCTTTATGGTCGCTGTGGGTAAAGAACACTATGTGGTCATGATGGACCCCGCCTCCTTCATTGATGTGATCCCATTTAGTTCATGGCATATTGATGCCGCTATTATTGGCGAAGCAAATAACATCGTGGCCGCCAGTAGCAATCGGCTCGATCCCGACATTATTCGACAATTGCAGCAGTCGCCCGGTCAATACCGGGAAGATCGCAACAGTGTCTACACAATTCAGCGCTCTCCTGAAATGAACATCGCCATCGTGACCTGGGCCTCCACGCTGCCGCTACAAAAGAACTGGTATCGCCAGGCTTTTACCTGGCTGCCGCTGGGGATGATGGCGAGCCTGCTGGCGGCGGCGTTTATTCTGCGCATTCTTCGCCGCTTACAATCACCACGCCACCGTTTACTGGACGCCATCCATAACCGTGATATTAAGGTGCATTATCAGCCGATTATTTCGCTGAGTAGCGGGAAGATAGCAGGCGCGGAAGCGCTGGCTCGCTGGCCGCAAACCGACGGCAGCTACCTTTCGCCGGAAATGTTTATTCCCCTCGCAGAACAAACGGGGCTTTCCGAACCGCTCACCCACCTGATTTTAGAGACCGTTTTTGAGGAGATGGGAACATGGCTGCGACAACACCCTGAGCAGCACATTTCTATCAATATTGAGGCAACGACCCTTGCGTCAGAGAAACTTCCGGTACATCTCAGCCAGTTGCTTAACCGGAGTCAGATTTCACCGTCGCAAATCGCGCTGGAGCTGACCGAGCGTGAGTTTGCCGATCCCAAAACCAGCGCGCCAGTCATTGCCAGATACCGCAAAGTCGGTCACGCGATTTATCTTGATGACTTTGGCACCGGCTATTCCAGTCTTTGCTACTTACAGAATCTGGACGTGGATATTCTGAAAATCGACAAGTCCTTTGTTGATGCACTGGCCTACAAAAATGTGACGCCGCATATTATTGAAATGGCGAAAACGCTGAAGCTGAAAATGGTGGCGGAAGGTATTGAAACGGCGCATCAGGAGGACTGGTTACGCCAGCACGGCGTGCAGTATGGTCAGGGATGGCTTTACAGCAAAGCGCTGCCCGCCGCAGAATTTATTTTGTGGGCGGAAAAACGGATTTAGAATGGGGACGGCTGGCGGCACGCCGCACAGCCTGTCGCTTCAGTCATCCAGAATGGGAGAGAATCCGCCGTAAATCATGCGCTTGCCATCAAAAGGCATGGCATCGCCAAACTCTTTCATTCGTGGGTCTGACATCATTTTCTGATTCGCCGCGTCGCGAACCTCTTTCGAAGGGTATTCAATCCAGCTAAACACCACCTCTTCGTGATCTTCCGCTTTCACCGCCATGCGAAAGTCGGTCAATTTGCCGTCCGGCACATCATCAGCCCAACACTCAACGACGCGTAACGCCCCAAACTCTTTAAAGAGAGGAGCCGCTTTTGCCGCCATTTCCCGATACGCCTCCTTGTTTTCAGCAGGTACGGCAACCACAAAACCATCAACATACTTCATGAGAAAAACCTCCGAAGCGTACTGCGCGGCAAGCCAATTCTGGCCGCGTCAGTCGTTGTTAAGTCTAGTCGCCATCGCGTTACTCTGCTGTGGGCGAATGACGAACCCGAATGCGTGCCGGGGTTGATAGCGAAACCACGGCAAGCAGATCTGAATCAGCGGCCCGATAGCCAGCGCATACAATACAGTACCGACGCCCAGCGTCCCCCCCAGCAACCAGCCGCTCAGCAATACCGAAATTTCAATCGCCGTGCGGATGGCGCGTATCGACCAACCGGTGCGCGCGTGAATCCCGGTCATCAGGCCATCTCGCGGGCCTGCGCCGAAACCGGCCCCAATATACATGCTGGTCGCCAGCGCGTTGACCACTACAGCGGAGATCAACAGAACACTGCGGACCAGCAACGACTCAAAAGCGGGCAGTACGGCCAGCGCAACATCCGCCGCCAGCCCAATAACGATCACGTTGCTGATGGTGCCAAGGCCCGGGCGTTGACGCAGCGGAATCCACAGTAATAACACCAGCACGCCAACGGCAATAATCACCATGCCAATGTTCATTGACAGCAAATTCGCCACGCCAAGGTGGAAAACGTTCCACGAATCGGCCCCTAAGTCCGCACGCACAAACATTGCGGTCGATACGCCATAAAGAGCCAGACCGGTATACAGTTGAATCAGACGACGCAGCATTCTTCCATTCTCCCCGTTCAGATACCTTTCATCTTCACCGCAATTGGCACTATGATTAATGTCCAGTTTTAAAAAAGTGGACTGCTATGTCATCACGCCGCTATGGAAGCCAGTCTCTTCAGCGCCTGCTTGGGCACTGGCAGGAGACCCCCTCACGTACTCCTGTCTGGCGTCAGCTGGCGGAGGCCCTGCGTCTGCTGATTCTTGATGGCCGACTGGCGCTCGATAGCCGACTGCCCGGCGAACGCGAACTGGCCGCCGTATTGAAGATCAGCCGAACCACCGTCGCCAGCGCAATGGCGCAACTTCGGGAAGAAGGTTATCTGGAAAGCCGTCAGGGTAGCGGCTCGCGGGTGATCTTACCGGATGCCATTCACCCTGTGCCCACGCGCGGTGGAGCCAATATGGCATTGGATCTCTCTACCGCCGCGCTCAGCGCAGGCCCTGAAATTCACCAGGCTTACCAGCAGGCGCTTTGCGCAATGCCGCAGCATCTGCTGAGTTCCGGGTATCTGCCGCAAGGCCTGCTCTCTTTACGTGAATCTATCGCCCGGCACTATTGCGAGCGCGGCTTGCCAACCCGCCCTGATGAAATCATGGTGGTCAATGGCGCCGTGAGCGGGCTGGCGCTGCTCCTGCGACTCCTGACGGGCCCGGGCGATCGCGTGGTGGTGGATCACCCGACCTACCCGCTCGCAATCGCCGCGATTCAGGGAGCCTCCTGTCGCCCCGTTGGCGTCTCATTGCCCGAACAGGGTTGGGACACCGCCGGTCTGATGGCGACCATTGCGCAAACCGCGCCGAGAATGGCTTATCTGATGCCGGATTTCCATAATCCCACCGGGCGCTGTATGGATGCCGCCACGCGGCAAGCGGTCGCGGATATTGCCGCCAGAACGCATACCACGCTGGTTGTGGACGAGACGATGGTTAATTTGTGGTACAACGCCCCGCCGCCGCCCCCACTCGCGCATTACAATGCCGACGCGCCGATTATTATGCTGGGATCGGCAGGAAAAAGTTTCTGGGGCGGGTTGCGTCTGGGGTGGGTTCGCGCCTCATCACGGACAATCGCCGCGCTGGTACAAACCCGGGATACGTTTGATTTAGGATCGCCGGTACTGGAGCAGTTAGCGACCGGCTGGCTGCTTGATAATGCCGCCAGCTTTCTTCCTGACAGACGGCAGTTGCTGTCCCAACGACGCGACCTGTGTTGTGAACTGATGCACGCGCATTTTCCTGAATGGCGCTTCAGGCAGCCGCAGGGCGGGCTCTCTTTTTGGGTGGAGTTACCCGACACGCTGGCCACGCTCTTTGCAACGCGCGCCGAAAGCGAAGGGATTCAACTGGGCACCGGTACGCGTTTTGGCCTCGCGGGTGCGTTTGATCGTTTCTTACGTATGCCGTTCACCCTGCCGGATGAAACACTGCGATCGGCTTTTCAGACATTACAGCCGATATGGGACAACCTGCGCTCACAAAACAGCGCAGGGAAAATACGCAAAATTATCTAATATGGCCTGTCATCGTCGTTTTATTGCTGGCGTGGGACGGGGAAACCTTTCAGGGAAATAATGAAGTTCTCGCCGTCTTTCTTTATTTTTGCCCCGGCATCGCACCAGTCGGAGGCAATACGAAAGAATTCATCACTACCAACATTCCAGTTAAGACGAACATGCTTCACATAGCCGGAACGCAGTAATTCGCAGGCTTCGCCATAATTACTGGCGATTGAGAGTTGTTGTTTCATTTTTTCTTCTTGAGTAATCTGCGTAATGCTTTGATTTCTTTAGGAGTAAGCGGATCATCCACGGATTCTTCCGTATGCTGACTGTCGATATCACTCGCCGAGACTCCCGCCTCTTCTGCGGCCTCAAATGCAATCAGCAGCAGTTTTTCTGTGGTGATACTTAAGTTCTCATTATTTGCTTCGGCATAATGGCGAAGCTTCTCTTTTAACGTCTCATCGATTTTGACATTTAGTACAGCAGTAGCCATCGTAAAGAGTCCTTGTAAACAGGCAAAACACGTCGTGTGCGACACAGCTATCGTCACCGCGTGAATATCAGGGCACAAACTGATTAATAACGTCCCGATAACACTCTGCCAGCATTTGATGACAAAATAATGACGTTAATATGACAAGAGGAGGAAAATGAAGAGGTTGCCGGACGGCAGAATTGGGTGGGGGCCCTGCCAGCTACATCCCGGCACACACGTCATCTGCTCTGGCTGCTTCCTTCCGGACCTGACCTGGTAAACAGAGTAGCGTTGCGGGAGAACCAACAGAGCCCCCATTGAGAGCGTTGTTAACCAACGCGCAGGCGCATTATCACTGCTGGCCCCTGTAAATGCAACCCATCCAATATCGGATGCTGTTTTCTTGCGCAATGAGGCTTCACTCCCCGGCGATTCACGATTATGCTGGAAGATTATCGCAGGAATGAATGATGGACAGACAAGACACTTTCCCCCAACGCGTCTGGCAAATCGTGGCCTCAATCCCCGAAGGGTTTGTCACGACTTATGGCGACGTCGCCCGCCTCGCCGGTTCACCTCGTGCCGCGCGTCAGGTCGGCGGCGTATTAAAACGATTGCCGGAAGGCAGCACCCTCCCCTGGCATCGGGTCGTGAATCGTCATGGCGCCATCTCCCTGACCGGGCCAGACCTGCAACGCCAACGTCAGGCGTTACTGTCAGAAGGCGTGGTGGTCTCGGGGAGTGGGCAAATCGATATGCAACGATATCGCTGGATTTATTAACCCTCTCCGGCCGGAGAGGGTTGTCCTGTGAGAGCTTAGTACTGTGTCGGCGCCGGTACGGCGGAAGACGGGTTCACCTGCGTCGGCGACGTTGACGGTACGGTTGTCGCTGCGCCGCCGCTGGCCTGAACAGGCACTGCCGTTTGCTGAACCGGCACCAGCGTCAGATCCGCTTTCGTGCCGCCCTGATTAATGACCGGCTGTACGGTATCGGTAATAAAGACCAGTTTGTCATTAATCGTCACGGCAGCGCTCAACAGAATCCGCGCATTTGGCTGGATGTCAGCCGGGTTAAACGGCAGTACAAAGCTAAATGGCGACTGTTTCCCCTCGGTGCGCACCGCTTTCTGCGACAGCACTTTCGACGGCGCATCCGCCAGTGAGGCATCAGACAGCGTCACAGTCAGTACGGCATCCGGTGGCAGAGCCACTTTCTGACGGATCCAGACGGTACCGGAGACATTAGGTTGCTGAATCGTTGACTGTGTAGCCACGCCAGAAGTATTTGGGTCAGGCGCAGGCGTCTGGATATCTGCGCTTCTGTCTGCGCAGGCTGCCAGAGCAACCGCAACCGCTAAACCACTTACCATGTGCACGAGTTTCATTAAATTCTCCTTATCATCAATGCATCAGCGGGAGGTGCTTTACCCGCCGGAAGAGTGGTTAACAAAGACATAACGTGACTAAGTGTGGCATATCTCACTTATTTTTGCCTGGAATTAGTCCGTAATTCAGACTATTGCACCCATCGGACCACTTTCAAAATTGCGTTATACTCTGCCTACCTCGCTTCGGCGCCGTTGTTACCTGGAGAGCACGTATGAGTCAGGCACTGAATAATTTGCTGTCATTGTTAGATCTGGAAAAAATTGAAGAAGGACTCTTTCGGGGCCAAAGTGAAGACTTAGGATTACGTCAGGTTTTTGGTGGTCAGGTGGTCGGTCAGGCGCTGTATGCCGCCAAAGAGACCGTACCTGAACAACGTCTGGTTCACTCTTTTCACAGCTACTTTCTGCGCCCCGGCGACAGCCTGAAGCCCATTATTTACGATGTGGAAGTTCTGCGCGACGGCAACAGTTTCAGCGCGCGTCGCGTCGCCGCCATCCAGAACGGGAAGCCTATTTTCTATATGACAGCCTCCTTCCAGGCGCCGGAAGAGGGATTTGAGCATCAGAAAACCATGCCAGACGCCCCTGCGCCGGAAACGCTGCAATCGGAGACGGAGATCGCCCGTTCATTGGCGCATCTGCTGCCGCCCGTGCTGAAAGAGAAATTTATCAGCGACCGCCCGCTGGAGATCCGCCCGGTAGAGTTCCACAACCCGTTAAAAGGCCACGTTGCGAACCCGACGCGCCAGGTCTGGATCCGCGCCAACGGTACGATACCGGATGATATCCGCATTCATCAGTATCTGCTGGGTTATGCTTCCGATCTGAATTTCCTGCCCGTCGCGCTGCAACCCTACGGCATCGGCTTCCTGGAGAAAGGTCTGCAAATTGCCACGATCGACCATTCAATGTGGTTCCATCGCCCTTTCAACATGAACGAATGGTTGCTGTACAGCGTAGAGAGCACCTCGGCTTCCAGCGCCCGTGGTTTTGTTCGTGGGGAGTTTTACACGCGGGATGGCGTGATGGTCGCGTCGACCGTTCAGGAAGGCGTGATGCGCAATCGCAATTGAAAATGGCCGAATGGCGACGCACAAGCGTCGCCTCCGGCCTGTTGATGATCAGGCGTTATACGCATTCTCGCCGTGGCTGTTGACGTCCAGACCTTCGCGCTCCTGCTCTTCCGGTACGCGCAGCCCAACGGTGATATCCGCCAGTTTGTAGCCGATAAACGCCACTACGCCAGACCAGACGATGGTGATAGCGATACTCTCCAGCTGTACCAGCAGCTGATGCCCCATCGTTACGCCTTCGGCAAACCCTACACCGCCGAGCGTGGTGGATGCAAAGATCCCGGTCAGGATACACCCAACGATGCCGCAAACGCCGTGGATGCCAAACACATCGCAAGGATCGTCCACACGCAGCAGACGTTTAAGCATCGTCACGCCCCACAGACCCGCCAGCCCCGCAACGACACCGAGAATCAACGCGCCGCCAACGCCAATGTAACCACAGGCTGGCGTTATGCCGACCAGTCCCGCGATAGCGCCGGAGCAGGCGCCCAGCAGAGACGGTTTACCGCGCAGCGCCCACTCGCCGAAAATCCACCCCAGAATAGCGGCAGCCGTTGCCACCACGGTATTAACAAAGGCCAGTGCAGCAATCTCGTTCGCCATGCCCGCCGACCCGGCGTTAAAGCCAAACCAGCCGATATAGAGGATCGCGGTGCCGGTGAAAACCATCGGCAGGTTATGGGGTTTGAACGCCTCTTTACCAAAGCCGACACGCTTGCCAATCAGATAAGCGCCCACAAGACCAGCAATCGCCGCATTGATATGCACGACCGTACCGCCCGCAAAATCCAGCGCGCCGTGAGAAGCCAGCAAACCGCCGCCCCAGACCATATGCGCAATCGGGATATAGGAGAGCGTCAGCCACACCACCACGAAAATCAGTACCGCAGAGAAGCGGATACGTTCAGCCAGCGCCCCCACGATCAGCCCGACGGTAATGCAGGCGAAAGAGCCCTGGAAAGCAACGTGAATATACTGGTAGAAACTGCCCATCACTGCCGTGAGCTCAATATTTTTCAGCATCACCCAGTTGAAGTCGCCAAAGAAGTTGTTCCCCTCGCCAAAGGCCAGCGAATAGCCGTAAACAACCCACAAAATACAGACCAGCGCGAAGGTGACGGCAACCTGCGTCAACATCGACAGCACGTTCTTTCCACGGATCAATCCGCCATAGAACAGAGCAATGCCCGGAATGGTCATGAACAGCACCAGCGCGGTGCAAATCATCATAAAGGCATTGTCGGCTTTATCCACAACCGCCGGAGCCGCCATTGCCAGACCTGGAAGCAAAGCCAGTGAAGCAAGGCCAGTTTTCATCGTTGCTATCTTCATCTTTTCGTTCCCTATCACTGTGTGCCAGGAGTTACAGTGCCGCTTCGTCGGCTTCGCCGGTACGAATACGAATGACACGTTGCAGCTCAGCGACAAAAATTTTGCCGTCGCCAATTTTTCCGGTGTAGGCCGCCTTGCTGATGACCTCAATGACTTCATCAAGCTGGTCGTCGGCAATCGCCACATCAATCTTCACTTTGGGCAGGAAGTTGACGCTGTATTCCGCACCGCGGTACAGCTCGGCATGACCTTTCTGACGCCCGAAGCCTTTCACTTCGGTGACTGTCAGCCCTTGAATACCAATCGAAGACAGTGCTTCACGGACGTCTTCCAGTTTGAACGGTTTGATTACCACGGTAACCAGCTTCATAGATCCCCTCCTGTCAGAATTCGATAATGTCTGCCGCTTCACGATAGGGATATTGCAAGGGGTGTGCCAGAAATGAAAAACGCGGGATAATTCAGGCTTGTAGGGTGCGGCCGGGGAAGGAAAAGAAAAAACGCACTATAACGGTGCATGGTACGTTACATTTTTGCACCAGATTGTTGATTGCCGGATGGCGGCGTAAGCACCTTATCCGGCCTACAAGAACGCATTGTCCGTAGGCCTGATAAGCGCAGCGCCATCAGGCGCTGAGCGATTCCTCACGCGCGCTGGCCGCCAGCTCTTCACCGGCAAGCTGTAGTTGGTACATCTGCCAGTAACGCCCTTGCGCTTCAAGCAGTTGTTGATGCGTACCGCGCTCGACCGCCTGCCCGCGATGCAGCACCAGAATGGTGTCCGCATCGACAATGGTTGACAGGCGGTGTGCAATCACCACCAGCGTGGTGTGTTCACGCACTGCCGCCAGCGCTTGCTGAATCGCCTGCTCAGTACCGGAGTCAATGCTGGCGGTGGCTTCATCCAGAATCAGAACCTGCGGCGTATCAACCAGCACCCGCGCCAGCGCCAGCAGTTGTTTCTGCCCGACGGACAGATTATTGCCCTGCTCGCCCAGCCGGGTGTGGATACCCTCGCTCAGACTACGCGCCAGCTCCGCCAGTTGCACGGTTTCCAGCGCCTGCCAGACCTGTTCCTCAGAAATATCGCGCCCCAGCGTGACGTTTGCCAGGAACGTATCCGCCATCACCACCGGGTCCTGCTGCACCATCGCGACTCCCTGACGTAAAACCCCGTGGCTCAGCGTTGACAGCGAACGACCGTCAAGGCGAATGTCTCCCTGTGTAAGCGGATAATACCCCATCAGCAGGCTGGCGAGGGTACTCTTGCCGCTGCCGGTATGCCCGACCAGCGCCACAAAGCTGCGCGACGGAACGGAGAGCGTAATGTTTTGCAGCACCAGATTGTCGTCACGGTAGGCGAAGGAGACATCATCAACGTCAATCCTGCCCGACTGCAACGGACGCTCATCCCGACCATAATCCTGGCGTGGGCCGTCCATCAGTTCGAATACGCGCTCCCCCGCCACCGCAGCCTGTTGCAACATCGACTGTTGGGTCGTCAGTTCAATCAATGGCTCGTTCAGACGCCCCAGATAGCTGATAAAAGCGTACAACACCCCGACTTCAATGGTGCCGCGCGAGGTAAAGCTAAACAGCATCAGTAATCCGCAGAGGATCAGCGCGGAAAAAAGGCTGAGCAGCGGGCGCAATAAAAAGCCGTCCAGTCGCAGGGTCTGCATCCGCGCCATATAGTGCGAGCGGCTGGCCTCCCCCATTCTCTCGCCGAACCGCGCCTGCTGGCGGAACTGCTGAATGACGCTCATGCCGTTAATGACTTCATTGAAGCCATCATTGATGTCCGCCAGATATGCCCGCACGCGGCGCACAATCGGCGTGCTATAGCGCTGGTAAATCACCATCACCACCAGCACCGCCGGGAAAATCGCCATCGCGACCAGCGCCATCCGCCAGTCGAGGCTGAACATGGCGACCAGCATCGCGCCAATTAACGCCGCGCTACGCAGCACCGTCGCCACGACCGTAACGTAAAGGTCGCGGATGACTTCCGTATCATTGGTCACGCGAGAGATCAGTTGCCCCACCGGCTGCGTGTCAAAGGCGCTCAGTGGCTGGCGCAAAGCGGCATCCATCACATCAGTACGCAGCTGTTGCACTACGCCGACGGCCGCCTGATTAAACAACAGCGACTGCGCATAATGCAGCCCCGCCGCCAGAAACTGTAAGCCAATGTACGCCGCCACCAGCCCCGCGACCGTGCCCAGCGGCAGGTGGCTCTTCGCGACCATATTGTCGATAAAGTAGCTGATAAGTAACGGGCCGCTGACTTCCGCCGCCGCCGCGATCCACAGCATCACCACGGCGATGGCAAGCGGTTTACGCCACGGCGAACCATACGCCAGCAGCCTTTTCAGGGTCGGCCATAACTGTCCAAAACTACGCATCTGCCGTCTCCTCGTTGATTTCAGGAGCGTCAGTCAGCGCCGCCTCCAGTTGCTGATAGCGATACATATCGCGATACCAGCCCGTTTGCAGCACTAATTCATCGTGATCGCCACGCTGGGCGATATGGCCATGCTGCATCACGATAATCTCGTTGGCTTCCGTCAGAGCGGATAAGCGGTGCGCGCTAATAATCACGGTGCGCCCCTCTCCCCACTGGCGTAAATTATGCAGAATCTGGTGTTCGGTACGGCCATCCACCGCCGACAGCGCATCATCCAGAATCAGGATTTCCGCATTGAGCAGTAACGCGCGCGCAATAGAAATGCGCTGTTTTTGCCCGCCGGACAGCATGACGCCGCGTTCGCCCACTTCGGTGTCATATCCTTGAGGCAGACGCAAAATATCCTCATGCACGCTGGCCAGCCGCGCCACCTGTTCAATCTCTTCCTGCGTCGCGTTTGGGCGCCCCAGCGCGATGTTATTGCCGACCGTGTCGGAGAACAGGAACGGCGTCTGGCTGACGACCGCCAGGCGACTGCGCCAGCTATCAAGCTGCAAGCGCGTCAGCGGAATATCATGAAAACGGATATCCCCCTGCGTAATATCGAAATGGCGCTGAATAAGCGAAAGAAGAGTGCTTTTCCCCGCGCCCGTCGGCCCGCAGATCCCCAGCATCTGCCCTGGCTCAAGCTGGAATTGTACATTTTCCAGCGCCGGATGCGCGGTTTGCGGGTAGCTGAATTCACGAATGGAGACCGTCAGCGCTCCCCGACCTTCCGGCACCGTCTCCGTTCCGTCGTTGACGACCGGCGCTTCCGCCAGCATCGCGCGGATACGGCTGTACGCTGCGCTACCGCGTTCCACAATGTTAAACATCCAGGCCAGCGCTAACATAGGCCAGATCATCAGCCCGAGGTACATCATAAAGCTGGTCAGTTCCCCAAGCGTCAGCGTACCGTGCACTACCATCCAGCTTCCGCCGCCGATGGCGAGCAGATTAGCCATGCCGATGGCAATATAAATCGTGGGATCAAAACGGGCGTCGATACGCGCTACCCGCATGTTTTTCTTCCCGGTATCTTCCGCGTCCGCCGCAAACAGCGACGACTGTCGATCTTCAAGGCCAAAAGCTTTGATCATGCGAATGCTGGTCAGGCTCTCCTGGGTACGATCGTTCAGACTGGAAAACGCCGCCTGCGCCAGTTTGAAGCGGTTATGCAGACGGTCGCCGTAGCGCTTGATCATCAGCGCCATAATCGGCATAGGCAGCAGCGCGAACAGCGTCAGTTGCCAACTGAGCTGCGTTGACATCACGATCAGCACGGCGCAGCCCATCACCAGCGAATCCACCAGCGTGAGCACCCCTTCCCCGGCGGCAAAGACGACACGATCGACGTCGTTAGTCGCGCGCGCCATTAAGTCGCCGGTGCGGTGTCGCAGATAAAATTCCGGGTGCTGGCGACTGAGCTGGCGGTAGTAATCTTCACGCAGTTCAACCGCCAGTTGATAAGAGGCGCCGAACAGCAGCACGCGCCAGACATAGCGCAACAAATAGACGATTACCGCAATCATGGCCATCGTGCCCACCCACATCAATACCTGACCGGTAGTGAAATGTTGCGCAGTGACGCCATCCACAACGATCCCGACCACTTTGGGCGGGATCAACTGAAGGACAGCGATAATGATAAGCAAGGCCACGGCGCCGAGATAGCGACGCCACTCCCGACGGAAGTACCAGCTTAATTGAGCAAATAATCGCACGCGTTATATCCTGACATGATTTCCGGCAATATTTTCCGGGAGAATTATTCAATAGGCAGAGCGGTTGTGTACTTAATCTGTTCCATCGCAAAGCTCGACGTTACGTCTGACAATCCCGGAACACTGTTCACCAGACGTTTGTAGAAGTCGTCATAACGCTTCATATCTGCTACCTGAACCCGCATCAGATAGTCGTATTCCCCGGCCATACGCCAGAACCCCAGCACTTCCGGCATTTCGGTGACCACCGTCACGAAGCGGCTGTACCATTCACTGCTGTGATGCTGGGTTTTGATCAGTACGAACGCCGTTAACCCCAGGCCCAATTTCTCTGGGTCCAGCAGCGCGACTTTACCGAGGAGAATGCCGTCGTCTTCCAGACGTTTCAGCCGTTTCCAGCAGGGTGTGGTGGTCAGATTAACGGCATCGGCCAGCGCCTGCAAAGAGAGGGTGCAGTCCTGCTGCAACAAAAGCAGCAGCTTACGGTCAATTTTATCTAACATACCCACCCCACAGAGAAGATTTTTCTCCCTACATTCTATTTTAAAGGTGAAATGGCAACAATTTTTTCCGTGCTTTTCGCTAATCTGGGCACAAAATGACAAATGGAAATTAATGATGAATAGCACCTGGGTTAAAAACGCCATTAATGAAATTAACGCTGACTATCAGCGTTCAGCCGACACGCATCTGATCCGGTTGTCGCTACCGGCGTTTCCGGGCATCCAGATCTACCTGAAGGATGAAAGCACCCATCCGACCGGCAGCCTGAAGCACCGTCTGGCGCGTTCATTGTTCCTGTATGGGTTGTGTAACGGCTGGATTAAAGAAAACACGACCATTATTGAATCCTCCTCCGGTTCAACGGCGGTTTCCGAAGCCTGGTTCGCCCGACTGCTCGGCCTGCCGTTTATCGCGGTAATGCCTTCCTGCACGGCAAAACGCAAAATCGAACAAATTGCGTTTTATGGCGGTCGCTGCCACTTTGTCGAAAGCGCCTGCGAGATTTACGCCGCCTCTGAGCAACTGGCGCACGAACTGAACGGTCACTATATGGATCAGTTCACCTATGCCGAACGCGCCACCGACTGGCGCGGCAATAATAATATCGCCGACAGTATTTTCCATCAGATGCAGCGTGAGCCGAATCCGGTGCCGAAGCATATCGTGATGAGCGCGGGGACGGGCGGCACGTCAGCGACAATTGGCCGCTATATTCGCTGTCATGGGTATGACACGCGCCTGATGGTGGTTGACCCGGAAAACTCGGTCTTCCTGCCCTACTGGCAGAATCGCGACGCTACATTGCGCAGCCCGGTGGGCAGCAAAATTGAAGGGATTGGCCGCCCGCGCGTGGAACCTTCCTTCATCCCGGATGTGGTGGACGAAATGCTGCGCGTACCCGACGCCGCCAGCGTCGCGACCGCGCACTGGCTGGAAACGCAATTGGGCCGTAAAGTGGGCGCCTCCACCGGCACTAATATGTGGGGAACGTTGCAGATCGCGGCCAGAATGCGCGACGCCGGAGAGACCGGTTCTCTCGTCACGCTGCTGTGTGACAGCGGCGAACGCTATCTCGACACCTATTACAATCCCCAGTGGGTTAACGATCACATTGGCGATTTAGCGCCGTGGCAGGCGGAAATAGCCCAACTGCTGAACGTCCGTTAAGCGGCATAAAAAAAGCCAGGCTTTACGGGCCTGGCTTGCTGGAAAGGATCGCTCATTCGGGGGAATAAGGTAGATGCGGATTATCCAGCCAATGCGTTAAAAAGTGAGAGACCGCCTGATTACGACAATGGCCAATCACTGAAAGATGAGGCAGTTCAGCGATCAGTTGCGGCATCGCGTTGCCCATAATCAAACCACGTCCCACGCTCTCCAGCATTTCGCGATCGTTCATCGCATCGCCAAACGCCATGCATTCCGTCAGCGACAGCCCCAAATGGTCGCTTAATACCGCCAGCGCGGAACCTTTATTACAGCCGAGCGGCAGCACTTCCAGGCAATCCACAGCGGAAAAGCAGAGATTCGCCCGCTCGCCCAGCGCCTCATTCAGTTGAATACGCAGCCGGATCAGATCATCGTGATCGCCACAAAAACAGATCTTAGTGACCTGGTGGGCCGGGATACGTTTGACATCCACGATCTGATAGTGGAACCCGCTGTAGACATGCGCCTGTAATAGCGCGGGGATCGCGCTCCCCGTAAACCAGCCGTTATCGTTGAATACGTGCATACTGGCCCGGGTATCCCACGCCTGGTGCAATACGCGATCGGCAATGGCGGGGTCCAGATCCTGGCGATGCAGCATATCGCCTTCCTGCGAGTGAATGCGCGTCCCGTTGCCGGTTATCAAAAACGCATCCATTGAGATGGCCCCCAGAATATGCCGCATTTCCAGCACATGCCGACCGGTCGCAAACGTCAAAGTGATATCGCGTTCACGCAGACGCGCCAGCGTTGCAAGGGTCTCATGACCCAGATGGTGGTTTGGCATCAAAAGCGTGCCATCCATATCAAATGCAGCCAGACGAGCCATCTCTTTCTCCACACTGTGACGCAATTAACTTGTGATTGAGTATCACCTGAGATATACGGAAGTAATAGTGAATAGATAAAATGAATTGTTCCGGGTTTCAATGCGACTTCTCAACCGTTTAAAACAATATCAACGTCTCTGGCAGCCCTCGGCCGGAGAACCTCAGTCGGTCACCGTTGGGGAACTGGCGGAGCGCTGTTTTTGTAGCGAACGCCACGTCCGTACGCTACTACGTCAGGCGCAGGAAGCTGGCTGGTTAACATGGGAGGCGCAATCCGGGCGGGGTAAGCGCGGTAAACTGCAATTTCTGGTCACGCCGGAGTCACTGCGCAATACCATGATGGAACAAGCGCTGGAAAAAGGTCAGCAGCTTAATGTGCTGGAGCTGGCACA
The DNA here is from genome assembly GCF_030333655.1 of Citrobacter sp. CK180. Taxonomy (NCBI): domain Bacteria; kingdom Pseudomonadati; phylum Pseudomonadota; class Gammaproteobacteria; order Enterobacterales; family Enterobacteriaceae; genus Citrobacter; species Citrobacter sp. CK180. Next base: position 186,883 of record NZ_JAOWFM010000037.1, on the reverse strand, counting down.
GCTGGCGCCAGGCGAACTGCGTACCATGCTGCAACCGTTTATGGGCGGGCAGTGGCAAAACGACACGCCGACCCTGCGTATTCCCTACTATCGTCCGCTGGACCCGTTGCATCCGGGATTTCTGCCCGGTCGCGCAGAACAGCATCTTGCAGGACAAATTTTCTCCGGCCTCACCCGCTTTGACAACGCCAGCCAGCGCCCCTGCGGGGATTTAGCACATCACTGGGATATCTCCGCCGACGGTATGCGCTGGGATTTTTATATTCGCTCTACCCTGCACTGGCATAATGGCGATACGGTAGAAACTGCGCAACTGCACGCGCGCCTGCTGATGCTGCTTGACCTGCCAGCCCTCAATAAATTGTTTATCAGCGTCAAGCGTATTGAAGTCACCCATCCGCAATGCCTGACGTTCATTCTCCATCGCCCTGATTACTGGCTGGCGCACCGTCTGGCAAGCTACTGTAGCCACCTGGCGCACCCGCATCAGCCGCTGTCAGGCACCGGACCTTTTCGGCTGACGTTATTTACGCCGGAGCTGGTACGCCTGGAAAGCCACGACAATTATCACCTTTGCCACCCGCTGCTAAAGGCGATTGAATACTGGATCACGCCTCAGCTTTTTGACCAGGATTTAGGCACCAGTTGCCGTCATCCGGTACAGATTGCCATCGGCAACCCTGAGGAGCTGGCCTCACTTAGTCAGGTGAGCAGCGGTATTAGCCTGGGATTTTGCTACCTGACGCTTAAAAAAGGCTCGAAACTCAGCCTGCAACAGGCGCGTCGCCTGGTAGACATCATTCATCATACGTCGTTATTACAGACGCTGCCGGTAGATGAAAATCTGATCACGCCCAGCAACGCGCTGCTGCCAGGCTGGGTAATGCCGCAATGGAAGGGGCTGGAATCCGTTGAATTACCGAAAAAACTGACGCTGGTCTACCACCTTCCCGTTGAGTTGCACACCATGGCGGAGCAACTCCAGCAATATCTGGCAACGCTCGGCTGTGAATTAACGTTGATTTTCCACAACGCGAAAAACTGGGATAACTGCCCTTCGCTGGCAAAAGCGGATCTCATGATGGGCGACAGACTGATTGGCGAAGCGCCGGAATATACGCTTGAGCAGTGGCTACGCTGCGATCAACTCTGGCCGCATGTGCTGGATGCCCCTGCTTTCGCCCATCTTCAGGCCACGCTGGATGCCTTACAAACGCAGCCCGGTGAAGACGACCGCTATACTGCGTTACAACAGGTATTCACGAGTCTGATGAATGACGCCACGCTTACGCCGCTTTTTAACTATCACTACCGTATTAGCGCGCCGCCGGGCGTCAATGGTGTTCAACTCAATCCACGCGGCTGGTTTGAGTTTGAGAAAGCATGGCTTCCACCGCCGCGCGGTGAAGAAGCTGGTCGCGGCCATCCGCAGGCGCTACCATAGCGTTTTTCGTTTTTGTCAGGATAAGTTATGAAACGTGCCGTCGTTGTATTCAGTGGAGGCCAGGACTCCACAACCTGTCTGGCGCAAGCGCTGCATCAGTATGATGAAGTGCACTGCGTCACCTTTGATTATGGTCAGCGCCATCGCGCTGAGATTGATGTCGCACGTGATCTGGCCTTAAAACTCGGCGCGCGTGCGCATAAGGTGCTGGACGTAACGCTGCTGAGCGAACTGGCGGTCAGTAGCCTGACGCGCGATAACATTCCCGTACCGGACTATGAACCGGATGCCGACGGTATTCCGAATACGTTTGTCCCTGGGCGTAATATTCTGTTTCTGACTCTGGCGGCGATTTATGCCTATCAGGTGAAAGCCGAAGCGGTGATCACCGGCGTTTGCGAGACGGATTTCTCCGGCTACCCGGACTGCCGCGATGAGTTTGTCAAAGCGCTGAATCATGCCGTCACCCTGGGTATGGCGAAGGATATTCGCTTTGAAACCCCGCTGATGTGGATTGATAAAGCCGAAACCTGGGCACTCGCCGATTACTGGGGCAAGCTGGATCTGGTGCGCGAAGAGACGCTGACCTGTTATAACGGCATCAAAGGTGACGGTTGCGGGCAGTGCGCCGCCTGTAATCTGCGCGCCAACGGCCTGAAGCATTATCTGACGGATAAACCGGCAGTGATGGCGGCAATGAAGCAGAAAACAGGGTTAAAGTGATCGTTTTGCCGGATGGCGGTGCACGCACCTTATCCGGCCTGGCGACATTCACCGTGGTCAATGTCGCCCGTAGGCCTGATAAGCGAAGCGCCATCAGGCAACTTTCCGTTACTTCACCATCTGCTCCAGTTTCTCGCGTAACTCACCTTCCAGCGGCAATGCTTTCTGCGTTTTCAAATCAATACAGACAAAAGTAATCTGCGCGTCCACCACAACCTGCCCTTCCGGCTCAAGCGTAATGACCTGGCTTAAAATGCCGCTCTTCCCGTTTAACTGCTGCACCTGACTGGTGACGGTCAGCAGATCGCTCAGCACGGCGGGGCGACGGTAGTTAATATTAATATTCACCACCACAAAAGCGATGTTGCGGGCCGTCATCCATTGAAAGCTGTCACTGTTTTCCAGCCCATCCCAGCGTGCTTCTTCAAGAAACTCAAGATAGCGGGCATTATTAACGTGCTGATAAACATCAAGGTGATAACCACGGACTTTGATTTGTGTTTGCATAGCGCAATAACCTTACGTTGTTGTTATAGGAACAGAGGCCATAACTGGTATGACCTCATTATCCTGGCAAACTTTTGCCACAGTGCAAGTTATTACAGCGTCAACACCGCCAGATTGCGTTCCACCAGCGAACTCCCCATCCCCGGAACCTGCTTTAAATCATCCACCGTTTTAAACGGCCCATACTCTTCCCGATAGTTGACTATCGCCTGCGCTTTTTTCAGCCCGACGCCATTCATCACCCGCGCCAGATCTTCCGCTGAAGCCGTGTTGATACTGACCCTCGCGCCTTCATCATCACTGTCCTTTGCAGGTACGGAGGCTTTAGTCTGCGCGGACGCAGACGAATCCGCCTTTGTTTGTACCGCCTGATTTTTCTCTACCGTTCCGGCAGCCAGCGCGTTGTGCGTCATGCCTGCGCAGGCCAGAGTCATCGTGACCAGCAGTGCGTTGATTCCATGTTTCATACTGTTTTCTCCTTGTGTGTTAACAGTGGCATCACGATAGCGGGGTGGCGAAAGGCAAACAAATAGCAAATATCAGAAATGGAAAAGGCCGCGAAGGCGGCCTTTGAGGGTTACAACTTTTTGCAGTTTTTTGCGAAGCGTCTCGGTGATTACTGCTGTTCCAGCGCATCGCCGACTTTGATTTTCGCCGCTTTACGCAGGTTACTCATCAGCGCTTCAAAGGTAATCTGCGCGTTATTCTGGGTAATACCCTGAACCATCGCTTTTTTCTGCTCTTCCGGCATAGAGCCCGCTTTCACGTCGTCCAGCGCCAGCAGCACAACGTTGCCCTGCATATCGTTAGCGACGCCATAGCTCGGCTTATCTTTCTCTGGCAGACCCAGCGCAAACGCAGCCTGGCTTACCGGGTCCTGCCCGGTACGGCTCAGCGTTTTCGCTTCGCCAAAGCTCAGACCGGCCGCTTTCATCGCTTCTGCGCCTTTACCCGCTTTCAGCTCAACCAGCAGTTTGTCAGCATCCAGTTTTGCCTGCTGCTCTGCTTTATTGTGCTTAACGAGCGCAGCCACCTGCTCTTTCACGTCAGCCAGAGGCTTAACCGCTTCAGGTTTATGCTCGCTGATGCGCAGCACGAATGCGCGGTCGCCATCCACGGTGATGATATCGGAGTTGCTGCCCGGCGTACCGTTCTCGCCAACCAGACCACCGTTGAAGATAGCATCGGCAACCGGTTTAAAATTCAGCTCTTCTGGCAGGTTGTCATGGCTGAACCAGCCGGTTTCAACCGCTTTCACGCCAGCGGCCTGTTCAGCGCCCGCCAGAGATTCGGTATCGTTGCTCGCCGCATCGCTGACTTTTTGTTGCAGCGCGTAATAGGCATCCAGCGCTTTTTCCTGCTTCACTTTCGCGGCAATGTCATCACGCGCTTCGCTCAGCGGTTTCACTTTCGCAGGCTGAACATCATCCAGACGCGCGACCAGGAAGCCAACAGAGGATTTAATCACGCCAGACAGCTGGCCTTTTTCTTTCAGACCGGCATTTTTCAGTTCGTCCGGCGTGGTGGCGTCTTCCAGCCAGCCCATATCGCCGCCGTTGCGCGCAGAGATAATATCTGCGGATTTCTCTTTCGCCAGCGCGGCAAAATCACCGCCTTTGTTCAACGCGTCCAGCACCGCTTTCGCTTCATCTTCCGTTTTGGTCTGAATGACGCTGTAACGGTTACGCTGCGGCTGGGTGAACTGATCCTGATGCTGGTCATAGTAAGACTGGATATCCGCATCGTTGACCGTTTCCTGCATAGCAGCCGCATCCAGCTTGATGTAGCTCACGCGGAACTGCTCCGGGGTCATAAAGCGGTTCTTGTTCTGCTCGTAGTAGCTGGACACTTCCTGATCGGTAGCCTGCTGCTTCGCAGCCAGTGCGTTCACGTCAATCGTCGCTTCACGCACCACACGCTGCTGCGCGACTAACGCCGCCAGCTCGTCCGTTTCACCTTTCAGCATGAAATCAGTACCGGCAACGCCAGCAATCAGTTGTTGGGTGGTGAGCTGGTTACGCAATGCCTGAGCATACTGATCGGCGGTCATCCCCATCTGATTCACAATCGCGTTGTAGCGGTTGTTATCAAATTTGCCGTCAACCTGGAAAGCCGCCGTTGAAAAGATGGCCTGCTTAACCTGTTCGTCGCTGATGCTGAGTTTAAGCTCATGCGCGTATTGATCCAGCAAGGCTTCATCGATAAGACGATTCAGTACCTGCTGACGCAGCGTTTTCATGTAGCCTTCATTCGCCGCCAGTTCAGAATACTGATCGCCCAGCTGCTGCTGCATACGATTACGTTCGCTGTTAAACGCATTCTCAAACTGCGAGCGGCTGATTTCCTGGTCATTCACTTTTGCGGCGTAGTTATTGCTTCCGCCAATCAGGTAACCACTCACGCCGGTCAAAATGAACGACACGATAATGATACCGAAAATAATCTTGAGCACGAGACTGTTAGCAGCCGTGCGTAAGCTGTCCATCATGGTGTAACCACACTCCGCTGTAGGTGACTGTTTTGCGTATTCATACTTCACGCAGCATAGCGTTTTCTGAACGCTGCGCGGAAAGCTGTATTGTGACAAGAAACCGGGGTAATTGTCAGCCCACAACCAGCATAAACTCAAATAAAGTAGTACTGGACAAATAAAAAAGGCACATCAGATGATGCGCCCTTGTACTTTGTCACATCCCCAGGGGGAGAAGCTCTTAGTTTACCGCGTCTTTCAGCGCTTTACCTGCACGGAAACCCGGCACTTTAGCGGCGGCGATGGTGATCTCTTTACCTGTTTGCGGGTTGCGACCAGTACGGGCAGCACGCTCTTTAACAGCAAAAGTACCAAAACCTACCAGCGCTACATCATCACCTTCTTTCAGTGATTCAGTGACAGAAGCAATAATTGCATCTAACGCACGTCCAGCCGCAGCCTTAGAGATATCAGCCCCTGCAGCAATTTTGTCGATCAGTTGAGATTTATTCACTCTTCTCTTCCTCTTTTATAATTTATATCGCACCGGAATCCTTCAAAGTGCGACCGCGCAGCAGTTATATCAGGCCTGCCATGCCCTTACAACACCCGTTAATGATGGCAAGCCCGATCCGTCATCTAAATTAGCTATACAAAAAAAGGCTGGCAAGCACGAAATGCCCTGCCAGCCCTGTTTTTCTTAGCGCTATTTGCGCGAGGTCACTATTTTGCGGTGACAACCTGTATGCCGGACGGCTCATTTTGCAACGCAAGAGTCAGAACTTCCTCAATGCGTTTCACCGGATGAATGTCCAGATCGGCAATAACGTTGTCTGGAATCTCTTCCAGATCGCGTTTATTCTCAAACGGAATTAACACGGTTTTGATCCCGCCACGGTGCGCCGCCAGCAGTTTCTCTTTCAGGCCGCCGATAGGCAGTACCTGGCCTCGCAGGGTAATTTCCCCGGTCATCGCCACATCAGCGCGAACAGGATTACCCGTCAGGCAGGAGACCAGCGCGGTACACATCGCAATACCGGCGCTCGGGCCGTCTTTCGGCGTCGCCCCTTCCGGTACGTGAACGTGGATGTCACGTTTTTCGTAAAAGTCTGGATTAATACCCAGTTTTTCCGCACGCGCACGCACCACGGTCAGCGCAGCCTGAATAGATTCCTGCATAACCTCACCGAGAGAACCGGTGTAAGTCAGTTTGCCTTTACCCGGCACACAGGCGGTTTCGATGGTCAGCAGGTCGCCGCCCACTTCCGTCCATGCCAGACCCGTTACCTGACCCACACGGTTTTCGTTGTCCGCACGGCCATAGTCAAAGCGCTGTACGCCGAGGTAGTCATGCAGATTATCGCCATCGATCACAATGTGTTTCAGCGACTTATCCAGCAGCAGCTGTTTCACGGCTTTGCGGCACAGTTTGGAGATTTCACGCTCCAGGCTACGCACGCCCGCTTCACGGGTGTAGTAACGGATAATGCCGATAATGGCGCTATCCTCAACCGTCAGCTCGCCTTTCTTCAGCGCGTTACGCTCGATCTGTTTCGGCAGCAGGTGCTGTTTAGCAATGTTCAGCTTCTCGTCTTCGGTATAACCGGACAGACGAATCACTTCCATACGATCCAGCAGTGGCGCCGGAATGTTCATGGAGTTGGAGGTGGCAACGAACATCACGTCGCTGAGATCGTAATCCACTTCCAGGTAGTGATCGCTGAACGCCACGTTCTGCTCAGGGTCCAGCACCTCAAGCAGCGCAGAGGCCGGATCGCCACGCATATCGGAAGACATTTTGTCGATCTCATCGAGCAGGAACAGCGGGTTTTTAACGCCCACTTTGGCCATTTTCTGGATCAGTTTACCCGGCATAGAGCCGATGTATGTCCGGCGGTGGCCGCGGATTTCTGCTTCATCACGCACGCCGCCGAGCGCCATACGGATATATTTACGCCCGGTCGCCTTGGCGATGGACTGGCCCAGAGAGGTTTTACCTACCCCCGGCGGCCCAACCAGACACAGGATCGGCCCTTTGATTTTGTTTACACGGCTTTGTACCGCGAGATACTCAAGGATGCGATCTTTCACACGCTCCAGACCGTAATGGTCTGTGTCGAGAATTTCCTGTGCCTGACGCAGGTCTTTTTTGACCTTGCTACGCGCGTTCCACGGCACCTGCACCATCCAGTCGATGTAGCCGCGTACAACCGTCGCTTCCGCCGACATCGGAGACATCATTTTCAGCTTCTGCAATTCTGCTTCCGCTTTCTCTTTTGCCTCTTTCGGCATTTTCGCCGCATCGATTTTACGCTTCAGCGCTTCGTTTTCATCCGGCGCGTCGTCCATCTCGCCCAGTTCTTTCTGAATGGCTTTCATTTGCTCATTCAGATAGTACTCACGCTGAGATTTCTCCATCTGCTTTTTAACGCGGTTGCGAATACGCTTCTCAACCTGCAACAGATCGATTTCAGATTCCATCATCGCCATCAGATATTCCAGACGTTCGTTAACGTCGGACATCTCCAGCACGGACTGCTTATCCGCCAGTTTCAGCGGCATATGGGCTGCGATGGTGTCCGCCAGACGCGCAGGATCGTCAATGCTATTGAGCGACGTCAGCACTTCCGGTGGGATTTTTTTGTTCAGCTTGATGTAGCCTTCGAACTGACTGATGGCAGTGCGCACCAGCACTTCCTGCTCGCGCTCATCAATCGCTGGCGATTCAAGGTATTCCGCCTTAGCGGAAAAGTGTTCGCCGTTATCTGACAGCGCAGAAATACGCGCGCGCTGCAACCCCTCAACCAGCACTTTGACAGTACCGTCAGGCAGTTTCAGCATTTGCAAAATTGAGGCCACGGTCCCGACGGTGAAAAGATCGTTTACACCCGGCTCATCCGTTGATGCTTCTTTCTGGGCGACCAGCATGATTTTTTTATCATGGTCCATAGCCGCTTCCAGACAACGGATAGATTTTTCCCGCCCTACAAATAAGGGTATGACCATGTGCGGATAAACCACCACATCGCGCAACGGCAATACGGGGATTTCAATGCGTTCAGAACGCTCAGGATTCATAGAGCTCTCTCTTAGTTTAGTGTCCGCCAGGTAATCAGACTGCGCGACTGTGCTTCACGCAGCCATTAACATGTATGTCAGTATATGGGGATGTTTCCCACACATTCAACGCCATGTTTACGGAAAAATAAAAGGGGGGATAAAATCCCCCCTTTTTCGTTAACTGATTGTATGAGTTGGTTAATTATTCACCAGATGCCTGCTGCGCTTCCGGCTTGCCGTAAATCAGCAACGGCTTGCTCTGACCGCCAATGACGGACTCGTCGATAACCACTTTTTCGACGTCTTCCATAGAAGGCAGATCGTACATGGTATCAAGCAGCGCCGCTTCAACGATGGAACGCAGACCACGGGCGCCGGTTTTACGCGCCATCGCTTTCTTCGCGATAGCATCCAGCGCTTCGTCACGAAATTCCAGATCGACGCCTTCCAGGTTAAACAGCGCCTGATACTGTTTGGTCAGGGCGTTTTTCGGCTCTTTCAGGATCTGGATCAGCGCTTCTTCACTCAGCTCATTCAGCGTCGCCACAACCGGCAGACGACCAATGAACTCAGGAATCAGACCAAATTTGATCAGATCTTCCGGCTCAACCTGCGCCAGCAGTTCGCCTTCGCTGGCCTTGTCGGATTTCGCTTTAACCGTTGCGCCAAAACCAATGCCGGAGCCGGTTTCAACACGGTTAGCAATCACTTTATCCAGACCGGCGAACGCGCCGCCGCAGATAAACAGGATCTTAGAGGTATCAACCTGCAAGAACTCCTGCTGCGGATGCTTGCGTCCTCCCTGCGGCGGAACGGCGGCAACCGTCCCTTCGATCAGTTTCAACAGCGCCTGCTGTACGCCTTCACCGGAAACGTCACGGGTAATGGACGGGTTGTCAGACTTACGGGAAATCTTGTCGATTTCATCGATGTAGACAATACCGCGCTGCGCTTTCTGCACATCGTAATCGCATTTTTGCAACAGCTTCTGAATGATGTTCTCAACATCTTCGCCCACATAACCGGCTTCGGTCAGGGTGGTGGCATCCGCCATGGTGAACGGTACGTCCAGCAGACGCGCCAGCGTTTCGGCCAGCAGCGTTTTACCGGAACCGGTCGGCCCGATCAGCAGAATGTTACTTTTGCCCAACTCAACGCCATTGCTGGTGTCGCCATTGCGCAGACGTTTGTAGTGGTTGTATACCGCGACCGCCAGCACTTTTTTCGCCTGCTCCTGGCCGATAACATAATCGTCCAGATGGTTGCGAATTTCATGTGGCGTCGGCAGCGCACTGCGTTCACGGTGCGGTGCCACTTCCTTAATCTCTTCGCGAATAATGTCGTTACATAGATCAACACATTCGTCGCAGATATACACGGATGGACCGGCAATCAGCTTGCGCACTTCATGCTGGCTTTTGCCGCAAAAAGAGCAGTACAACAATTTGCCCGAGCCATCTTTGCGTTTATCTGTCATGAGTCAAAACCTCTTCTTTGTTCTTTGTGCCGCACACGACGACGCAAATGCCATTCTCAGGCGCAAGTCGCTTGTCAGCGTTGTGCCGCCCCTGGATAGTATTATAGCGGCACACCTGCGCCCTGGGCATCAATTACGATGGGTCAAAATCGAGTCGACCAGACCGTACTCCACCGCTTCAGACGCGGAGAGGAAGCGGTCGCGCTCGGTATCACGTTCAATCTGCTCAAGAGACTGACCCGTATGGTGCGCCATAAGTTCATTCATGCGCCCTTTCACCTTCAGGATTTCACGGGCATGAATTTCAATATCTGTCGCCTGGCCCTGATAACCGCCGAGAGGCTGGTGAATCATGACGCGAGAGTTAGGCAGGCAGAAACGTTTGCCTTTTGCGCCAGCAGTCAGCAGGAACGCGCCCATAGAAGCCGCCTGGCCCATACAAATCGTGCTAACGTCCGGCTTAATAAACTGCATGGTGTCGTAGATAGACATCCCTGCGGTGATAACCCCGCCTGGGGAGTTAATGTACAGGTAGATATCTTTTTCCGGGTTTTCCGCTTCCAGGAACAGCATCTGCGCCACAATCAGGTTAGCCATATGGTCTTCGACCTGGCCAGTCAGAAAAATGACACGTTCCTTAAGTAGACGAGAATAGATATCAAAAGAGCGCTCACCACGTGAGGTCTGTTCAATGACCATCGGCACCAGCGCCATATGGGGTGCAAAGTTATCTCGTTCGCCGCTGTATGACATTTCCGTCTCCTGGATAAAAATTGAAAAAACCTGCTGTACCGATTGTAACCTTATGGACGGATTATCAGCTAGTCCCTCTGTTATGGGTACGGCATCGCCATAATTCAAGCATAACAATCTTTTGTTGTAACGCTAACACTGAAACGCTGTTTTCGCACTCTTCCATGCAAAATGCGTGACAAAAAAAAGCCCGCCACCTGGAGGTGACGGGCTCTTGTGCGAATTTCGTGCTAATTAAGCGACGAATTACGCCTGCTGGTTCATCAGTTCGTTGAAGGAAGTGGCTTTTTCAGTCACTTTCGCTTTCGCCAGAACGGCTTCAACAGCCTGCTCTTCCAGAGCGACGTTACGCATGTTGTCCATCAGCTCTTTGTTTTTGCTGTAGAACTCGATAACTTCTTTCGGATCTTCGTACGCAGAAGCCATCTCTTCGATCAGACCTTTAACGCGCTCTTCGTCAGCTTTCAGCTCCTGAGTGCGAATCACTTCGCCCAGCAGCAGGCCGACAACAACGCGACGCTTAGCCTGTTCTTCGAACAGTTCACGCGGCAGTTCCAGCGCTTGCTTCTCGTTGCCGCCGAAACGCTGTGCAGCCTGACGACGCAGAACGTCAACTTCGCTGTCGATCAGCGCAGATGGAACGTCGATGTCGTTCGCTTTCACCAGGCCTTCAATCGCCTGAGACTTCACGCGGTTACGCACCGCGCCTTTCAGCTCGCGTTCCATGTTTTTACGCACTTCAGTACGCAGACCGGCAACAGAACCATCTTCAACGCCGAAACGCTTGATGAATTCTTCGGTCAGTTCCGGCAGCTCGCGCTCTTCAACTTTCTTCAGGTTGATAGCGAATTTAGCGGCTTTACCTTTCAGGTTTTCAGCGTGATATTCTTCCGGGAAGGTCACGTCGATAGTGAACTCTTCGCCTGCTTTATGACCTTTGATACCGTCTTCAAAGCCCGGGATCATACGACCCTGGCCCATCGCCAGTACGAAGTCAGACGCTTTGCCGCCTTCGAACTCTTCACCGTCAACAGAACCGGTGAAGTCGATGGTTACACGGTCTTCTGCATCAGCAGCGCCGTCTTTGTCTTTCCAGGTTGCCTGCTGTTTACGCAGGGTGTCCAGCATCACGTCAACATCGGCGTCGGTCACTTCAACAACCGGTTTTTCAACTTCGATGGATTCCAGACCGGTCAGTTCAACTTCCGGGTAGACTTCAAATTCTACAGCGTAGGTGAAGTCTTCACCCAGTTTGTATTCGCCCGGAACATAGTTCGGTGCGCCAGCCGGGTTGATTTTTTCTTTGATGATCGCGTCAACGAAGTTACGGCTCATCAGGTCACCCAGAACGTCCTGGCGAACAGAAGCGCCATAACGCTGAGCAACAACATTCATCGGTACTTTGCCCTTGCGGAAGCCGTCAATACGCACTTTCTTCGCTACGTTGACCAGCTCGCTTTTCACAGCGGTCTCGATGCTGTCAGCAGCGATAGTAATCGTTACACGGCGGCCAAGGCCTTGAGTGGTTTCAACTGAAACTTGCATCTTGTTACCTCAAAAAATCACAGTGCTCGGTCAACTCTACTCCGCAAGCACAGGTTGTTGGCTTCGCGGAACCGGGATGTTCTCATAATCAATCACATTCCCTGTCGTCAGAATCATCCCGAAGACATTCCGAAAAATAAGACGCCGCATTATAGCGGCATCACTTTTATGAGTCGAGAACGGTTATCGCGCGTTGCTGCGGCTTTTTTCACAATTCCCGGCTAATTTTGGTCTGAATACTGTACATCTCGCTCAAAATTCAGACAAAACAAAACGGCCCGCAGGCCGTTTTCACATAATCTGTAGCAACATACTGGAAAAGCGCCAACAGTTGCAAATGCGTTTTTCTACGCGATGCTTCCTGCGCCACGGCAAGGAGGCGATGCGAAGATCGTATCCTGCAATCCTTCCCACTCCTTAATGGTATAGGTATGCAGGGCCAGCGCATGTACGGTTGTGGAGAGTTCTGCCGTTAACGTACCGTAAATCATCCGGTGGCGATTAAGAAAACGTTCGCCAGTGAAGCGATCGCTGACCAGCACAACCTTAAAGTGGCTCTCAGAGCCTGCCGGAACATTGTGACGATAGCTTTCATCCACAACTTCGAGGAACACGGGTTCGAACGCTGCCCTTAATTTTTCTTCTATTTGCTCACGTATCATCATGAAATATCTCCTCCGACAACGCTGAGATGTCACCCATCCCTTTAAATACTAGCCGCTTTTACCGTTTACATTACATCATGACAACAAAAATTTAGCGTTCGTCTGATATTTTCATTCAAACGTATGAAGTTTACTGACTTATCCATTCATTTGGTTGCGAAAACCCGAAGTAAGGTGTACCGAGGGTCAGAAAACAGACAACGCGATGAATTTACATGCGTTGACCACTTCCCCTCGCCGTTGGCAATGTTATGATGGCGGGAATTTTTATCTATCACGCTTAAGAGTCACTGAGAGCCCGAATATGTTAAAGAAAATCCTCTTTCCATTAATTGCTCTGGTTATGCTGGCAGGGTGCGCAACACCGCCGACAACCATTGACGTATCGCCGAAAATCACACTGCCGCAACAAGATCCAAGCCTGATGGGCGTTACTGTGAGCATCAACGGCGCCGACCAGCGTCAGGATCAGGCGCTGGCGAAAGTTACGCGTAATAACCAACTGGTTACTCTGACCGCTTCCCGCGATCTGCGCTTCCTGCTGCAAGAAGTGCTGGAAAAACAGATGACCGCACGCGGTTATATGGTGGGGCCGAACGGCGCTGTGAACCTGCAAATCATCGTAAATCAGCTGTATGCCGATGTATCTCAGGGTAACGTTCGCTACAACATCGCCACCAAAGCGGATATCGCCATCATCGCGACGGCGGCAAACGGCAACAAGATGACGAAAAACTACCGTGCGAGCTACTCTGTTGAAGGCGCATTCCAGGCGTCCAACCAGAATATCGCCAACGCGGTTAACAGCGTCCTGACCGACACCATCGCTGATATGTCTCAGGACACCAGCATTCACGAATTCATTAAGCAGAACGCACGTTAATTTCTGTCCAGATGGCCCGGCGCTTGTCGGGCCTGTAGATGCCCATGCCCAACCAATATTTACGTATTTTTCAGCAACCGCGTTCAGCTATCCTGTTGATTCTGGGGTTTGCATCAGGTTTACCCCTCGCGCTCACCTCCGGCACGCTACAAGCCTGGATGACCGTTGAGAATATCGATCTCAAAACCATTGGTTTCTTCTCTCTGGTGGGCCAGGCCTACGTCTTTAAATTCCTCTGGTCTCCGGTCATGGACCGTTACACGCCGCCTTTTTTAGGTCGTCGTCGCGGTTGGCTGATTACCACGCAGATTCTGCTGCTGCTCGCCATTGCGGCGATGGGTTTTCTGGAACCCGGCACGCAGTTGCGCTGGATGGCGGCGCTGGCGGTTATCATTGCCTTCTGTTCCGCATCTCAGGACATTGTCTTTGACGCGTGGAAAACGGATGTTCTGCCTGCGGAAGAACGCGGCACCGGGGCGGCGATTAGCGTACTGGGCTATCGGCTAGGAATGCTGGTCTCCGGTGGGCTGGCGCTGTGGCTGGCGGATCGCTGGCTCGGCTGGCAGGGGATGTACTGGCTGATGGCGGCGCTGCTTGTGCCCTGTATTATCGCCACGCTCCTGGCCCCTGAACCTGAAGATTCCATTCCAGTGCCTAAAACGCTGGAACAGGCGGTCGCCGCTCCGCTGCGCGACTTTTTTGGCCGCAACAACGCCTGGCTGATCTTGTTGTTAATCGTGCTGTATAAGCTGGGCGACGCGTTCGCCATGAGTCTGACCACCACCTTTTTGATTCGCGGCGTTGGTTTTGATGCCGGTGAAGTCGGCGTGGTCAATAAAACGCTGGGACTGCTGGCGACGATTGTCGGCGCGCTGTACGGCGGCATCCTGATGCAGCGCCTTTCCCTTTTCCGCGCGCTGCTGATTTTCGGCATTCTGCAAGGCGTTTCCAACGCCGGTTACTGGCTGCTTTCCGTGACGGACAAGCATATGTTCAGCATGGCCGCAGCGGTCTTCTTCGAGAACCTGTGCGGCGGAATGGGAACAGCGGCCTTTGTCGCATTGTTAATGACGCTGTGCAACAAATCGTTTTCCGCCACCCAGTTTGCCCTGCTCTCCGCGCTCTCTGCGGTGGGACGCGTGTATGTCGGCCCCGTTGCCGGATGGTTTGTCGAAGCGCATGGCTGGCCCACGTTTTATCTCTTTTCTGTCGCAGCGGCCGTGCCTGGCCTTCTGCTTCTGCTGGTTTGTCGTCAAACCCTTGAACACAGTTGGGAAAGCGAAAGCTTCATCCCCCGTACGGAATTTCGCGGGGCGTATGGTCTGGCGCTGCTGACGCTAATGATCGGTTGCGGCCTGCTGGCGGTATGGCTGTTGCTGCTGACGATGAACGCCGTGGACTACACTCGCTTCTCCTTCCTGCCCGAACTGCTTGAGGCGGGAGTCATGGTGGCGATATGCGGCATTTTGTTCGGCGGGGTGCTGGATTATCTGGCGCTACGCAAAACACGTCTTGTGTAAGCGGGCAACGTTATTTGCCGTTGTAATAACAGAGCGAAATTATAACGGCTAAATAAGCAGCAGTTGCGAAAAATAATATTTGTTGTTTTGTGCGCAATAGCATCTGGAAATTATTGACGCCTTTTATAGATTTTATTTTCCTTACTCGATTCAGCCAATATAGTTTTATTTTTTGTTTTTCATTTGTCTCTTTGTTGATAATTAATTGTTAAACAATTGTTTTAATTTTACATTGGTTATACCAATTACCCTGCAAGTCCTGCCTTCCTGCCCTCTTTCGTTATAACGTGATGTTGCAACAGGTTCTTAAAGTCAACGCGACATATCCTGCAACATATGTGACATGCCCGGCAGAACCCAGTAACACAGATCCAATCATGTTTACAGTAATGTAACCTTCCCGTAAAATGCCCACACACTTTAAACGCCACCAGGTCCCGTGGAATTGAGGTCGTTAAATGAGACTCAGGAAATACAATAAAAGTTTGGGATGGTTGTCATTAATTGCAGGCACTGCATTACTCAGTGGCTGTAATTCTGCACTTCTTGACCCCAAAGGACAGATTGGACTGGAACAACGTTCACTGATACTGACGGCTTTTGGCCTGATGTTGATTGTCGTGATTCCCGCCATCTTGATGGCTGTTGGTTTCGCCTGGAAGTACCGTGCGAGCAATAAAGATGCGAAGTACAGCCCGAACTGGTCACACTCCAATAAAGTGGAAGCTGTGGTCTGGACGGTGCCGATTCTGATCATCATTTTCCTTGCTGTACTTACCTGGAAAACCACTCACGCTCTTGAGCCAAGCAAGCCGCTGGCGCATGACGAGAAGCCCATTACCATCGAAGTGGTTTCCATGGACTGGAAATGGTTCTTCATCTACCCGGAACAGGGCATCGCAACCGTGAATGAAATCGCCTTCCCGGCGAACACTCCGGTTTATTTCAAAGTGACCTCCAACTCCGTGATGAACTCCTTCTTTATCCCGCGTCTGGGTAGCCAGATTTATGCCATGGCCGGTATGCAGACTCGACTGCATCTGATTGCCAACGAAGCCGGTACCTATGATGGTATTTCCGCAAGCTATAGCGGCCCTGGTTTCTCCGGTATGAAGTTCAAAGCTATCGCCACGCCGGACCGCGCCACATTCGACCAGTGGGTTGCTAAAGCTAAACAGTCACCGAACACCATGAGCGACATGGCTGCGTTCGAGAAAGTGGCTGCGCCAAGCGAATACAACCAGGTGGAATATTTCTCCAACGTGAAACCGGATTTGTTTAAAGACGTCATTAACAAATTTATGGCTCACGGTAAGAGCATGGACATGACCCAACCGGAAGGTGAGCACAGCTCGCATGAAGGCATGGAAGGCATGGACATGAGCCACGCGGAATCCGCTCACTAAGGGGCCGAGGAAGAAAACGATGTTCGGAAAATTGACACTGGATGCAGTCCCGTTCCATGAACCTATCGTCATGGTTACGATCGCTGCCATTATCGTCGGGGGTCTGGCGCTTTTAGCCTTGATCACTTACTTCGGTAAGTGGACCTACCTATGGAAAGAGTGGCTTACTTCGGTTGACCACAAGCGTCTTGGCATCATGTATGTCATCGTCGCAATTGTTATGTTGATACGCGGCTTTGCCGACGCCATCATGATGCGTAGCCAGCAGGCGCTGGCTTCTGCGGGTGAAGCGGGCTTCCTGCCGCCGCATCACTACGATCAGATCTTCACCGCTCACGGCGTGATCATGATCTTCTTCGTGGCAATGCCATTCGTTATCGGTCTGATGAACCTGGTGGTTCCGTTGCAGATCGGCGCGCGTGACGTTGCGTTCCCGTTCCTGAACAACCTGAGCTTCTGGTTCACCGTTGTCGGCGTTATCCTGGTTAACCTGTCTCTGGGCGTTGGTGAGTTCGCGCAGACCGGCTGGCTGGCTTATCCGCCGCTCTCGGGAATAGAGTACAGTCCGAGTGTCGGGGTCGATTACTGGATCTGGAGTCTCCAGCTATCCGGTATCGGTACGACGCTGACCGGTATCAACTTCTTCGTGACGATTCTGAAGATGCGTGCGCCGGGCATGACCATGTTCAAGATGCCGGTATTTACCTGGGCATCGCTGTGCGCGAACATCCTGATTATCGCCTCCTTCCCAATTCTGACTGTCACCGTCGCGCTGCTGACCCTGGATCGCTATCTGGGCACCCATTTCTTTACCAACGATATGGGCGGCAACATGATGATGTACATCAACCTGATTTGGGCCTGGGGCCACCCGGAAGTGTACATCCTGGTTCTGCCGGTCTTCGGGGTGTTCTCCGAAATCGCTGCAACCTTCTCGCGTAAACGCCTGTTTGGTTACACCTCGCTGGTTTGGGCGACCGTGTGTATCACCGTTCTGTCGTTCATCGTTTGGCTGCACCACTTCTTCACCATGGGTGCGGGCGCGAACGTAAACGCCTTCTTCGGTATTACCACGATGATTATCGCAATCCCGACCGGGGTTAAGATCTTCAACTGGCTGTTCACCATGTACCAGGGGCGTATTGTCTTCCACTCAGCGATGCTGTGGACGATCGGCTTTATCGTGACCTTCTCGGTCGGCGGTATGACTGGCGTTCTGCTGGCGGTTCCGGGCGCGGACTTCGTTCTGCACAACAGCCTGTTCCTGATTGCGCACTTCCATAACGTTATCATCGGCGGTGTGGTCTTCGGGTGCTTCGCCGGTATGACCTACTGGTGGCCGAAAGCGTTCGGCTTCACGCTGAACGAGACCTGGGGTAAACGCGCATTCTGGTTCTGGATCATCGGCTTCTTCGTGGCGTTTATGCCGCTGTACGTGCTGGGCTTCATGGGGATGACCCGTCGTCTCAGCCAGCAGATTGACCCGCAGTTCCATCCAATGCTGCTGATTGCCGCCTGTGGCGCCGCGCTGATTGCACTGGGCATCCTGTGCCAGCTGATTCAGATCTTCGTTTCTATTCGCGACCGCGAGCAGAACCGCGACCTGACCGGCGACCCGTGGGGCGCGCGTACGCTGGAGTGGGCAACCTCTTCTCCGCCTCCGTTCTATAACTTTGCCGTCGTGCCGCACGTTCACGAACGTGATGCCTTCTGGGAAATGAAAGAAAAAGGCGAAGCGTACAAACAGCCTGCGCATTATGAAGAAATTCATATGCCGAAAAACAGCGGTGCGGGCATCGTTATCGCCGCCTTCTCCACTATTTTTGGTTTCGCCATGATCTGGCATATCTGGTGGCTGGCGATTGCAAGCTTCGCAGGCATGATCATCAGCTGGATTGTTAAGAGCTTTGACGAGGACGTGGACTACTACGTACCAGTCCCGGAAGTCGAAAAACTGGAAAACCAGCATTTCGATGAGATTTCTAAGGCAGGGCTGAAAAATGGCAACTGATACTTTAGCGCAAACGCACGCGACTGCCCACGCGCACGAACACGGGCACCACGATGCAGGCCAGACCAAAATCTTCGGATTTTGGATCTACCTGATGAGCGACTGCATTCTGTTCTCTATTCTGTTCGCAACCTATGCCGTTCTGGTGAACGGCACCGCAGGCGGCCCGACAGGTAAGGACATTTTTGAACTGCCGTTCGTTCTGGTTGAAACTTTCCTGCTGTTGTTCAGCTCCATCACCTACGGCATGGCGGCTATCGCCATGCACAAGGATAACAAGAGCCAGGTTGTCTCCTGGCTGGCGTTGACCTTCTTGTTCGGTGCCGGATTTATCGGGATGGAAATCTACGAATTCCATCACCTGATTGTTGAAGGCATGGGCCCGGATCGCAGCGGCTTCCTGTCTGCGTTCTTCGCGCTGGTCGGTACGCACGGTCTGCACGTCACCTCCGGTCTTATCTGGATGGCGGTGCTGATGGTGCAGATCGCCCGTCGCGGCCTGACCAGCACTAACCGTACCCGCATCATGTGCCTGAGCCTGTTCTGGCACTTCCTGGATGTGGTGTGGATCTGTGTGTTCACTGTTGTTTATCTGATGGGGGCGATGTAATGAGTCATTCTACCGATCACAGCGGCGCGTCCCACGGCAGCGTAAAAACCTACATGACAGGTTTTATTCTGTCGATCATCCTGACGGTCATTCCGTTCTGGATGGTGATGACGGGTACAGGTTCCCCGGCCGTGATTCTGGGGACTATCCTGGCGATGGCAGTGGTGCAGATTCTGGTGCATCTGGTGTGCTTCCTGCACATGAATACGAAATCTGACGAAGGCTGGAACATGACGGCCTTTGTCTTTACCGTGCTGATCATTGCCATTCTGGTGGTGGGCTCCATCTGGATTATGTGGAACCTGAACTACAATATGATGATGCACTAAGAGCGGCGGTTATGATGTTTAAGCAATACCTGCAAGTAACGAAACCAGGCATCATCTTTGGCAACCTGATCTCGGTGATTGGGGGATTCCTGCTGGCTTCTAAAGGCAGCATCGACTATCCCCTGTTTATCTATACGCTGGTCGGGGTGTCACTGGTTGTGGCGTCGGGTTGTGTATTTAACAACTACATCGACAGGGATATCGACAGGAAGATGGAAAGGACCAAGAATCGGGTGCTGGTCAAAGGCCTGATTTCTCCTGCTGTCTCGCTGGTGTACGCCACCTTGCTGGGTATTGCTGGCTTTATGCTGCTGTGGTTTGGCGCAAATCCTCTGGCCTGCTGGCTGGGGGTGATGGGCTTCGTGGTGTATGTCGGCATTTATAGTCTGTACATGAAACGCCACTCCGTTTACGGCACGCTGATTGGTTCTCTCTCCGGCGCTGCGCCGCCGGTGATTGGCTACTGCGCCGTAACGGGCGAGTTCGACAGCGGCGCGCTGATTCTGCTGGCGATCTTTAGCCTGTGGCAGATGCCGCACTCTTACGCTATCGCGATTTTCCGCTTCAAGGATTATCAGGCTGCCAACATTCCGGTTCTGCCGGTGGTGAAAGGCATCTCGGTGGCGAAGAACCATATCACGCTGTACATCATCGCCTTTGCCGTTGCGACGCTGATGCTCTCCCTGGGCGGCTATGCCGGATATAAATATCTGGTGGTCGCGGCAGCCGTGAGCGTCTGGTGGCTCGGAATGGCCCTGCGCGGTTACAAAGTGGAAGATGACAAAGTCTGGGCGCGTAAGCTGTTCGGCTTTTCCATCATCGCCATCACTGCGTTAAGCGTGATGATGTCCGTCGACTTTATGGTGCCGGACTCACACAGCCTGCTGGCTTCGGTCTGGTAACACCCGCCCCGCAACAAATCTTCTGCCGGATGGAGGCTTACGCCTTATCCGGCCTACGGAAACCGCATAGCGCCATCGGGCATTACGCAACGCGCTCAACAAGTAGGCCGGATAAAACGCTTTCGCGTTGCCATCCGGCATTTTATTGCCTGATAAAATCCCCCTCACAAACGCAACATTTGTTCATTAAGCACGTATTTACCCCACCCGTTTACCGCTTTACACTAGTCGCGGATTTTATACAGAGGTGGGAATGAACGATTACAAAATGACGCCGGGTGAGTTGCGCGCCACCTGGGGTTTAGGGACTGTATTTTCTTTGCGCATGCTTGGCATGTTTATGGTCCTGCCGGTTCTGACCACCTATGGTATGGCGCTTCAGGGCGCCAGCGAAGCCTTGATCGGCATTGCTATCGGTATTTACGGCCTGGCGCAAGCCGTTTTCCAGATCCCCTTTGGGTTACTCTCAGACCGCGTCGGGCGTAAGCCGTTAATTATCGGCGGTCTGGCCGTGTTCGTGCTGGGTAGCGTGATCGCCGCGCTGTCTGACTCCATCTGGGGGATTATTCTTGGCCGCGCGCTACAAGGTTCTGGCGCAATCGCCGCCGCCGTCATGGCGCTGCTGTCTGACTTAACCCGCGAGCAAAACCGAACCAAAGCGATGGCGTTTATCGGCGTCAGTTTTGGTATTACCTTCGCTATTGCGATGGTGCTTGGGCCGATCGTCACCCACAAACTGGGGCTGAACGCCCTGTTCTGGATGATTGCCGCACTCGCCGCGCTCGGCATCGCCCTGACCATTTGGGTTGTCCCCAACAGCACAACCCACGTATTGAACCGTGAATCCGGCATGGTGAAAGGCAGTTTCAGCAAAGTGCTGGCCGAACCTAAGCTGTTGAAGCTTAACTTCGGCATCATGTGTCTGCATATTCTGCTGATGTCGACCTTCGTCGCCCTCCCCGGCCAGCTTGCCGCTGCCGGTTTCCCCGCCGCCGAACACTGGAAGATTTATCTGGTCACAATGCTGATCTCATTTGGCTCCGTAGTCCCGTTCATTATCTACGCCGAAGTCAAACGCCGGATGAAGCGGGTCTTTCTGCTGTGCGTCGCGTTGATACTGATTGCCGAAGTCGTGCTGTGGGGCGCAGGCGTGCACTTCTGGGGGTTAATTGCCGGGGTACAGCTGTTCTTCCTCGCTTTTAACCTGATGGAAGCCCTCCTCCCCTCGCTGATCAGCAAAGAGTCTCCTGCCGGTTATAAGGGCACTGCGATGGGCGTTTACTCCACCAGCCAGTTCCTCGGCGTCGCGATTGGCGGCTCGCTGGGCGGCTGGGTGAATGGTCTGTTCGGCGGTCAGGCGGTATTTCTGGCTGGCGCATTGCTGACCGTCGTCTGGCTGGCGGTAGCAAGTACGATGAAAGAACCGCCGTATGTCAGCAGCTTACGCGTGGAAATTCCGCCGGAGATTGCCGCCGATGACGCGCTGAAACAGCGTCTGCTGGCGACTGAAGGTGTGAGTGAGGTGCTGATCGCAGAGAAAGAGCATTCCGCCTATGTGAAGATCGACAGCAAAGTGACCAACCGTTTTGAGGTTGAGCAGGCGATCAGGCTGGCGTGAGAAGTGCCGGATGGCGGCTACCGCCTTATCCGGCCTACAGAGCACGCACGTTGTAGGCCCGGTAAGCATCGCGCCACCGGGCATAATGCTGGATGGCGGCTGCGCCTTATCCGGCCTACAAGACCGCATTGTCCGTAGGCCGGATAAGCGCAGCGCCATCAGACATCACAACTTAATCGCGGAAGTTTTTGAACTGGAACGGCTGTCCCAAATCCCCGCCGCGCACCAGCGCCATGACGGATTGCAGATCGTCACGGGATTTTCCGGTCACACGGATCTCTTCCCCCTGAATTTGCGCCTGCACTTTCAGCTTGCTGTCTTTAATCAGCTTCACGATCTTCTTCTGAACCGCGCTTTCAATGCCCTGCTTCAGCTTCGCTTCCACAAACCAGGTTTTACCGCTGTGGACAAATGCTTCCGGCACATCCAGCGAACTGCCTTCAATGCCGCGCTTGAGCAGCTTCGCGCGCAGAATATCCAGCAGCTGATTCACCTGGAAATCCGATTCGCTCAGTACTTTGATGGTTTTGTTCGCGTCGTTTAATTCAAACGTGGCCTCAACGCCACGAAAATCAAAGCGTGATTCGACTTCGCGAGTCGCATTATCTACTGCGTTACGCGCTTCCTGAAGATCGACTTCAGAGACAATATCGAAAGATGGCATCTTTTCCTCTCCCTTCGTTTTTGATGCGAAGCATAATACCCGTAACGAGACATAACGAGAAGCTTAGCTGATGGCGCTATACTTAGGCCATAACACCTGGCGCTGTTGCAGGTGAGGAGGAACAATGAAAATTACCGTACTGGGATGCGGAGCCTTAGGGCAACTTTGGCTTACAGCGCTGTGCAAACATGGACATGAAGTACAGGGTTGGCTGCGCGTACCGCAACCCTATTGCAGCGTGAATCTGATAGAGACGGACGGTTCAATATTTAACGAATCCCTGACGGCGAACGATCCTGATTTTCTGGCCAACAGCGATCTGCTGCTGGTCACGCTGAAAGCCTGGCAGGTCTACGATGCCGTAAGAGGTCTGGTCGCCATTCTGCCTGAAACCACGCCGATCCTGCTGATTCACAACGGGATGGGCACAATCGAAGAGTTGCAAAACATCCCGCAGCCGTTACTGATGGGTACCACGACGCATGCCGCCAGACGCGACGGGAATGTCATCATTCATGTCGCCAACGGCACTACCCATATTGGCCCGGCGCGTGAGCAGGACGGGGACTACAGCTATCTGGCCGATATTTTGCAGGGCGTGCTGCCTGACGTCGCCTGGCACAACAACATTCGCGCAGAGATGTGGCGCAAACTGGCGGTAAACTGTGTGATTAATCCCCTTACCGCGCTATGGGACTGCCCCAACGGCGAATTACGCCACCACCCGGAAGCGGTAATGGCGATATGTCAGGAGGTCGCTGTGGTTATCGAGCGCGAAGGACACCATACGTCGGCGGATGATTTACGTTATTATGTCGATCAAGTGATTGAGAGTACGGCAGAAAATATCTCGTCTATGTTGCAGGACATGCGTGCCCTGCGTCATACCGAGATCGACTATATTACGGGTTACTTGTTAAAACGCGCCCGCGCGCATGGCATCGCCGTCCCGGAAAATGCCCGTCTGTTTGAAATGGTAAAGCGAAAGGAGAGTGAGTATGAGCGCATCGGCACTGGTATGCCTCGCCCCTGGTAGTGAAGAGACCGAAGCGGTCACCACTATCGATCTGCTGGTTCGTGGCGGTATTCAGGTCACGACCGCGAGCGTCGCCAGCGACGGAAATCTCACCATAGTCTGTTCGCGTGGCGTAAAACTGCTGGCGGATGCGCCGCTGGTCGAGGTGGCCGACGGCGATTACGACATCATTGTATTGCCTGGCGGCATTAAGGGCGCGGAGTGTTTTCGCGACAGCCCGTTGCTGGTCGAAACCGTTAAGCAGTTCCACCGTTCCGGGCGTATTGTCGCCGCGATTTGCGCAGCGGCCGCCACGGTTCTCGTTCCGCACGATATCTTTCCCATCGGCAACATGACCGGCTTCCCGGCGTTGAAAGACAACATTCCCGCCGAACAGTGGCAGGATAAACGTGTGGTGTGGGACCCGCGCGTGAAGCTGCTGACCAGCCAGGCGCCAGGGACGTCGATTGACTTCGGACTGAAAATTATCGATCTGCTGGTTGGCCGTGAAAAAGCCCATGAAGTGGCGTCACAGCTGGTGATGGCGGCGGGAATTTATAATTACTACGAATAGCGCCGGATGGCGGTGCGTAGGCCGGATAAGGCGGTTACGCCGTCATCCGGCAATACGTTGCGCCTGATAGCGCGATGCATATCAGGCCTGCAATCATGCTAACAATTACGGACGATACACCTTCACATTCTGGAAGCCCTGTTCACGCAGATAGAGCGCCTGCAAACGGCTCATCACGCCGCGCTCACACCACAGCAGCCAGGTTTTGTTCTGGTCGAGATCGCCAAACTTCGTACTCAGCTTGTAGAACGGCAGAGAAACCACATCCACGCCTTCGATTTTCAGCGGTTTGTCATCCTGCTCATCAACGGAGCGAATATCCAGAATCACGTCGTTCGGGCCAAAGCCGCTGACGGTTTCCACTTCCACCACGTCCTGCCCGGTCTGTTGGGCGATTTCGCGAATATCGACATTGCTCGCTTCCTCAACCACTTTATCGAGAATGCTAAAGTCGAAGTGCTCTTCTTCCGCTTCAATCTTCGCCTTGATCGCTTTCACCGTCGGGCTTTTCGAGATAACGCCGCAGTATTCCGGCATCGTGCGGGCAAAATCTTCCGTACCAATCTGGCGCGCCAGGTTGATGATGTGCTCTTTGTCGTAAGAGATCAGCGGGCGCAGGATCAGCGTATCGGAAACGTTGTCGATAAGACGCAGGTTAGTCAGCGTCTGGCTGGAAACCTGCCCCAGCGCTTCACCCGTCACCAGCGCCTGTACGCCGTAGCGCTCCGCCACTTTCGACGCCGCGCGCACCATCATGCGCTTCAGCACCACGCCCATCTGACCGTCATCGACTTTTTCGAGGATCTCGCCGACCACCGGTTCAAAGTTGATGGCGACAAAACGCACGCGATGCGAACTGCCAAAGCGGTTCCACAGGTAATGCGCCACCTGACGAACGCCGATTTCATGCGCCGCGCCGCCGAGGTTAAAGAAGCAGTAGTGTACGCGGCAGCCGCGACGCATCAGCATATAGCTGGAAACGCCGGAGTCAAAACCGCCGGAGATCAGCGACAGGACATCTTCCTGGGTGCCGATCGGGAAACCGCCGATACCTTCGTAACGGCCTTTAATCAGCAGCAGACGATCGTCTTCCACTTCCAGATGTACCGTCACATCCGGGTTGGTCAGCTTCACGCGCGCCGATTCAATATGCTGATTTAAACCGCCGCCGACGTAACGTTCCACCTCAATGGAGCTAAACTCATGCTTACCACGACGTTTAACGCGCACACAGAAGGTTTTGCCCTCAAGCCGATCGCGATACTGCACCAGCGCTTTCTCAAAGATATCGTGCATATCAGTGAACGGCACATCTTCGACTTCGAGAATATGGTGGATGCCCGGAATACGGGTCAGCGCGTCGCGAATCGCCAGGCGTTGATTTTCATCTTTGGCGCGAACTTCAATGTTATCCCAGTGGCGAACAACGGCGAGGGTCTCATCGTAATGCTTTAACACGTTACGGATGTTCCCGGTCAGAATTTTTATAAAGCGCAAACGCACAGATTGGCTTTTGATAGTGATTTCCGGGAACAATTTAATGATAAACTTCATGGCGGCAATGGTTCTTAAGCAAGCATCAAGGCTTGTCGTGGAGAAAAGAGTACAGCAGCCCATACATGGAGCTGCATCCAGGCGCGGAAGTATACCACCATCATGGTCGTCCTGTGCACATTGCGCGTTATTTGATAATTGCTCTGAGTCCGTTACCATATCAGAGCTGAAAATATTGAGAGTCAGATATTCATTATGCCGAAGAAAAATGAGGCGCCCGCCAGCTTTGAAACAGCGCTGAGCGAGCTGGAACAGATTGTTACCCGTCTGGAAAGCGGCGACCTGCCGCTGGAAGAGGCGCTGAACGAATTTGAACGTGGCGTGCAGCTGGCGCGTCAGGGGCAAGCAAAGTTGCAACAGGCCGAGCAGCGTGTGCAGATTCTGCTGTCTGACAATGAAGATGCATCTCCTGAGCCTTTTACACCGGATAATGAGTAAATGGATTTTTCGCAGCAGCTACAGGCCTGCGTCGAGCAGGCCAACCAGGCGCTGAGCCGTTTTATCGCACCACTGCCCTTTCAGAACACTCCCGTGGTCGAAACCATGCAGTATGGCGCATTATTAGGCGGTAAACGTCTGCGCCCGTTCCTGGTTTACGCAACGGGCAGGATGTTTGGCGTAAGCCTGCCCACGCTGGATGCCCCGGCAGCCGCCGTTGAGTGCATTCACGCTTATTCGTTGATTCATGACGATTTACCCGCGATGGACGACGACGACCTGCGTCGCGGTCTGCCGACCTGCCACGTCAAATTTGGCGAAGCGAATGCCATTCTGGCCGGAGATGCCCTGCAAACGCTGGCGTTTTCTATCATCAGCGATGCCCCGATGCCGGAAGTGGCCGACCGCGACCGCATTGCTATGATTTCTGAACTGGCGAACGCCAGCGGCATCGCCGGAATGTGCGGTGGCCAGGCGTTGGATCTTGATGCCGAAGGGAAACAGGTGCCGCTGGAGGCGCTGGAGCGTATCCATCGTCATAAAACGGGCGCCCTGATTCGCGCTGCGGTTCGTCTTGGCGCGCTAAGTGCCGGAGAAATCGGACGAAACGCCTTGCCGATACTCGATAAGTACGCAGAAAGTATCGGCCTTGCCTTCCAGGTCCAGGATGACATTCTGGATGTGGTGGGCGATACTGCAACGTTGGGTAAACGTCAGGGGGCTGACCAGCAACTTGGCAAAAGTACCTACCCTGCACTTCTGGGCCTTGAGCAAGCCCGGAATAAAGCCCGGGATCTGATCGAAGACGCCCGCCAGTCGTTAACGCAGCTGGCAGACCTCTCACTCGATACCTCGGCACTGGAAGCGCTAGCGGACTACATAATCCAGCGTGATAAATAAACAAACAACAAGTCTTACTTAATAGGCCTCTGATGAGTTTTGATATAGCCAAATACCCGACCCTGGCACTGGTCGACTCCACTTCGGAGTTACGCCTGCTACCAAAAGAGAGTCTGCCGAAACTCTGCGACGAACTGCGCCGCTATTTACTCGACAGCGTCAGTCGTTCCAGCGGACATTTCGCCTCCGGGCTGGGCACGGTGGAGCTCACCGTGGCGCTGCACTATGTCTATAACACTCCGTTTGACCAGTTAATCTGGGATGTGGGGCATCAGGCTTATCCGCACAAAATTCTCACCGGGCGTCGGGATAAAATAGGCACCATTCGCCAGAAAGGCGGTTTGCACCCCTTCCCGTGGCGCGGTGAAAGCGAATACGACGTACTGAGCGTCGGCCACTCCTCTACCTCCATTAGCGCAGGCATTGGCATTGCGGTCGCCGCAGAAAAAGAAGGCAAAGACCGCCGCACCGTTTGCGTCATTGGCGACGGGGCGATCACCGCCGGGATGGCGTTCGAAGCGATGAACCACGCGGGCGATATCAAGCCGGACATGCTGGTCATTCTCAACGACAACGAAATGTCGATCTCGGAAAACGTCGGCGCGCTGAACAACCACCTGGCGCAGCTGCTTTCCGGCAAGCTCTACTCGTCCCTGCGTGAAGGCGGGAAGAAAGTGTTCTCCGGCGTGCCGCCAATCAAAGAGCTACTCAAACGTACCGAAGAACATATCAAAGGCATGGTCGTGCCAGGCACGCTGTTTGAAGAGCTGGGCTTTAACTATATCGGCCCGGTCGATGGTCACGACGTGCTGGGGCTGATTACCACGCTGAAGAACATGCGCGATCTGAAAGGCCCGCAGTTCCTGCATATCATGACCAAAAAAGGTCGTGGCTATGAACCGGCGGAAAAAGATCCAATCACCTTCCACGCGGTGCCAAAATTCGATCCGTCCAGCGGCTGCCTGCCAAAAAGCAGCGGCGGCCTGCCGAGCTATTCAAAGATCTTTGGCGACTGGCTGTGCGAAACCGCCGCCAAAGACAGCAAGCTGATGGCAATCACCCCGGCAATGCGCGAAGGTTCCGGCATGGTGGAGTTTTCACGTAAATTCCCCGACCGCTACTTTGACGTGGCGATTGCCGAGCAGCATGCAGTGACCTTTGCCGCCGGTCTGGCGATCGGTGGTTATAAGCCGATCGTGGCGATCTACTCCACCTTCCTGCAACGCGCCTACGATCAGGTGCTGCATGACGTCGCGATCCAAAAACTGCCGGTAATGTTTGCTATCGACCGCGCCGGTATCGTCGGCGCTGACGGGCAGACGCACCAGGGCGCGTTCGATCTCTCTTACCTGCGCTGCATCCCGGAAATGGTCATTATGACGCCGAGCGATGAAAACGAGTGCCGCCAGATGCTGTACACCGGCTATCACTATAACGATGGCCCAACGGCAGTGCGTTATCCGCGTGGCAACGCCGTTGGCGTGGAACTGACGCCGCTGGAAAAACTGCCGATCGGCAAAGGACTCGTCAAACGTCAGGGTGAAAAACTAGCAATTCTGAACTTTGGTACGCTACTGCCGGAAGCGGCAAAAGTCGCCGAATCCCTGAACGCGACCTTAGTCGATATGCGCTTTGTGAAGCCGCTGGATGAAACGCTGATTCTGGAGATGGCTGAACGTCACGAAGCGCTGATCACGCTTGAAGAGAACGCCATTATGGGCGGCGCAGGCAGCGGCGTTAACGAAGTGCTGATGGCGCATCGTAAAGTCGTTCCGGTACTGAATATCGGCCTGCCGGACTTCTTTATCCCGCAGGGTACACAGGACGAGGCCCGCGCGGAACTCGGTCTGGATGCCGCCGGGATTGAGGCCAAAATCAAGGACTGGCTGGCATAATCCCCTCCCCGCTCCTGCTATGCTTAATCAATAACGGGTATAACAGGAGCGGAACAATGCAATACAACACCTTAGGAAAAACAGATCTACGGGTTTCTCGCCTTTGTCTGGGCTGCATGACGTTCGGTGAACCGGATCGCGGCAATCACGCCTGGACGCTACCGGAAGAAAGCAGCCGCCCCATCATTAAGCGCGCGCTTGAAGGCGGTATTAACTTTTTTGATACCGCCAATAGCTATTCCGCAGGCAGCAGCGAAGAGATTGTGGGTCGCGCGCTGCGTGATTTCGCCCGCCGCGAAGAGGTGGTGGTCGCCACCAAAGTTTTTCATCGCGTCGGCGACCTGCCAGAAGGATTATCCCGCGCGCAAATCCTGCGTTCCATTGATGACAGCCTGAAACGTCTGGGTATGGACTATGTGGATATCCTGCAAATTCACCGCTGGGATTACAACACGCCGATAGAAGAGACGCTGGAAGCGCTGAATGATGTGGTGAAGGCCGGTAAGGCGCGCTATATCGGCGCCTCCTCCATGCACGCCGCGCAGTTTGCCCAGGCGCTGGCGCTGCAAAAACAGCACGGCTGGGCGCAGTTTGTCAGTATGCAGGATCATTACAATCTCATCTATCGCGAAGAAGAGCGCGAGATGCTGCCGCTGTGCTATCACGAAGGGATCGCGGTGATTCCGTGGAGCCCGCTGGCACGAGGACGACTGACGCGCCCGTGGGGAGAAACCACCGCACGTTCGGTATCCGATGAGTTCGGCAAGACGCTGTACAGTGAGAGCGATGAGAATGACGCACGGATTGCAGAGCGTCTGACGGGCGTCAGTGAGGATCTTGGCGCAACGCGTGCGCAGGTGGCGCTGGCATGGCTATTGAGTAAACCAGGCATCGCTGCGCCGATTATCGGTACATCACGGGAAGAACAACTGGATGAGTTGCTCAGCGCGGTGGATTTGACGTTGAAGCCAGAGCAGATTGCCGAGCTGGAAACGCCATATAAACAGCACCCGGTGGTCGGATTTAAATAATATTGCCCGATGAGCATGTAGGCCGGATAAGGCATGTATGCCGCCATCCGGCCATACCACGCCTGATGGCGCTACGCTTATCGGGCCTACAGGTTTAAAACAACCCGATGGGCCAATGGTGCCCGATGAAATAAAGCAGACCGGCGGAAATAACCCCTGCGACGATATCGTCAACCATTATCCCCATTCCGCCGTGTACGTTACGGTCGAACCAGCGAATCGGCCAGGGTTTCCACATATCCAGAATACGGAAAATCACAAATCCGGCGGCGACCCACTGCCAGTCCATCGTAGGGAGCGCCATCAGGGTGATCCACATCCCGATAAACTCATCCCAGACAATGCTGCCGTGATCGTGAACGCCCATATCCTTCGCCGTTCGGTGGCAAAGATAAACGCCAATACAGATCCCCAACATCACCACCAGCGAGTAGAGCTGCCAGGGCAGAAATGTCATCAGATACCAGAATGGGATCGCCGCTAACGACCCCATTGTTCCCGGAATAATCGGGCTGAGGCCGCTGCCAAACCCGGTAGCCAGCAAGTGCCACGGGTTACGCAGGCTTAGCCGACTTTTGGCAACATCTTTATGGCGTGGCAAAATGGTCATATCCTTTCCAGTCAAAAGTGACAGGCTTTCCGTCACGCATGAAGCTGATGCCTTCCACATCCGCACTCATTTGTCCGATGCAGGTAAACGATACGCCAAGATTCCCCAGCGCCACATCCAGCGCGCCACGGTTCAACTCCGGTACAGTGAAGCATAATTCATAATCTTCACCGCCGGAAAGCGCCCAGCGCAGCGCCTGCCCGGGATCAACATGACGGGTAACCGCCTCAGAATACCGCAGCGCATCCACATCCACCCGCGCGCCACAGCCGCTGGCGTTAACGATATGCCGCAAATCAGAAATCAGGCCATCGGAAAGATCGATCGCCGCATTCGCCAGGTCGCGCAGGGCTTGCCCCTGCAAAATACGCGGCGTCGGGCGCAGGTGCCGCTTAATCAAGTAGTCTGCGTCTTTCGCATCCGCCACCTGTAAGCGATGCTGTAAAATCGCCAGCCCAGCGGCGCTGTCCCCCGGCGTGCCGGTGATGTAAATCCTGTCGCCAGGTTTTGCCCCGGAACGCTTGAGCGCGCGTCCCACGGGCACATAGCCATGAATACCCAGCGTCATCGACAGCGGCCCACGCGTGGTGTCGCCGCCAATCAGCTGCATATCGTAGTAATTCAGCAGGTCAAACAGGCTGTCGCTAAACGCTTCCAGCCACGCTTCGTCAACGTCCGGCAACGTCAGGGCCAGCGTCAGCCAGGCCGGATCGGCCCCCATCGCCGCCAGATCGCTTAAGTTAACCGCCAGCGCTTTCCAGGCCAGATCGGCAGGATCGATATCAGCCAGGAAATGGTTGCCCGCCACCAGCGTATCGGTACTGATCGCCAGCGTCTGTTTTTCAGGAATATTCAGGAGAGCGCAATCGTCACCGATACCGGTTTCGACGTCGAGACGAGAGCTTCTAACACGGTCAAAATAACGGGCAATCAGGGAGAACTCGCCGCATGCCATACGTTATGCCTCAGCAGAAAAAAAGAAAAGGCCGGAGATAGCGGGAATACATCCCGCCACCAGCCGACCTGGAGATTACTTTTTGTTGGGGCGAATCACAGGTGCTGCTTTGTCCAGTACGCCGTTGACGAACTTGTGGCTGTCTTCGGCGCCGAAGGTCTTCGCCAGTTCAATCGCTTCGTTGATGGCCACTTTATATGGCACATCGCTACGTTTAGACAGTTCAAACAACGCAATACGCAGCACAGCTTTTTCTACCTGACCCAGCTCTTCCAGCAGACGAGACAGGTACGGTTTCATCAATCCGTCCAGGTACGCGCTGTTAGTCGCCACCCCGGACAGCAGTTCACGGAAATACAGAACGTCGACATCTTTTACGTCCTGTTCCGCCAGGAACTGGTATTCAACATCAGCGATGTCGTTCTGGGACAACTGCCAGGAGTAGAGCGCCTGAACGGCACACTCACGAGCGCGGCGACGAGCAGCAGGTTTCACGGATTTCCCCTTACAAAAATCAGGCCTTGATGGCTTTCAATACATTAATCATTTCAAGCGCGGTCAGTGCGGCTTCCGCACCTTTGTTGCCAGCTTTAGTGCCAGCACGTTCGATGGCTTGTTCAATACTTTCAGTGGTCAGAACACCAAAGGCTACCGGGATTTCGCTGTCCTGGGCGACGTGCGCCAGGCCGTTGCTTGCACCGCCAGCCACATATTCAAAGTGCGCGGTACCGCCACGAATCACTGTACCCAGCGCAATCACCGCGTCATATTTACCGGTTTTTGCCAATGCGCCAGCCGCCAGCGGCAGTTCATACGCGCCAGGAACCCAAACCACGGTAATATTTTCATCTTTTACCTGACCAATACGCTTCAGGGCGTCAATCGCGCCTTCCAGCAGGCTGTCATTGATAAAATTGTTGAAACGCGCAATGGTGATGGCGACGCGAGCGTCCGGGGTAGCAACGTTAGCTTCAATAATGTTCATATTCTTCCTTCGGGTTCGATATGGCCCCGCAGGGGGGCGGATTTTATCATAATACTCGACGCGCCGCTTCTCTATTTCGAAGCCTTTACGCGGGAATCAAATGCAGGCAAACATCCGGGCCTACATGGCGTATCTCGTTGAATTTAAAATGGGGTGCCTCGCTCAGTTTCTCAAGCCCCGGCAGCACACATAATCCTCGCGCATCACTTCCTAACAGTTTAGGCGCAACATAGACGATAAGCTCGTCCACCACGCCCGCCTGCAACAGCGCGCCCGCAAGCACCGGCCCGGCCTCCACCCAGATGCTGTTAATCTGCTGTTTACCCAACAGCATCATCAGCACCACCAGATCCAGATGACCGTTATGCTCCGGCACCCGCAGGCTGCGAACCGTCTCAGGCCAGATGCGGGAATCGTCCTGTGTACGGGCAAACCAGGTTTCTCCCGGCTGCTGTACAATACGGTGCTCCGGCGTCACGCGGTTTTGGCTGTCGAGGACAATGCGAATCGGCTGACGCAGGTTTTCCTGCGGATAGAGAGTCTGGGTTGAGGCATCCAGTTCAGGCCAGCGAACCGTTAACGCCGGGTCGTCGGCCAGCACCGTCGCGCTGCTGGTCAGAATCGCATGGCTTTGCGCCCGTAAACGCTGCACATCGCGCCGCGCCTGCGGGGAGGTAATCCACTGGCTTTCACCGCTGGCCATCGCCGTGCGGCCATCCAGCGATGCGCCGAGCTTGAGCTGCACATACGGGAAGCCGGTGCGCATCCGCTTGAGGAAACCTTTGTTCAACTGTTCCGTTTCGCTCATCATCAGCCCGTGG
The DNA here is from genome assembly GCF_030333655.1 of Citrobacter sp. CK180. NCBI lineage: Bacteria > Pseudomonadati > Pseudomonadota > Gammaproteobacteria > Enterobacterales > Enterobacteriaceae > Citrobacter > Citrobacter sp. CK180. Next base: position 153,518 of record NZ_JAOWFM010000037.1, on the reverse strand, counting down.
CTGACGTCGATCCCCGCCTGCTGCAAACGGTACAGCCCACGTCCCGCGACCTGCGGATTGGGGTCCTGCATCGCCGCAACGACCCGCGTCACGCCAGCGGCAATCAACGCATCGCAGCACGGCGGCGTACGGCCATGATGGCTACACGGTTCAAGCGTGACATACGCGGTCGCGCCTTTGGCTTTGTCTCCCGCCATACGCAGCGCATGGACTTCAGCATGCGGTTCACCCGCGCGATGATGGTAGCCTTCGCCAACGATTTCGCCATCTTTGACGATCACACAGCCTACATTCGGGTTCGGGTGCGTGGTGAAACGCCCGCGCTGCGCCAGCTTCAGCGCACGCGCCATGTAAAACTCATCCAGCATGGCTTAATCCTGTAGGCGAGCAATCTCTTCGCCGAATTCTTTGATGTCTTCGAAACTCCGATAGACGGAGGCAAAGCGGATGTAAGCCACTTTATCGAGCTTTTTCAGTTGCTCCATCACCAGGTTGCCAATCATTTTGCTGGGAACTTCGCGTTCCCCGGTGGCTCGCAGCTGTGATTTGATGTGATTCAACGCCATTTCGACGTCATCAGAGCTGACAGGGCGTTTTTCCAGCGCTCTTAGCATACCGCTGCGCAACTTCTCTTCGTTGAAAGGTTCACGCACATCGTTACTTTTCACTACGCGCGGCATAACAAGCTCTGCCACTTCAAAGGTAGTGAAACGTTCATTACAGACCAGACACTGCCGACGGCGGCGTACGGAAGAGCCCTCACCCACGAGACGAGAGTCAATAACCTTAGTGTCTACGGCGAAACAGAATGGGCAATGCATACGGCGTCCTGACCAGGTGGTTAACAGAAATCTATTTTACCCTGAACTGGCGCGACAACAAAGGCGGAGCACTTTTGAGACAAAGGATCGATACCTTACGCCCCTTTGCGATCTACCATTAGGGTATCGCGACCATGAAGGAAATAATCTACATGACAAGACGTTACCTAAGAATTCTCCTGGTGGGAAGCCTCTTTAGCCTGAGCGCCTGCGCGCAGCAGAGCGAAGTTCGCCAGATGAACCAAAGCGTCAGCACGCTGAATACGGAAATGGCGCAGTTAAACCGGGAAACCGTGAAGATTACTCAGCAAAATATGTTGAATGCGAAATCCACCAGCGGGGTCTATCTGCTGCCGGGTTCAAAAACGCCTGCCCGCCTGAACAGTCAGATCGGTACGCTGCGTATGTCCCTGGTGAATATTGCGCCCAATGCCGACGGCACACGCGTGACGCTGCGCATTCAGGGTGAGTCCAACGATCCGTTACCGGCGTTTAGCGGTACTGTCGAATACGGGCAGATTCAGGGCACCACGGATAACTATCAGGAAGTGAATGTCCAGAATCAACTGATTAACGCTCCGGCCAGCATCCTGGCGCCGAGCGATGTGGATATCCCGTTACAATTAAACGGATTGACGCCCGACCAGTTAGGTTTTGTCCGCGTTCACGATATCCAGCCTGTTAATCAATAAACTTCCGGCGGAGCGTTTTGTGCGTTCCGCAACATCCCTCCCCGGCTTTTTGTTACTCCTCTGACATCACCGCAATTTTTGCTAAAAGTTGGCAACATTCATGAAAGTCAGTACAATCGCCGCGCTTAAAGTACGCAAACGTGAACGCAATCGATTACGTAGATGATAGATCTGTGAAACAAGACATATTTTTGTGAGCAATGATTTCTATAATAGGCTCCGCAGAAACACGAAATATTTAGAAACGCAAATTGCGCCTTTTTCATTCCCTTCAAGGGATTTCAACAGTGGCATACAATATGAAAAAAACATTACTTGCAGCCGGTGCAGTGCTGGCGCTCTCATCGTCCTTTACTGTTAACGCAGCAGAAAATGACAAACCGCAATACCTTTCAGACTGGTGGCACCAGAGCGTTAACGTTGTAGGCAGCTACCATACCCGTTTCGGGCCTCAGCTCCGTAACGATACCTATCTGGAATATGAAGCATTCGCGAAAAAAGACTGGTTCGATTTCTACGGCTATATGGATGCGCCGGTATTCTTCGGCGGTAACACCAACGCGAAGGGTATCTGGAACCACGGTTCCCCGCTGTTCATGGAAATTGAACCGCGTTTCTCTATCGACAAACTGACCGGAGCCGACCTGAGCTTTGGCCCGTTCAAAGAGTGGTATTTCGCTAACAACTACATCTATGACATGGGTCGTAACAAGTCTGGCCGTCAGAGCACCTGGTACATGGGTCTGGGTACTGACATCGAAACCGGTCTGCCGATGAGCCTGTCCCTGAACGTCTATGCGAAGTACCAGTGGCAGAACTACCTGGCTGATAACGAAAACGAGTGGGATGGCTACCGTTTCAAAGTGAAATACTTCGTGCCACTCACCGAGCTGTGGGGCGGCAACCTGAGCTACATCGGTTTCACTAACTTTGACTGGGGCTCCGATCTGGGCGACTCTCAGTACCGTACCAGCAACTCTATCGCATCCAGCCACATCCTGGCGCTGAACTACGATCACTGGCACTACTCTGTAGTGGCTCGTTACTTCCATAACGGCGGACAGTGGGAAAACGGCGCTCAGCCGGTATGGCAATCCGAAACGGTTAAAGCTACCGGTTGGGGTGGCTACCTGGTTGTCGGTTACAACTTCTAAGCTGTTTACGCCCGGCCAGCACAACGCCGGGCACAGAAAGAGCACCGAACGCGCAACGCGCCGGTGCTTTTTTATTTCTTCTGATCCATCATCGCTTTCAAATTAGCGAAAGGGTTATGCATCGCAGCGCCGACATCTTTCTGCGCATCCTCCCCGGCAATAACGGTTGAGCCATACTGATCGGCTTCGGTATATTTCGAATGCTCATGATCGTGACAGTACAGACACAGCAACTCCCAGTTACTGCCGTCTTCCGGGTTATTGGTGTGGTCGTGATCGATATGATGGACGGTTAATTCGCGCAGGTTAGAGTAAACAAATTCGCGAGAGCATCGCCCGCATACCCACGGAAATAATTTGAGCGCCTTTTCACGATAGCCGTTTTCCAGCCGCGTATAGTTTTTAGGGATAATCGCCATAGTGACTCTGTATCTGCGTTGAATGTAGGGTTATGAGCAAGTTTAACACTCTGCGTACCCCATTGCCCGTGAAGGATGCAGAAGCCCGCTTAACCGCAGGCTTTTTTAGCGATAAAAAAATCCCGGCCATGCGACCGGGATTCCAGTAATAACGTGACTGCGTGATTAAGGCAGAATAGACGGCTGATCCGCCCCTTCTTTCTCAACTTTCTGCTGCAACATATGCTCGCGCTTCATACCCAGCTTCAGCGCCAGCGCCGAGGCCACGTAGATCGACGATGCCGTACCGATAGAAACACCGATCAGCATGGTCAGAGAGAAGCCTTCCAGTACCGGCCCGCCGAAGAGGTACAGCATCAGAATCACCACTAACGTCGTCCCGGAGGTGATCAACGTACGGTGCAGCGTCTGGGTCAACGACACGTTAAAGATTTCGTAAGGCGTCCCGCGACGAATTTTGCGGAAGTTTTCACGAATACGGTCAGATACCACGATACTGTCGTTCAGCGAGTAACCGATAACCGACATCAACGATGCAACGATCGTCAGGTCGATCTCAATATGGAACAACGACAGAATCCCTAAGGTGATAATCACGTCGTGCGCCAGCGCGATAACCACCCCCGCAGCCAGTCGCCACTCAAAGCGGAAACCGACATAAATGAGGATAGAGATCAGCGCGACAATCAGCGCCATCGCACCGGTTTGCGCCAGATCGGCGCCCACGCTCGGCCCGACAAACTCAATACGCTTCACGGCGGCGTTCTGGCTGGTGGCTTCGTTAATGACACTCAGCACCTTGCTACCCAGCACCTGACCGCCGTCTTCACCTTCCGTCGGCGGCATACGCACCATAATGTCGTGGCTGCTACCGAAGTTCTGCAACAGCGGCTCGGCAAAGCCCGCTTTTTCCAGCGCATCGCGCATCACGTCCATTTCGGCCGGTTTTTCCAGCGTGATTTCGATAACCGTACCACCGGTAAAATCGAGACCCCAGTTAAAACCGCGCACGCCCATCACCACGATGGCCGCAATCAGCAGGAAGCCAGAGATGCCGAAAGCCCAGTAGTCCCAGCGCATAAAGTCATAGACTTTACGGCCGTGGTTCAATTGTTCAACAGTATATTCCTGTGCCACATCGCACTCCTCAGATTGACAGCTTGTTGATGCGTTTGCCGCCATACAACAGGTTTACGATGGCACGCGTACCGACAATCGCGGTAAACATCGACGTCGCCACACCGATACCGGTAGTAATCGCGAACCCTTTAATTGCCCCGGTGCCGACTGCGTACAGGATGATGACTTTAATCAGCGTGGTGATGTTCGCATCGAAGATGGAACTGAACGCGCCTTTATAACCTTCATCAATCGCCTGCTGAACCGTACGCCCGTTGCTCAACTCTTCTTTAATACGTTCGTTGATCAGTACGTTGGCGTCGACCGCCACCGCAAGGGTTAGCACGATACCGGCAATCCCCGGCATACTCAGCGTGGCCCCCGGCAGCAGCGACATGATACCGACAATCAATACCAGGTTGGCCACCAGCGCGCTTGTCGCAATCAGACCGAACTTCTTGTAGAAGAAGATCATGAACAGGATGGAGACCACCAGACCGGCCAGACACGCTTCCAGGCCCTGTTTGATGTTCTGCATACCCAGCGTCGGGCCGATAGTCCGTTCTTCAACAATCTGAATCGGCGCAATCAGCGCACCGGCGCGCAGCAGCAGAGAGAGCTGGCGGGCTTCGTTCGGGTTGTTGATACCGGTAATACGGAAGCTGTTGCCCAGGCGAGACTGGATGTTGGCGATGTTAATCACCTCTTCCTGCTTCACCAGTACCGCACGACCATTGGCATCTTTCTTACCGCTGTCTTTGTACTCCACAAACAAGGTCGCCATCGGCTTGCCGATATTGTCTTTGGTGAAGTTAGACATGATGTTGCCACCTGCGCTATCCAGCGAGATGTTAACCTGCGGTTGGTTGTATTCGTCCTGGCTGGAAGTGGAGTCGGTGATATGGTCACCGGTCAGGATCACGCGTTTGTACAGCACAACCGGCTGGCCTTCGCGCGTCTGTTTCACTTCCGAGTCACCCGGTACGCGCCCGGATGCCGCCGCAGACTGGTCAACGTTGGTGTTTACCAGACGGAATTCGAGGGTCGCGGTAGCGCCCAGAATCTCTTTCGCACGCGCGGTATCCTGAATACCCGGCAGCTCAACGACGATGCGATCCGCACCCTGACGCTGGACAACCGGCTCAGCCACGCCCAATTGGTTTACACGGTTACGCAGAATGTTGATGTTCTGCTGAACGGCATATTCACGCGCTTCGCTCAGACGCGCATCAGACATGACCGCACGCAGCACCGTATTGCCCTGGCTGGTAATCACCAGATCGCGGTGACGCCCGCTCAGATAAGAGATCGCTTCATCACGCGCTTTGTTATCGCGGAACGTGATGCTCAGACCGTAGTTATCTTCTTTGCGAACAGTGGTATAAGGAATGCCTTTTTCACGCAGGTCGCTGCGCAGGCTATCGATATTTTGCTCCTGAAGCTTACCTAACGCGGTGTCCATATCCACTTCCATCAGGAAGTGAACGCCGCCACGCAGGTCAAGGCCAAGTTTCATCGGCTCGGCTTTAATGGCCGCCAGCCAACGAGGCGTTGCCGGAGCAAGGTTAAGCGCCACGACGTATTTATCACCCAGCACGCCAACCAGCGCTTCACGGGCGCGCAGCTGGATGTCGGTGGTGTCGAAGCGCGCAAGAATAGCGCCCTCTTCCAGAGCCACAGACTTAGCGGTAATTTTTTCTTCTTGTAACGTTTTCTGGACCTGGATCAGCGTTTGCTCACTGGCGGCGACGCCGCGCGCGCCAGTGATTTGAACAGCCGGATCCTCACCATACAGGTTGGGAAGTGCGTAAAGCAGGCCGACGACAATCACGACGACCAGCATGATGTACTTCCACAAAGGATAACGGTTTAACACGGCAGTTCCCTTTGGGAAAACAATAGATTACAGCGCCTTCATAGTGCCTTTCGGCAGAACGGCAGCTACGAAGTCACGTTTGATAACCACTTCAGTGGTGTCATTCAGCGCGATAACGATGTAGCCGGATTCCGCTACTTTCGTTACACGACCCACCAGGCCACCGTTAGTCAGCACTTCATCGCCTTTTGCGATGGAGCTCATCAGGTTTTTGTGTTCTTTGGTGCGCTTCTGCTGTGGACGCAGGATCATGAAGTAAAAAATCAGACCAAACACCACCAGCATCAAAATCAGAGACATCGGGCTGCCCTGCGCCGGAGCACCTGTTGCCGCTACCGCATCAGAAATAAAAAAGCTCATTAAATTTCCCTCATTATTAAAATTAATCAACGTTCAAAGGTGGAACAGGTCGACCCTGACGTTGGTAAAAATCGGTCACGAAGCTCTCTAATTTACCCTCTTCAATAGCCTTGCGTAAACCCGCCATCAAACGCTGGTAGTAACGCAGGTTATGAATCGTGTTGAGTCGCGCGCCCAATATTTCGTTGCAACGGTCGAGATGATGCAAGTAGGCACGCGAATAATTGCGACAGGTGTAGCAATCACACTCGGCATCGAGCGGGCTGGTGTCGCTTTTATGCTTCGCATTACGAATTTTCACCACGCCGTCAGTCACGAACAGGTGACCATTACGGGCATTGCGTGTTGGCATAACGCAGTCAAACATATCGATACCGCGACGCACGCCTTCCACCAGATCTTCCGGTTTGCCGACGCCCATCAGGTAACGAGGTTTGTCCGCCGGGATTTGCGGGCAAACATGCTCCAGAATGCGGTGCATGTCTTCCTTCGGCTCACCCACAGCCAGACCGCCGACAGCGTAGCCATCAAAGCCAATCTCTACCAGACCTTTGACGGAGATATCGCGTAAATCTTCGTAAACGCTGCCCTGAATGATGCCAAAAAGCGCATTTTTGTTGCCCAAACCATCAAAACGGTCGCGGCTACGCTTCGCCCAGCGTAAAGACATCTCCATAGAGCGTTTAGCATAGTCCCAGTCCGCCGGATACGGCGTACATTCGTCGAAAATCATGACGATATCGGAACCGAGATCGTACTGAATCTCCATAGATTTTTCAGGATCGAGGAAAATCGGATCGCCGTTGATCGGGTTGCGGAAATGCACGCCCTGCTCGGTGATCTTGCGAATATCGCCGAGGCTGAACACCTGGAAACCGCCGGAGTCCGTCAGGATCGGGCCTTTCCACTGCATGAAATCATGCAGATCGCCATGCAGTTTCATGATTTCCTGACCCGGGCGCAGCCACAGGTGGAAGGTGTTACCGAGAATAATTTGTGCGCCGGTGGCTTCAACTTCTTCCGGCGTCATACCTTTAACGGTGCCATACGTACCGACAGGCATAAAAGCAGGCGTTTCCACTACGCCACGATCAAACACCAGGCGGCCACGGCGAGCGCGCCCGTCGGTAGTATCCAGTTCGAATTTCATTTTCTCTCCATACGCCAGAAAAACAGTCTGACGTTTAAACCTGTGCCGCGAACCTACTTCCCGACACGCTCATTCAAAGCCTGCGGATTGTACGTGATAAACATCGCGTCCCCGTAGCTAAAAAAGCGATAATTTTGTTCTACCGCAGCCTTGTACGCATTCATCGTGTGCTGATAACCCGCAAAAGCGGACACCAGCATAATCAGCGTCGATTCCGGCAGGTGAAAATTGGTCACCAGCGCATCAATCACTTTGTATTGATAACCTGGGTAGATGAAGATTTGCGTATCGCCGAAGAACGGTTCGATCAGGTCGTTTTTCGCCGCCTGCGCCGCACTCTCCAGCGAGCGTACCGAGGTGGTGCCCACCGCGATGATCCGATTGCCCCGCGCTTTTGCCGCCAGCACCGCATCAACCACCTCCTGCGGGACTTCGGCGTACTCCGAGTGCATGATGTGATCTTCAATGGTCTCCACACGCACCGGCTGGAACGTCCCCGCGCCGACGTGCAGCGTCACAAACGCCATCTCAATGCCTTTTTCGCGCAGCGCGGCCAGCAGCGGATCGTCAAAGTGCAAACCTGCGGTTGGCGCGGCAACGGCCCCCGGTTTTTCACTGTAGACCGTCTGATACAACTCACGGTCGGCGTCTTCATCCGGGCGGTCGATGTACGGCGGCAGCGGCATATGGCCGATCGCGTTGAGAATCTCCAGAACCGGGCGCGCGTCGTTGAACTCAACTTCAAACAGCGCGCCATGACGTGCGGTCATGGTGGCGTTAATGCTTTCGTCATCGCCCAACAGCAGTTCCGCGCCCGGTTTCGGCGCTTTGGAAGCGCGAATATGCGCCAGAATACGTTTGTCATCCAGCATCCGCTCAACCAGCACTTCAATCTTGCCGCCGCTGGCTTTACGGCCAAACAGACGCGCCGGGATGACGCGGGTATTATTAAAGACCAGCAGATCGCCAGGCTTGAGCTTATCGAGCAGATCGGTGAAAGTACCGTGCGTCAGCGCGCCCGTCGACCCGTCCAGTGACAGCAAGCGGCAACGACTGCGCTCAGGCTGCGGATAGTGGGCAATCAGGGATTCAGGTAATTCAAAGGAAAAATCGGTAACGCGCATGACACTGACTCAGACTAAAATAAGAGGCGGGTAGTCTAGTGCCGGGGCGCGCTCCCTGCAACCGTTACCCCTCAAGTTAAGAAATATAAGCTATAGACAAAATCATTCAGGATGCATCGAGGCGGCAACTGAATGACAAATTCGTCAGGAACGAATTTGAACGCTGCTTGCAGCGGCCCCGCAGGGGTGAGGCCCGGGGATGGGCCGAGTAACTCGCAGCCAACAAAGAGGCAGTTTGAAGGATGAAGTGGATATGAATTTTCTTGCACACCTGCACTTAGCGCATCTCGCCGACAGCTCGCTTTCCGGCAATTTACTAGCCGATTTTGTTCGGGGAAACCCGGAGGCTAATTTTCCCCCTGACGTGGTGGAAGGGATTTATATGCATCGGCGGATTGACGTCATGACCGATAATCTGCCGGAAGTGCGTGAAGCGCGGGAATGGTTTCGCAGCGAAACCCGTCGTGTAGCCCCCATCACTCTGGATGTGATGTGGGACCACTTCCTGTCGCGCCACTGGGCGACAATATCTCCCGATTTCCCGTTGCAGGCGTTCGTGGGCTACGCCCATGCGCAGGTCAGCACTATTTTGCCCGACTCGCCGCCGCGTTTTGTGAATCTGAACGATTATCTGTGGTCGGAAAAGTGGCTGGAGCGTTATCGCGATATGGATTTTATCCAGAATGTCCTCAACGGGATGGCGAATCGCCGCCCACGCCTCGATGCCCTGCGCGACTCCTGGTACGATCTGGATGCGCACTACGATGCGTTAGAAGCGCGCTTCTGGCGCTTCTACCCGCGCATGATGGCGCAGGCGCGTCAGAAGTCGCTTTAGCTGCCTGATAAGCGTAACGCCATCAGGCAAAAAATTGATAGGTGAAACCTGTCTCATTGATTGTCAGCACCGCGTTGAGTTGCCCTCTTCCCCTCCCTATACTTGCCCGCGTTGCGTTCCAAACCCCTTAACTTTGCAGGAGTATTTATATGGTACTGGTTACTCGTCAGGCCCCGGACTTCACAGCAGCCGCCGTACTGGGTAGCGGTGAGATCGTTGAAAACTTCAACTTCAAACAGCACACCAACGGCAAAGCAACCGTTCTGTTCTTCTGGCCGATGGATTTCACCTTCGTTTGCCCGTCTGAACTGATTGCTTTCGACAAACGTTATGAAGAGTTCCAGGCGCGTGGCGTAGAAGTTGTCGGCGTTTCTTTTGACTCTGAATTCGTCCACAACGCATGGCGTAACACCCCTGTCGATAAAGGCGGCATCGGTGCAGTGAAATACGCAATGGTTGCTGACGTGAAGCGTGAAATCCAGAAAGCCTACGGTATCGAACACCCGGAAGCGGGCGTTGCCCTGCGCGGTTCTTTCCTGATCGACGCCAACGGCGTGGTTCGTCACCAGGTAGTTAACGATCTGCCGCTGGGCCGTAACATCGACGAAATGCTGCGTATGGTTGACGCGTTGCAGTTCCACGAAGAGCACGGTGAAGTGTGCCCGGCACAGTGGGAAAAAGGCAAAGAAGGGATGAACGCCTCTCCAGACGGCGTGGCAAAATACCTGACTGAAAACGTCGCCAGCCTGTAATCGGCTCGAATTGAAAAAAGCTCGCTATGGCGAGCTTTTTTATTGCGCTTATCAGGCCTACGGATTTTTGTAGCCCGGATAAGGCGTTCCGCCGTCATCCGGCGTAGTGCCCGGTGGCACGCCGTTTACCGGGCCTACAAACATGTCGCGTTTACGCCGCGCCGTCCTTTTTCACCTCGCGCCAGATTCGCCACGCCATCACCAACAGTACCGCGACGCCAGCAATCAACGCCCCCCACACCAGTAACGTTTTCCAGCGGCTTTGCTGCTCCGCAGCCGACGTTGCCGTCAGCCGCGCCTCACCGCCCAGCGTTACGCGCTGCTGCGTCATCGCCCAGGGCAGGTCGTTAACATCCTGCGTTTTGCGCAGCGACGCCGGGATCAGCATATCCAGCTCAACATCGGCTTTTTCTGCCGCCCGGTTTCCCCAGGCCAGCATATACGGGCCTTTCCCCTGCGTATTGAACACCAGTTGATAACTGTCCCGCGCGCCGCTCAGCGCAGGCAGCGTCTCCGGCAATCGGGCGTTGATGGTGGTCATACGGATAGCTTCAACCTGTTGACCTGAAAGAAGAATATCCTCCGAACGCTTCCCGTCGAGGCGGTACAGGATCGTTTTCGTCAGCGGACGCCACGCCTCTTTTTCCCCGCCGCGCCATGCCAGCTCAACCGGTAAAACGCCCTCGTTTTCCAGCGCAATTCTGAGCGACGTCAGCGGCTGCGGCTGATTCCAGCGCCATACGGCTTCTGTTTCCGACACTTTCTTTGCGTGGGCCTCCAGCGCAATACGCTCCGATGCCGGTTCTCCGCTGTCCGCAATGGCGCTTACGCTATTTAAGGTCAGCGGCGGACTTTGCGAATCGAGAATCACCAGCAGGTAGCGACGGCCTTCCGCAGAGAGCGTCAGGCTGGCGCTGATGGTGTCCATTTTCAGCCGATCGTTATCGCGCGTCAGATCCATCAGCGGCGCGTCTTCTTGCACGGGTTGCCAGTAACGTAAATCACGGCTGGCATAAACGGACGCCTTCCCCTGCCAGTTGCCCGCAGGCGTGTTCCAGTTCAGGCGCAGTTGCGCCAGCGAAAAGGCCGCCGTCATCTCTTCCGGCAGAGTCAGTAAATAGCTCTGCCCAACCGCGTTAACATCATCGCTTTCCAGATGAATTTCCACGCCGGTCTTTGAACGCAAGACAAAGGATTCGCTTCCACGGCGCTCCCCTTCCCGCGGTGATACTGGCGACATATCCAGAGGAAAAAGCCGCAGCGCCACCGTCTCTGGCGTGACAGACGGCGTTTTCTGCGCCGTCAGCGCAAAGGGCACCGTATCGCCCTGGCGGTTAAAAACCCGCACATCGCGTAAATCCGGCCAGGCGCTTTGTTGGTAAAGCGCCAGCGGCAGCGAAACGCGATACCACGGCGATGAACCCGTCGCTTCCAGCATCATGCCGGTGGCGTAATCCTGCGGCGTTTCCGGGGCTTCATCACGGCTGAACGCCGGCCACGCCGTACTCAGCAACGCGCTCCAGACTACCGCTTTCATCCATTTCATTTTTCTTCTCCTGCTTTGGGCGGTAACGGTGAGAAATACCCGACGATAAGTACCAGGATCGCCACGCCGATAAAAGCGATGGCACGCGCCAGCCCGCCGCCGCGCGCGCTATCCACCAGCATCAGCTTAACAATGACGATCCCCAAAAGCACCGCGCCGCATAACCATTCCCGCCGCGAACGGCGACGGGTCGCGAGCAACATCATAATTAACGCCGTCAGCATCCAGAACAGGGCGAAGCAGGTCTGGATCAACCGCGAATGCCACAATGTCTCCATGCTCCACGCCACCTCGCCATACCACGCCAGCGCCCGCATCAGCCCTCCGTTCAACCACCAGAATGCGAGCGTCGCGAGCACCACAGGCGCCCATGCGCGATATTTCGCTAACGGCGACGGCAGAAAACGACGAGAGAAACGCGCAAGGAGGAACAATCCCAGCAAGGCGAAAGCGGCTCCCTCCTCAAGCGGGTTCACCACTGGCAGATAGCGCTGTTGGAAAACCACGCCATCCTGTAAATTCGCCAGCACCAGAAGCAGCAGCAGGATCGCTGCCACGGGCGCCAGCGCCAGCGCGCCGTACAACGCAGGCCAGCATTTGAACGGCCACAAATCGCGGCGCAGCGCGGCGTGTACCAGCAGTATGACGATTCCGCCCGCCGCCATCATCAACCCGCTGCGCCAGGCGTCCATTCCCCACGGCAACGACTGCACAAACCAGAACAGCTCCATCCCGAGCGCTAAAAGCACCATCCAGAACAAGGATAAATGCAGCGTCCGGGAGATGCGCGGCGGCAGATGCGCATCATCACGATAAAGCATGAGCACCGCACAAGGCAGCGCCACGCACCACGCCAGATTTTGCCAGCCTGCGGCGAAAATCTGGCGTTCTTCAATCTGGTACAGCAATGCCAGCAGCATCGCAGGCCACAGCAGCCAGGGGCTGTAACCTAACGCCTGCCAGGCGAGCCGCCCGCTCAGATAACGCCAGAGCCAGGCGGACGCGGCGAGTAGCGCCAGCACGCCAGACCATTCGGCAGCATAACGCGCCAGCGCCAGTTGCGAGGCGCCCGTCAGCGCGACGATCCAGAAGGCGATGCCGCCCGCCAGCAGCGCCCAACTGACCTCCTTCTTCTCGCTGCGCCACAGCCACGCGCCGCCCAGCCAGCACAAACTCAGCACGGCGAAGATCATCATCACCGTCAGCGGCGCGGCGTCATCGGCCAGCGCCCACAGCGCGCTGCCCACAGCCAGTAGCATGAGCGCAGTGCCGCTATAGCTCATCCGCCGCTGCTGTTGCTGCATACCCAGCCACAATACGCCAAGCCCCTCCAGCGCCCAGGCCATTGCCGTCCAGCGCGCCGAAAGCGCCAGCGGGATGGCGAGGGTGGTAAACGCGCCGCCCAACGCGAGCGCCGCCAGCACCAGCGGCCTTCCCATCGACGGGTAGCGGCGCAGCGCCAGCCACGCCAGCGCCATATAGAACGCGCCGTAGCCCAGCGCACTGAGCGCTGGACCATAATCCATATGTTGGGTAATGGCGTACTGCATGCCAAACCCAACCAGCGGCGGCGCAAACAACAGCACGCCATCAACAATATGTTTGCCTTTTTCCTGCGCCCGCAGCGACAGCGCCACGCTCAGCACGCCGAAAATAATGATATTGGCAATCAGGAAAAGCTGGCAGTTGAGCCAGTATTCAGGCCGGTAGTCGCTGACGCCCCACAGGCCGCCGACCCCGAAAGTGAATAATAACCCCAGCAGATTAAGCTCACGCCAGTGCTGCCAGACGCTTATGGCAAGAATGCCTGCCGACAGCAGGAGATAGAACGAGAACAGCGCCACATAGTTCCCGCCGCCCGTCGACAGCAGCAGCGGCGCAAGATAGCCGCCCAGGCTGGCCAGCATCGCCAGGCTAAGCGCTTTTTGCAAAATAGCCAGCCCTACGCTTGCGGCGCAAATCAGCACCAGCAGCGCAAACGCCAGCGTCATCGGCAGCATTTGCCACAGCCGGAATGCGCCAAAGACGGTCAGATAGAGCGCGCCTGTCGCGCCGCCTTGCAGGATCAACGCATAAACCGGCTGTTTGCGTCGCAAACGCCAGCCTGTCGCGAGCAGCACTACGGCACACAGCGCCGCAGTGACAAGACGCAGTTCAAGCGGAAACAGCGCGTGTTCAACCGTATAACGCAACAGGAAAGATAAACCGAAAAAGAGGAGCAGGATGCCCAGCTTCGCCAGCGGATTTCCCTGCATAAACCAGCGCACCAGCGAGGTGAAAACGCCGCCGAACGCGGAAGGTTTTGTCGTTTTCGCAGGCGCCGGAAGCGGTTTTGCGAGGGTTTCCTGCGCAGCCCAGGGATTTTCCGGCTCAGGTATGGCCGCTTCGATGGCATCAGGCGGCGATGGCGCGACACGCTCTTTCGCAGATAGCGAGGGTTCCGCCGTCACCTGTACCGCAGGCGCTTCTTCCGCACGCAGCTGTTCAAGTTGCTCAACCCGTCGGCGCAACACCGCCAGCTCAAAGCGAACCGCCGCGCTGCGGTTGAGCGCGACAATCGCGAGAATGGGAACCACCACCAGCGCGAAGAATAAAACAATGCAGCCAAGGATTAAAAGCTCATCCATGTTTCCACCTTCACTGTACAAGGACAGACCAGAATGACACAGATTATTACATTTGTGCCATCCCTGAAGGTGAAAATGCCGGATCGCAGCGTAAACCAGAACGCGGCTTCGGGGCGAATAGAGCCGACCATGTTTAATGCATTATTGAGGAAATGAACCATGCTAATAACGTGGTTATTTCATCTTATTTTGCATAACAGACACCCTCAAAAAAATGCCATGCTTTGGTCTAAATTATTCACTGGCATTGTTTTTCGACAGTCTGTACAACGTACTTATTTCATTTTCAGGATATTTTCAGATCATGCGAATCAATCTGGACGTTCTGCTCATTCTTGATGCTATCGACAAACACGGCTCGTTTGCCGCTGCGGCCGGGTCGCTGTTTAAAACCCCCGCGGCGCTTAGCTATATGATTCAGAAACTGGAAAACGATCTCGATATTGAGCTTCTCGATCGCTCCGGCCACCGGGCGAAATTTACCGATACCGGACGGATGATGCTGGAAAAAGGACGTCTGCTGCTCAACGCCGCAAAAGACCTGGAGAAACAAGCCGTGCAGTTAAGCTCTGGCTGGGAAAAAGAACTGGCGATAGCGCTGGATGATTCCTTCCCTTTCGAGACGCTGCTGCCCGTTATTGATGCGTTTTATGCGCTGAATAAGCAAACGCGCCTCAATTTTACACACCATACGCTGGCGGGATCGTGGGAAGAGCTGACGCACAACGGCGCGGACATCATTCTCGGCGCAATTAACGAGCCTCCGACCTCCGCCGCCTGGTCATATAAAATGCTCGGCACCCTGGACAACGTATTTGTGGTCGCGCCTTCGCACCCGCTGGCCGCCGCCACGGACGGCCTGACCAATGAGCAACTCTGTCTGCACCGGGCGGTGGTGATCAGCGACAGCGCCCGCTTCTGCCATCCCCTGCAATCCAATTTAATGGATGAGCAGCCGCAAATTCGCGTGGATGACTTCGACAGCAAAGTGACGCTGCTGCGCGCCGGTTTAGGGTGCGGATTCCTCCCCCGCCATATCGTCAGACCGTGGCTTGCCACCGGCGAGCTGGTGGAAAAATCCGTCATCTCTTTTCGGCAGAAAGATGTCGCCTATATGGCATGGCGCAACCACAGCGACGGTCTGGCGCAGCGCTGGTGGCGAGAAGCCCTGCTCGCCAGCCCGGAAGTCGCGCAGCTCTATCAGTGATTCACCCAGACCGTAGCGGAAATGGCGGGCAGGCTGAGAACACCCTCAGCCAGTTGGCCTTTCCCCTCTTTGCCTCGCCATTCGCTGACGTTAAGCAACGGTGAGGCAGGCAATACGACCTCACAGGCCTCGCCCCGGTTGATCGCCACCAGTACGCGCTGCTGGTGATAGACTCGCACAAAGACCACCACATCTTCTTCGGCATAAATCACCTGGCAACCGCCGTGACGTAGCGCCTGCGTGCGCTGGCGAAGTTTCCCCAGACGCTGGTACAGCGCCAACAGCGTGGCATCCTGTTTTTCAACCTGCCACGGGAACGGCTTACGACAGAACGGATCGTTATTACCGTCCAGCCCCACTTCATCGCCGTAATAGATGCAGGGAACGCCAGGCCAGGTAAACAGCCAGACGACCGCCAGCGGCAAACGCGCCACGTCTTTGCCCAGCAGCGATTTGAAACGGGCGGTATCGTGGCTGTCCAGTTGGTTAAACATCCGTAACTGCTGCTGATGCGACAGGCCAGCACGGTAGTTATCCATCCAGGCGATGCAGGTTTGCGCGTCAATGTGCTGCGGATCGTAAGAGATATCGGTATTGGCGAGAAATCCCCACAGCGGGAAAGTAAAGCCGCGATAGTTCATGGCGGCGTCTTCCGCATCCGCCTGGAGCCATTGCCGCGCATCGCCAAAATGCTCGCCAACGATATAGGCGTCAGGCTGCGTCTCTTTTGCCGCCTGCGTAATGCCGGCAACGTGTTGCAGGTTATTGCGCGCGCCTCCGGCCTCGCCCAGCATATGCACCACATCAAGCCGCCAGCCGTCCATATGCCACGGCGCTTTCAGCCAGTGACGCACAATGCTGTCTTCACCACGGTAGATTTCATTGACCAGGCTTTCCGACTGGAAATCCAGCTTGGGCAGACTCGGATACCCCAGCCAGTCCAGCGCCACGCCCTCCGGGGAGAAAGAGTACCAGTCACGCCAGGGCGAATCCGGGTTGTGGCATGCGCCGCTGCTTCCCCGATTGTGCCTGTCAAACCAGGCGTGCGAGTCGCCGCTATGGTTAAAGACGCCGTCCAGCACCAGGCGCATTCCCTGCTGCTGCGTATGCTGCCGCAGGCGCAGCAGCGCCCGATCGCCGCCAAACTGCGGATCAACGTGACGATAATCTTCCGTATCGTATTTATGGACGCTTGGCGCGCTAAAGACCGGGTTCAGGTACAGCGCCGTCACCCCCAGTTTTTTCAGGTACGGCAGTTTCTCGCTGATCCCGTCCAGATCGCCGCCGTAGAACGTCGATCCCCCGGCATGCGCAGTCACCGGATCGTCCCAGTCGTGCAAGACGATATCCTGACCGGCGGCATGATGGTAATAGACATTATCCTGTTCCGCTTCGCGCGGCTGGCTGCGGGCAAAGCGATCCGGGAAGATTTGATAGAAAATCTGATCGGCGACCCATTGCGGGCCATTGTCCGGCACATCGACGGCAAACTGCTCCAGCCGCGCGGGCGGGAAACGGCTAAATCCCTGCGGCGTGAACCACAGCTGGCGATCGTGCCAGAGCAGCTTAAAGCTGTAGCGACGGCGCGGCTGTCCGCTGGCGAGATCGATCGCCGCCCGCCACGCCGTGACGCCCGGTTGCGGTTGACTGCGCAGCCGATGCATCGCCAGCGAGATTTCTTCATTATCGTTCTCAGCGCGTAGCGTCACACGCTGGGGTGGGTTTTCCCCGCTCAGCCATAACGTAATGGTCAGTTGTTCTTTGTTTTGCTTAACAAATGGGGCAACCGGAAGGTGCCAGGCGTTCAACATCACGTATCCCCTTTGATGAAAATGAAGCCACCTTGCCATAGCGACATCAAGGATAACTCATCATCTTAATGTTTATTGGGGGAGGAGTCCGGGGGAGGATATTGTTTGATACTGCCGGGCGGCGACTTCGCCTGACCCGGCCTACGGTTGCCTGTAGGCCGGATAAGCGTTAGCGCCATCCGGCGGGGAATCACCCCACTTCAGCCAGTTGGCGGTCGCGGCGGCGTTTAAACATCCAGCCGACCAGCAGCAGTGCGATCCAGGCGAAACCGACGTACAGCGAAATACGGGTATCTGGATGGTAGCCGATAAGCGCGATAATAAAGACCAGGAAGATCAGGCCCGTAACGGTTGTCGCCACGCCGCCCGGCACTTTAAATTTCAGCGCCTTCACCTCATCCGCCGGCAGACGACGGCGGAACGCAATCTGCGACAGCAGGATCATAATCCATACCCATACCGTGGCGAAGGTCGCCAGCGAAGCAATCACCAGGAAGACGTTTTCCGGCATGATGTAGTTCAGGTAAACCGCGAACAGCAGCGCAATGGTCATCACCATAACCGTCACCCACGGAATACCGCGACGCGACGTTTTAGCGAACACTTTCGGCGCACTGCCCTGCTCCGCCATACCGTGCAGCATACGTCCCACGCCGAACACGTCGGAGTTAATCGCCGACAGCGAAGCGGTCAGCACCACAAAGTTCAGGATGCTGGCGGCAAACGTAATGCCAAGATGCTGGAAGGTCAGGACGAACGGGCTGCCGTTGGTGCCAACCTGGTTCCACGGGTAGATAGACATGATGACGAACAGCGTGCCCACGTAGAACACCAGAATACGCATCGGCACGGAATTGATGGCGCGCGGAATAGATTTCTCCGGGTCTTTCGCTTCTCCGGCGGTGATGCCGATAATTTCAATCCCGCCGTAAGCGAACATCACCATTTGCAGCGACATCACCATCCCCAGCCAGCCGTTACTGAAGAACCCGCCGTTGCTCCACAGGTTGTGGACCCCGGTCGGCTGCCCGCCGTTGCCAATCCCCCAGATAATGATGCCGAAGCCGGCGACAATCATGATGATGATAGTGGCGACTTTAAAGAACGAGAACCAGAATTCCAGCTCGCCGAATACCTTCACGCTCATCAAGTTGATGGCGCAGATAAGCAGCACCACGCTCAGCACCCAGATCCAGTGCGGCACCGCAGGGAACCAGACTCCCATATAGATACCGAAGGCGGTCACGTCGGCAATGGCGACAATCAGAATTTCAAAACAGTAAGTCCAGCCGGTAATGTAACCCGCGAGCGGGCCGAGGTTTTCCTGCGCATAGCGCGAGAACGAGCTGGCGGCGGGGTTATGCACGGACATTTCGCCCAGCGCGCGCATAATAATGTACGCCGCGACCCCGCCGATAATGTAGGCCAGCAACACGCTTGGCCCGGCCATTTTGATGGCGTCTGCCGAGCCATAAAATAATCCGGTGCCAATTGCCGAGCCCAATGCCATAAAGCGAATGTGCCGGGTGCTCAGCCCACGCTTTAGCTTGTTATTGCTTTCCATCAATTCCGAACCCATCAAAATAATAAAAAAACCACGGGGCCTGTAGCCCCGTGGTTAAAACATACTGTCAGTGATCTTAGTGAGCGCTGGAGGTCACTTGTCGACCTGCGGCGCGATCCCAGATAATTGCCAGAACAACCATCACCACTGTTGGCATCAACCACGCCAGCCCCTGTTCCGCCAGCGGTAAACGCTGGGTCCAGGCCGGTAAGATGTCACCAATCGCAGAGGCTTTAATCCCGTCAAGGATACCAAAAACCAGGCTGATAAACATCGCCGGAGCAATGACGCGGGAAGAATTATGCCACCATGAGCGGGTAAAGCTTAATACAACCAGTGCGATACACGGCGGATAGATGGCTGTCAGCACCGGAATAGAAATCTGAATCAGATGGCTCAGACCCAGATTCGATACCACCATTGAGAAGCCGCCCAGAATAAACACCAGCGTGCGATAAGAGAGTGGGACGTACTGCGCAAAGAACTCCGCACATGCGCAGGTCAGGCCAACCGCCGTCACCAGACAGGCGATGAAAATCAGCGCCGCCAGCAGCAGGCTACCCGCGCCGCCGAAGGTATGCTGAACGTAAGCGTGCAGGATTGCCGCGCCGTTAGCAGACTGATCGACCAGCGTCGCGCTATCCGATCCCAGACGGAACAGCGCAAGGTACAGCAGCGTCAAACCCACACCCGCCATCAGGCCCGCCCAGACGGTATAACGGGTCAGCAGACGCGCTTCTTTAACGCCGCGCGAGCGCGCCGCATTGACGATAACGATACCAAACACCATTGCGCCCAGCGTATCCATCGTCAGATAGCCATTCACAAAGCCATTAGAGAACGCCGCGTTCTGGTAGGCATCCATCGCGTCGCTAATCGGGCCGGCAGGCCAGATGATTGCCGCAACGGAGAGAATAATCAGCGCGATGATTTTCAGCGGCGCCAGGAAGTTACCCACCGTGTCCAGCAGTTTGCCCGGATAGAGCGATACCAGAATCACAATGGCGAAATACACCAGGCTGTAGATAAACAGCGGCAGTGCGGAATCGCCGGTCAGCGGCGCAATCCCGACTTCAAAGGAGACGGTCGCCGTACGCGGCGTTGCGAATAACGGCCCCACCGCCAGATAACAGACGGTCGCCAGCAGAACGCCAGCCACTTTACCAATCGGGGTGCTCAGGCTATCAACGCCGCCGCCGACTTTCGCCAGCGCCACAACGGTAAGTACCGGAAGACCAACGGCAGTAATCAGAAAGCCGAACGCCGCAGTCCAGACGTGTTCACCTGCCTGCAAACCGACCATCGGCGGAAAGATAATATTGCCTGCGCCAACGAACAGCGCAAATGTCATAAAGCCCAGAGCGATAATATCGCGCGATTTTAACTGATGGGTCATAAAGTTTTACTGCCTGTGGATGTGGTGTTGAAAACGTTAAATTTTCTGCCCTTCCCTGCGGGACGATACAGCGGCATTTTTAAGCAATTCCAGCGGGATATGCTCCTGGGCTGGCGCGGCGAAGAATAGTTTTTCGATTTACCGCGTAAATGCAGTCGGTATGACAGCATCTGGAGCGCAATTTAAACGCTTATAACGTTTTAAAGCAAGGTGAGATCCAAAAACCAGAAGAATATAGCGATATGAAATTAGCAACCAGTACAAAACGCTATCCATAAGAAAAAGTCATGGCTAATCATGCGAACAAAAAAGCATCAGACGTTGAAAAATTCAGCAGAGTCTTCTTTACTGCAAAGAAAATAAGCCAGCATCCGCTGGCTTATGGAAAGCTAACCTTACGAACCACAATTAAGCGCAATTTTTGGCAATTAATCGTTCCGGCAGCACAAAGCTGAAGCGCGTCCCTTTACCCGGCGAACTGTCGATAATCAATCGACTCTCGTGATGATTCAGCGCATGTTTCACAATCGCCAGACCTAATCCGCTTCCCCCGGTTTGCCGCGACCGCGCTTTGTCCACACGGTAGAAACGCTCCGTCAGACGCGGAATATGCTCAGGCGCAATCCCCGGCCCGTTATCTTCCACGCTGAACTCCGCACCGTGGGTCACATGCTGCCAGCGCACGGTAATATGCGTTCCCGCAGGCGTATGATTTACCGCGTTATAGACCAGGTTCGAAATCGCGCTGCGCAACTGTTCTTCGTTGCCCAATACGCTCAGCCGGGCATCCACTTCAAACGTAAAGGTGTGTTTCTGCTGGCTGAGCGCCTGCGCCTCACGCTCAACAACACGCAGCATCATCGGCACGTCCACCCTTTCGTTCAACAGCAGCGCGGGCGCCGCCTCAATTTTCGACAGCGTCAGCAGTTGTTTCACCAGCCCTTCCATCCGGTGCGTTTGCTCACGCATCGTATGCAGCGCCTTCTCCCGCGTCGCGCCTTCCAGAGGCTGCTCCTGCATCATCTCCAGATAGCCCTGCAAGACGGTAAGCGGCGTGCGTAGTTCATGGCTGACGTTCGCGAAGAAATTGCGCCGCGCGCCCTCAAGCTGGTGCATCTGCGTCACGTCGCGTGCGACCATCAATAGTTGCTGATCGGTATAAGGCATCACGCGGATCTCCAGATGCCGCCCGGTGTTGAGCACCAGATTGAGCGGCCGGATAAAATCGCGTGTTTTGAGATACTGCGTAAATTCCGGGTAGCGCAGCAGGTTCAGAATGTTTTGCCCGTTGTCGTCCGGCCAGCGCAGCCCAAGCACCTGTTGCGCCAGTCCGTTACACCAGAAAATCCCGCCGTCTTCGGTTGTCAGCACCACCGCGTCGGGGAGGGATTCCGCCCCGCTGCGAAAGCGTTTAATCAGGTTTCCCAGTTCGCGACGCCGCTTTTTATTACGCAACTGCATCTGGTGCAGACCGTACAGCAGCGGCTCCCAGCTCCCGCGTCCCGGCGGCGGCGTCATACTCATATCGACCCACAGCCACCAGGAGAGGCGCAATAAATTCCAGAAATGCCAGATCAGCAATCCCGTTACCGACGCCAGTAAAAACCAGGGCAGATAACCAAAAAAAGCACTGAGGATAAAAGCGGGGATGCAGCAGAGGATCAGCTCCAGCACCAGCCTTTTCCATGACAGCCGTTCCAGCACGCGTCACACTCCCTTCAGAATAGTAAACCCGCCCGCCACACCGAGATGCCGGTCTGGCGGCAAGGTATTAAAAACGGGTCGAAAAGCGATACCCGGTTCCGCGTACCGTTTGCACCATACGATCGTGACCGCTGTGCTCCAGCGCTTTACGCAAACGACGAATATGCACATCGACCGTACGGTCTTCAACATACACATTCGTTCCCCAGACATGGTTGAGGAGCTGCTCGCGACTGTAGACGCGCTCAGGGTGCGTCATAAAGAAGTGTAACAATTTAAATTCGGTCGGCCCCATATCGAGCGGATTTTCCCCGGTCATCACGCGGTGCGAAGTTGGATCGAGGCTAAGCCCCTGCATCTCAATCACCTCTTCTACCGCCATCGGCGAAATGCGGCGCATCACAGCTTTGATACGCGCCACCAGCTCTTTAGGGGAAAACGGCTTGGTGACATAGTCATCCGCCCCGGTTTCCAGCCCGCGCACGCGGTCTTCCTCTTCGCCTCTTGCCGTCAGCATAACCACAGGGATATCCCGGGTCATCGCTTCACGCTTGAGGTGTTTAATAAACTGAAGGCCCGACCCGCCGGGCAACATCCAGTCAAGGAGGATTAAATCCGGCCAGGGTTCATTCAGTTGGTTCACAGCACTGTCATAATCTTCGGCTTCTACTGGCTGAAAGCCATTTTGCTCGAGCACGAAGCAGACCATTTCACGAATTGGAGCTTCATCTTCTACGACCAGAATACGTCTCGCCATGATTTGCCCTGTTTAAATAAGTCGTTGTCATCAATGCGGCGCCATTATGCGTCAGATTTATGACAGATTTATGAAAAAGATAGTCGACATTCGGCTCAGGTTATTGATTTATGACAGTCACGAAACAAGATATTACCGTTCCCGACGGGTTATAATCCTGCCCACGCTTTTTCGTCATGGAACCGTTATGCGCATCCTTCACACCTCTGACTGGCATCTGGGACAAAACTTCTACAGCAAAAGCCGCGCCGCCGAGCACCAGGCGTTTCTCGACTGGCTGCTGGAAACCGCGCAATCTCACCAGGTGGATGCGATTATTGTCGCGGGTGACATTTTTGATACAGGATCGCCGCCAAGCTATGCCCGCGAGTTGTATAACCGGTTTGTTGTCAATTTACAGCAAACCGGCTGTCATCTGGTGGTGCTGGCCGGAAACCATGACTCCGTCGCCACGCTCAACGAATCCCGCGATATTCTGGCGTTTCTCAACACCACCGTGGTCGCCAGCGCAGGCCACGCGCCGCAGTACCTTTACCGTCGCGACGGCACGCCGGGCGCCGTGCTTTGCCCGATTCCGTTTTTACGCCCGCGCGACATCATCACCAGCCAGGCGGGGCTTTCGGGTAATGAAAAACAGCAGCATCTGCTCGGGGCGATCACTGATTATTACCAACAACAGTATCAGGAAGCCTGTAAGCTGCGCGGCGACGGCGATCAAACTCTGCCGGTTATCGCCACCGGGCACCTCACCACCGTCGGCGCCAGTAAAAGTGACGCGGTACGTGACATCTATATTGGCACGCTAGATGCCTTCCCGGCGCAAAACTTCCCTCCTGCCGATTATATCGCTCTGGGACACATTCACCGGGCGCAGATCATTGGCGGCACGGAACACATCCGCTACTGCGGCTCTCCGATCGCGCTGAGCTTTGATGAGTGCGGCAAAAGCAAATGCGTCCATCTGGTCAGTTTTGCAAACGGCAAATTACATCAAGTAGAGAACCTCACCGTTCCCGTCACTCAACCGCTGGCGGTGCTGAAAGGCGATCTGGCCTCCATCACCGAACAACTTGAGCAATGGCGCGATGCTCACCAGGAGCCTCCCGTCTGGCTGGATATTGAAATCACCACCGACGAATACCTTCACGATATGCAGCGCAAAATTCAGGCATTAACGGAGTCGCTGCCCGTTGAGGTTTTACTGGTGCGCCGCAGTCGGGAAAATCGCGAACGCATTATGGCTAACGAACGACGTGAAACCCTGAGCGAACTGCGCGTGGAAGACGTTTTTACCCGCCGTCTGGCGCTGGAAGAGCTGGATGAGCCCCAGCGTGAACGTCTGACGCAGCTTTTTACCACCACCCTACATTCGCTGGCCGGGGAGCATGACGCATGAAGATTCTCAGTCTGCGCCTGAAAAATCTCAACTCCCTGAAGGGAGAATGGAAAGTCGATTTCACGGCAGAACCTTTTGCCAGCAACGGGCTGTTTGCCATCACCGGGCCGACCGGCGCGGGGAAAACCACGCTGCTCGACGCCATCTGTCTTGCGCTCTATCACGAGACGCCGCGCCTGAGCACCGTTTCGCAATCGCAAAACGATCTGATGACCCGCGATACGGCCGAATGCCTTGCTGAAGTGGAGTTTGAGGTTAAAGGCGAGTCTTACCGCGCTTTCTGGAGCCAGAACCGCGCCCGCAATCAGCCGGACGGAAACCTGCAAGTGCCGCGCGTGGAGCTGGCGCGCTGCGCCGACGGAAAAATCCTCGCCGATAAGGTCAAAGATAAGCTGGAGATGACGGCATCGCTTACCGGGCTGGATTACGGACGCTTTACCCGCTCCATGCTGCTGTCGCAGGGGCAGTTCGCTGCGTTTCTCAATGCGAAGCCAAAAGAGCGCGCCGAGCTTCTGGAAGAGCTGACCGGAACAGAAATCTATGGGCAGATCTCCGCGCTGGTGTTTGAAAAGCACAAGACCGCCCGCACTGACCTGGAAAAGCTTCAGGCGCAGGCCAGCGGCGTCTCGCTGTTAGCGCCGGAGCAGCAGCATTCCCTCAATGAAAGTTTGCAGGCGCTCACTGACGAAGAAAAACAGCTGCTCGCCCGCCAGCAGCTTCACCAGCAACATCTGCACTGGCTGACCCGTCAGAATGAGTTGCAGGCTGAAATGAATCGCCGCCAGCAGGCGCTGCGGGTTGCCCAGGAAGAACAGGAAAACGCGCAGCCGCAGCTGGCCGCGCTGAACCTGGCGCATCCTGCCCGGCAGTTACGTCCACACTGGGAACGCATTGAGGAACAAACCGCTGCCGCCGGGCGCACACGCCAGCAAATTCAGGAAGTAAATACTCGCTTACAAAGCGTATTACACCTGCGCAGCCGCATTCGACACAGCGCTCAACAACAATCCGCCGAACTGCACGCCACCATGCAGACGCTGACCGGATGGCTCACCGAACATGAACGCTTCCGCTTGTGGAGCAGTGAACTGGCAGGCTGGCGTGCGCTGTTTGCTCAACAGTCCAGCGATAAAGCGCAGTTGCTTAAATGGCAGCAGCAGTGTGCAAGCGATATCCGCAAGCGTGACGCGCTTCCACCGAATCCTCTGACGCTTACGCCAGAAGAGGCCACGGCAGCGCTGGCGCAGCATACGCAGCAGCAGCCGCTGCGTCAGCGGCTCGCCAGCCTGCATGGGCAGATAGCGCCTAAGCAAAAACGACGGGAACAACTGCAAACCGCGATCCAGAATAGTCAGCAGGAGTTGGCCCGACGCAATGCGGCGCTGGAGGATAAGCGACAGAAATATAAAGAAAAAAATCAGCAGTTCATGGATGTAAAAACGATTTGCGAGCAGGAGGCGCGCATCAAAGATCTGGAAAGCCAGCGAGCGCTGCTGCAATCCGGCCAGCCATGCCCGCTCTGCGGCTCGACCTCGCATCCGGCGATTGCATCCTATCAGGCACTCGAACCCGGCGTGAATCAGGCGCGGCGCGATGCACTGGAAAAAGAGGTCAAGACGCTGGCGGAAGAAGGCGCCGCCTTACGCGGGCAACTGGAAACATTAACGCAGCAGCTACACCGCGACGAAAGCGAAGTGCAGGCACTGGTAAAAGAGGAGCAAGCGCTCACTCAAGAATGGCAAACGCTGTGTGACGCGCTGAAAGTTACGCTGCACCCTCAGGACGATATTTCACCGTGGCTTACCGCCCGGCAGGACTATGAACAACAGCTGTATCAGCTCAGCCAGCGCCATATGTTGCAGGCGCAGATCGCCGCCCATACCGGGCAGGTTACGCAATTTCAGCAGCAAATCGACCAGCGTCAAACCACGCTGCTGTCTGAACTGCGCCGCTACGGGTTATCCCTGCCCGCCGACGGAGAAGAAGCATCGTGGTTAAACGCCCGCGCGGATGACGCGCAAACATGGCAACAGCGCCAGACGGAACTGGGCGAGCTACAAACGCGCATCGCGCAGTTGGTTCCCCTGCTGGAGACACTACCGGAAACAGATATTCTCCCGGAGAGCGACGAGCGCATAGCGCTGGATAACTGGCGGCAGGTACATGATGATTACGTTTCGCTACAGAGCCAGTGGCAGACCTTGCAGCAGCAGGAAGCGCAGGAAATGCAGCGGGTAGCACAGGCGCAGGCGCACTTTGACGCCGCGCTCAAGGCCAGCGTATTTAACGATCGCGCCGCCTTCCTTGCCGCGCTGCTGGATGATGAGACCATCGCCCGCCTCGAACAATATCGCCAGGCGCTGGAAAACCAGTTACAGCAGGCGCAGGCCTTAGCCGCCCAGGCGAGCCAGGCGCTGGCAGAACATCAACAACATCCGCCCGAGGGGCTGGATCTCACGCTCACACCTGAACACATTCAGCAGGCCGTGACGCAATTAACCGGACAACTGCGGGACAATACGACGCGTCAGGGGGAGATCCGCCAGCAGCTCAAACAGGATGCGGATAACCGCCAACAGCAGCAGTCTCTGATGCTGGAGATTGAAAACGCCTCGCAGCAGGTGGAGGACTGGGGTTATCTGAACGCGTTAATCGGCTCTAAAGAGGGCGATAAATTCCGCAAGTTTGCTCAGGGGCTGACGCTGGATAACCTGGTCTGGCTGGCGAACAATCAGCTGACTCGCCTGCATGGTCGTTACCTGCTCCAGCGCAAGGCCAGCGAAGCGCTGGAACTGGAGGTGGTCGATACCTGGCAAGCGGATGCCGTTCGCGATACCCGCACGCTATCCGGCGGCGAAAGTTTCCTGGTCAGTCTGGCGCTGGCGCTGGCGTTGTCCGACCTGGTCAGCCACAAAACGCGCATCGACTCCCTGTTCCTTGATGAAGGGTTCGGCACGCTGGACAGCGAGACGCTGGATACCGCGCTGGATGCCCTGGACGCGCTGAATGCCACCGGTAAGACGATTGGCGTAATAAGCCATGTGGAAGCGATGAAAGAACGCATTCCTGTGCAAATTAAGGTGAAGAAAATCAACGGGCTGGGTTACAGCAAACTGGATAAGATGTTTGCTGTGGAATGACGGTTGTTCTGCCGGATGGCGGCGTAAACGCCTTATCCGGCCTACAGGGAGCACATTGTAGGCCCGGTAAGCGTAGCGCCACCGGGCATTACGCCGGATAGCGGCGTCACCGCCTTGTCCGGCCTACAGGAAGCACATTGTAGGCCCGGTAAGCATAGCTCCACCGGGCACTATGCCGGATGGCGGCGTAACCGCCTTATCCGGCCTACAGGAAGCACGTTGTAGGCCCGGTAAGCGTAGCGCCACCGGGCACTATGCCGGATGGCGGCGTAAACGCCTTATCCGGCCTACAGGGAGAACGTTGTAGGCCCGGTAAGCGTAGCGCCACCGGGCATTACGCCGGATGGCGGCGTGAACGCCTTATCCGGCCTACAGGGAGCACGTTGTAGGCCCGGTAAGCGTAGCGCCACCGGGCATTACGCCTTATCCGGCAAAAAACGATTTACTCCTGCGGCCACAACCATGCCGCGCCGCGAACGCCGCTGGAATCGCCATGTAACGCCTTACGAACCGGCGTTTCGCATTCGCCGCCAAAAACAAACTGTTTAATCAATGATGGCACGGTGTTGTACAACCGATCGACATTGCTCATTCCGCCGCCTAACACGATAACGTCCGGGTCGAGGATGTTGACCACATGGGCTAACGATTTCGCCAGGCGCAGTTCATAACGGCTAAGCGCCCGTTCCGCCAGCGCGTCCTGCTCGTTAACCAGACGGATAATGTCATTCCCTTTCAGCGGATGACCACTCAGACGATGGTAATCCGTGGCAAACCCGGTTCCTGAGATAAAGGTTTCAATGCAGCCTTGTTTGCCACAATAGCAGGGCACTTCTTCACGGTAGCGCAGTTCATCTTCATCCATCCACGGCAAGGGATTGTGCCCCCACTCGCCTGCCGTACCGTTGCCGCCGGTATGCGCCCGACCGTTCAGCGCCACGCCAGCCCCGCACCCGGTGCCGATGATCACCGCAAAAACGGTCTGCGCTCCGGCCGCCGCGCCATCCACCGCTTCGGACACCGCCAGACAGTTGGCGTCGTTCGCCAGGCGCACTTCCCGCTGCAAACGCGCACTCAAATCTTTATCGAACGGCTGACCGTTAAGCCAGGTTGAGTTAGCGTTCTTTACCACGCCGGTATAAGGCGAGATCGAACCGGGAATACCCATCCCTACCGTACCCGTCTGGCCCGTCGCCTTTTCCGCCATCTCGACCAGCGAAGCGATGGTCTCTATCGTTTGTCGATAATCATCCCGCGGCGTAGGCAGACGATGGCGAAACAGCTGTTCCCCCGCATCGCCGAGCGCAATCACTTCCGTTTTCGTGCCGCCTAAATCGATACCTATACGCACACATCGCTCCTCATTTTTAGGGAATATCAACAGAGTAGAGGCGGGTGTTCTGGTTGGCAATGCAAGCCCGCCGACAATTCGTTATTATACCCGCTGGATTTAACGACAAGGCCGTGGAAATTATCATGCTGTGGTTCAAAAATTTAATGGTTTACCGTCTTAGCCGCGATATTTCGTTGCGCGCCGAGGAGATGGAAAAACAGCTAGCCTCGATGACGTTTACCCCTTGCGGCAGCCAGGATATGGCAAAAATGGGCTGGGTTCCTCCAATGGGCTCGCACAGCGATGCGTTAACGCATACCGCCAATGGCCAAATTATTATCTGCGCGCGCAAAGAAGAGAAGATTCTGCCGTCGCCGGTGATCAAGCAAGCGCTGGAAGCGAAAATCGCCAAACTGGAAGCTGACCAGGGGCGCAAGCTGAAAAAAACGGAAAAAGACTCGCTGAAAGATGAAGTGCTGCACTCACTGTTGCCGCGCGCCTTTAGCCGTTTTAGTCAGACAATGATGTGGATCGACACCGTTAACGGTCTGATCATGGTCGATTGCGCAAGCGCTAAAAAAGCGGAAGACACGCTGGCGCTGCTGCGTAAAAGCCTCGGCTCGCTGCCGGTGGTTCCGCTGGCGCTGGAAAATCCTATCGAGCTGACGCTCACCGAATGGGTGCGTTCCGGTACGGTGGCGCAGGGATTCCAGTTGCTGGACGAAGCAGAGCTGAAAGCAATGCTGGAAGACGGCGGCGTGATCCGCGCGAAGAAACAGGATCTGGTCAGCGACGAGATCGCCGTGCACATTGAAGCGGGTAAAGTGGTCACGAAACTGGCGCTCGACTGGCAGCAGCGCATTCAGTTTTTGATCTGCGATGACGGTTCGATCAAACGCCTGAAGTTCAGCGATGAACTGCGCGATCAAAACGAAGATATCGATCGCGAAGACTACGCTCAGCGTTTTGATGCCGATTTCATTCTGATGACGGGTGAGCTGGCGGCGTTAATTCAAAGCCTGGTTGAAGGTCTGGGCGGCGAAGCGCAACGCTAAGTGAATATTCCCTCTCCGCCGGGAGAGGGAAGCGCCATTATAAATAGCGGCAAAGATAGGACGTCGGTTCAGCCACCTGCAAATGGAACTCACTTTGGCCAGGGACGTTAAACACCTCGCCCGCCGCGTAGACTTTCCACTCGGTTTCCCCCGGAAGCAGTACGTTCAACGCGCCACTGACCACCGTCATCTCCTCCGGCGCGGCAGTGCTAAAGGCATATTCGCCTTCCGCCATCACGCCGACACTGGCGCGACCAGTACTGCTGCTGGTAAAGCCGATCGATTTCACTTTGCCGGAAAAGTATTCGTTACTTTGTAGCATAAACTGGCCCTTTCTCATGGTTACGTTAAGCACCAATATAGGGTCGCGACCTTCTGCCTGTCACGCAAAATTAACCGAGTAACTCCGAAGCCAGCCGTGCAATCAATACATTAGAGAGCAAGACCGGAACATCCAGCGCTCTTTGCAATAAATCACGATGACGCTGATTAAATCCAATGGAATCCAGCATGATCACATCCGCGCCCTGTTCCAGCAAATCTTTACCGGCATCAATCAGTTGTTGTTCCGATCCCTGCACGGGATTCGCCAAAGAAAAGACCGGAGGACGTTGTAAGACCTGCCATTTTCTCGCCTGCACATCCAGTAACTCTTCAACCGGCACAATCACGCCCACCTGGTGGCCATCAACAATCGACGCCACTAACGGCGGGATAATACGCAACGGCTCCAGCAGGATCGTGTTACGCGCGGTCATACTGTTAATCGCGGCGGTATTCATCAATAAAATGACATCGTAGCCCTGGTTATCCAGCACTTCGATAATACTTTGCAGGTCGCGCTCCACTTTCTGGCGCGAAACATGGACGATTTGGTTATCACTGAGCAACGTTAATAGCGGATCGTCTCCGGCCTCGACGGCGTACTCCGCCAACACCTCTTCACGGCTGATCTCACCCAACAGACTATGATGGGTAATATGTTGCTCATCGATATACTCCGTCAGAAGCGGCAGCACTTCGCTCATTGGCACAACGCCGATCGTGAGGATAGCCAACGACGCACTCATTTTCTGTTCCACCTTCTTTTTACTTCGTCGTTAATTCCCGGGTAAATGCCTGAACACTTACCTGCCCTGCGCTACAAATGCAGAAAAGCGTAGCAGGAGATCGGCAATGCATTGTGTAAAGATTCCAAATCACTCCAGTAGTATATTGTTATCGTTTAATTTTCAGTTTTAGCAGAATGCGGCAATGAGTGAAAAGTGTGATGCAAGTACGTTGTGACGTGACTCAGGCGCCTTGCCGGGCGTTCCACACGTCAGGATTTATCAGCTTTTATCGGGATCTTCATAGCGCGTTTTGGCATCCATCGCTTCCTGCGCGGAAGGATGCTCGCTGATCAGTGCGTTGGGTTCGGGATAGTCGGCGCGAAGCTGGTACCAGGTCACCGTCTGACCTGGCGTTCCTTTCTCAACGGTGACGATATACGCTTCCCGGGGATAAGGCGGTTTTGTTGGCATAGTTCTTCCTTTTTACTGGATGAACTTTAATTATAGACGCCGCCCTGCAATCGTTGCGCCGCCTGCGACAACGCGGTAAGAATTTCAGAAACAACCTGGTCAGGGGCATGGCTCGCATCGATGATGTAATGCGCGGCTTCACGATACAGCGCGTCGCGCTGTTCGAGCACTTCCTGCACCTCTTCACTTAAGGGCTTGCCGGTTAGCGTCGGGCGCAGTCCCTCTTCTGGCGCGGCCTCCAGCCGGTTCACCAGCGTGGACACTGGCGCGCTTAAATAAATCACAATGCCATTTTCGCGCATATAGCGACGATTGTATTCGGTGAGGATGATCCCTCCCCCCGTCGCAACCACCGTTGACGGCGCGGTAACCGCCTTCAGCGCTGCTGTTTCTCTGGCGCGAAAGCTGTCCCACCCTTCCCGGTCAACAATCTCCGCAACCGTCATCTGGACGTGCGATTGCAACCACCGATCGGTATCAACAAACTGGAAATCCACTGCCTGCGCAAGCGCCATACCGGTTGTTGTTTTACCACAGCCGCGAGGGCCAACAAGAAAGAGAGGTTGCGTCATAGCGGGCTTTCCCCAGAGAGCCGCAAAGGTGCGGGATCTGATGTCATCAAAGTAATAATCATACCACCAAACTAGTACATCGTTAAATGTAAATAAATCATTCCACAAAAACCGTGAAAGATTGTACGCGCTTACTATAACAAGAAATCATCAGCAGCAAAGTGTAAAAATAACATTACATTTAGCGCGTTCTGCGCTGGACTTCCAGCCACCACTTATCCAGCTCGGCGGCGAAATGCTGGCGATCGCGCGGAGAAAGGCTGTCCGGCCCGCCCGTCTGAATCCCGCTGGCGCGCAGGGTATCCATAAAGTCACGCATTGTCAGGCGTTCGCGGATCGTTGACTCCGTATAGCGTTCACCGCGTGGATTCAGCGCCGCCGCCCCTTTTTCCAGCACTTCAGAGGCCAGCGGGATATCCGCCGTAATAACCAAATCTCCGGCTTCGCACTGACGCACAATCTCGTTGTCAGCGACATCAAATCCGGCGGGTACGCGCAGTGTGCGGATAAAACGCGAAGGCGGTACGCGTAAATTCTGGTTTGCCACCAGAATAAGCGGCATCTGCATACGTTCAGACGCACGGTACAGAATCTCTTTAATCACATTCGGACACGCATCCGCATCCACCCATATTGTCATAACCGCTCCAGGCTCATGTGCAATCGTCTATTGTCTCGTGCTTTTGTCTTCCGTCAAAGTGCTGTTTCTCCTTCATGAGACTTTCAATCCACGTTAAGCTAATAACCCCAACTAAAAATACGCATAGGGAGTGACGAAATGGAGAAGAAAATCGGTTTTATCGGTTGCGGTAATATGGGAAAAGCCATTCTGGGCGGCCTGATTGCCAGCGGTCAGGTTCTCCCCGGGCAAATCTGGGTCTATACCCCGTCCCCGGATAACGTCGCCGCGCTGCACGATCGGTACGGCATCAATGCGGCGCAGAGTGCGCAGGACGTCGCGCAGGTTGCGGATATCGTTTTCGGCGCCGTGAAGCCGGGCATCATGATTAAAGTGCTGAGCGAAATCAGCTCCAGCCTGAATAAGGACTCATTAGTCGTCTCTATCGCTGCGGGGGTCACGCTCGATCAGCTGGCGCGCGCGCTGGGGCACGATCGCAAAATTGTTCGCGCGATGCCAAACACGCCGTCTTTAGTCAACGCGGGCATGACCTCCATAACGCCAAATGCGCTGGTCACGCCGGAAGATACCGCTGACGTGCTGAACATTTTCCGCTGCTTTGGCGAAGCGGAAGTGATTGCCGAGTCGATGATCCACCCCGTCGTTGGGGTCAGCGGTTCCGCTCCGGCTTACGTCTTCATGTTTATTGAGGCGATGGCCGATGCCGCGGTGCTGGGCGGAATGCCTCGCGCGCAGGCCTATAAATTCGCCGCGCAGGCCGTAATGGGCTCCGCCAAAATGGTGCTCGAAACGGGTAAACATCCGGGTGAACTGAAAGATATGGTGTGCTCGCCTGGCGGGACGACCATTGAAGCCGTTCGCGTGCTGGAGGAGCGAGGGTTCCGGGCGTCGATTATCGAAGCGATGGCGAAGTGTATGGAAAAATCAGAGAAACTCAGTAAGTCCTGAGCCAGTTGCCGGACGTCAGGCCGCCACTTCTGTACGGTTACGTCCGGCGTTCTTTGCTTTATAAAGCGCCATATCCGCCGATTTCAGCCATTCCCGGTAGTGTCCGATTTGCGTGGTCAATGGCGCAACGCCCACGCTGATGCGCAAAATAACCTGTGGCGCGCACGGCAGGCGTAACGCGTTTAATCGCTCATGAACCCGCGACATCGCGGCAATCGCGTTATCCGCTGGCGTACCGCACATGATCACCGCAAACTCGTCGCCGCCAAAACGTCCTATCACATCGCTGCCGCGCAGCGTCATCTGCAACTGGCGCGTCAGGGCAATAATCGCCTCATCTCCGACATCGTGCCCCCAGGTATCGTTAATGCTCTTAAAGTGATCGATATCGATGATGAGCAACGTGGCGTCCCGGTGGTAGCGGCGACAGTTATCAAATTCATTACGCAACAATATTTCCCAGTGACGCCGGTTATAGACGCCGGTCATGCCATCCCGCATGCTCATCACCTGTAGCCTGCGTTTATGTTCCGCCAGCTTAGTCGCCGTCTGGTAACTCACCCAGGCAAACAGCAAGGGATAAATCACAATCACCGGCAGGGAGAACCACCACTCCAGCGGCGCGCTGCGAAAAGCCACGGTAATTCCGGTCAGCTGTAACGTCACCAGACATGACACAACCATTAACACCATACCGGCAATAAAGAGCCGCAGCCCTCCCGCGCCCATCAAATTCATACACATCATCATCAGCAGAGCCGTGGAGGGCAGCACGTTGACGCCCATCACCCCAACCCAGACGCCAGCAAGAATGGCGTCCGCCTTTAAGTTGTATATTTCCCGGCTTAAGGGATCGATGGCTTTACTCGCCAGTTGCCACGCCAGGTGCGGCCAGACGAAAGACCAGCCGACCAGAAACAACCACCATCCTCCCGCAATCGGTTGTGAAGCCAGTACGGCGGCGATCGGGAGAAACATCCATCCCAGTCCTACCGCACGCGGCAGTCTCACCCGCCTGGCGAATCGCAGCCCGGAGCGTTGATGGTCATTTTGAGGAGAGTGAGGTGGCTCACTCTGTGCGACCGCTTTTTTGTAAAAGTTTTCATCATTCATTATTTTTTGGGAACATTCTGAAACAATTTTCCCAAATTATAGAGAGGGGGATTGTGAAGGAAGTATGAAATTTCGGGTGAGTGATTTTCTCAGCTCACCCGTTAGCACTATGCGGATTTTTTCAGACAGGCACTCATAAACTTGCTGCGATCGTCGCCTTTCAGCGACTGGTCCGTCGCCTGCTGGTTGCACTCACGCATTCTCTGTTGCTGCGGCGTCAGGCTTTTCTCACCTGGGGCGGATTTACTGTTTTTCAGGCAATCGCTCATGTAGGTCTTACGCGCATCCCCTTTTAACGCCTGCGCCGTCGCCTGCTGATTGCAGCTCGTCATACGCTGTTGTTGCGGGGTTAATGTCTTCTCGGCAGCGCCGACGGCGGTTAAAAAAACCAGCCCAAACAGCAGGGTAACCAGTAATGTTATTTTCATAGCACCATCCTTCTGTGAGTGTTGACACTACACGTCATCCTTCTGGTTACGTGCGCCGTAACCGAAGGAGGCTAACTCTAAGTCTGGCTGCTGACGACGAAAATACCACCTGACGGCAAAAGTATTGCCGTCAGGAGTCCGTTTACTTCAGTCCCAACGCCGCTTTCATGGTGTAAAACAGATCGGTCTGGTCCGTTAATCCGACGACATTCGCCGCATGCGGGCCGTATGCGGCAATACGCAACTGGCTGCCGGTATGTTCCTGCGACTCCTCTTCTGAGTTGCCGTAGCTGATGACCATCACCGCGCCATCTTTGGTATTTAACGCCTGCGTCAGTCCCGGCGCTTTGCTTTCCGGCGCGATAATCTGGCTGGAATGCGCATGATCGGCAGTCACCACAACCAGGGTATTGCCCTCTTTTTTAGCGAATGCGAGCGCACGCTGTACGGCTTCGTCCAGATCGACCGTTTCGCCGATCTGCCCGCATGGGTTGGCGGCGTGATCCTGTTTATCGATGGATGCGCCTTCAACCTGCAAGAAGAAGCCTTTTTCATTCTTACTCAACAGCTCAATCGCTTTGTCCGTCATTTGCGCCAGCGTAGGCACGGTATCATCGCGCTGCGGGTTTGCCTTGCAGGTCACCGCAGGTTGTTCAAGGTTGCCGTGATAAGAGGCTTTCGGGCCTTCCCAGCGAACCGGCATGTTGCCGTCGGAGAACAAGCCCAGCAGCGGCTTATCCTGATTTGCCGCCGTTACCGCCTTCAGCGAGGCGGCATCGTTCACCAGCTGATATCCCCGCGCCAGCGCCTGCTCACGCAGCGTTTTCCCCTGCCATTCGCCTGCTGTCGCCATTTCAGCAAAGGTGGCCGCACCGCCGCCAAGCGTAACGTCCGCCCGCGCATTCAGCAGTTGCTCGGTGATCGACCCTTTTCCACCCTTCTCCAGCGCGTTTGTCGGGCAAAGAGTGCTGGTAAGGCTGGGGCCGTAGCATTTGCGTGAGGTTACATGGGAGACTAACGCGGCGGGTGTCGCATCCTGTAATTCTGCGGTCGAGACGTTGCCCGTCGCCAGACCTGCCGCTTTGGCCATCTCCAGGATCGTGGTGTGATCTTTTTCGTGGATATCGACGCCTAACGCGCCGTTATAGGTTTTAACTCCCGTCGACCACGCCGTTGCCGACGCGGCGGAATCTGTGACGTAATCCGGTTTACCCGTTTCTTTATCCAGCGCGTAATGGGTGTATTGCCCGGTCAACGGTAAAGCATCAATTCCTTTAAAAAAGCCGCCGGCCCCTTGCGCATAATTTCGCGCCGCAGTGATTTCAGAATCCCCCATACCATCGCCGATCAACAGGATAATATTTTTGGCCGGTTTATCGCTCAACGAATCTCGCAGCGCCGCCGTTTGATCGCCCGCTAATCGGCGCGCCCCGCCCGGCGTGGTAATATCTCCCTGTGCGGCACGATTATCCAGCACCGTCATCGTGGACGTCCTGGCATGCGTAATGGGGGTAAACAGCAGAGGTAACAGGGCAATAGCAATAGCGCTTTGTTTCACTTTATTTTCTCCATGTGCCTACCCTAAATAATTCGGGTTACAGAAAGCCAATACATATGCAACCTGAAGTACGACGGGTATAAATACAGTAAAATAAAAACAAAGCGACTATAGGTAACTGACGTGACAAGGTTATGACAGTGTTTACTCTGAATACGATCAGCTACGAGGATGCCTCAGTAACTTTTTTACATACTGGCGCAGCAATTCCGTATCGTAATCTGGAACGCTGGCATCCGGCTTTACGCCGTCGAGCGCATCCTCAACCTGATGAATGAGCTTCTGCTGCTCATTTTGCGCCATATTACGCAGCATCGCCGTGACAATAATCTCTAACGCTTCTACCTGAGCAACCAGTTCTTTCGACTCTTCTTCTTTTTGGGCGAGCCTCAGCAACAACTCTGAAATGAGATTTTTCATGACCGTATTTCCTTATCCGAGGAATGCTGACGTTATCATTATGGTTCACGACTGCCTAGAGGGTAAAAGTAGTATTTTTATGATAAAGGAAAGACTTTCTGTAAATAATGCGCTGACAAAATGGAGCGAAACGTTTCTCGCGAGAAAATAATTCAACCGTAAAAAATCAGGGTATAAATAGTCACGCCATTGCATAAATTAAAGTTATGGTAAATACGCCAGAATTTAACTTAAAGCGTATCGCCATAATATATTTGATATCCCAGATTGACCCTGTCCAGCGTCTCTTTTCCGCCCAGACGTTTAATCAGCATATCTGCGGCTACGCTTCCCATATCGTAGCGGGGGGTAATCACGCTCGCTATTTTTTGCAAACGTGCGCGGCCGATTTCCAGGCCATGAAATCCGGCAATAGCAACCTGTTGCGGAACGGGGATCTGCTGCGACTGACACTCCAGCAGCGCGCCAACGGCTAAGTCGTCATTGGTGCAAAAAATCGCGTTAATATCCGGTCTGTCGCGCATCGTCTGCAAAAACAACTGACGACCTAAGGCCAGTGACGAAATGGCTTTTGGCACCACATGGTAAGGCTGTAACCCCTGCTCGCTCAGCGCACGCTCAACGCCGCGATAGCGACTGACATCACGCGGGTCGTCCATTGAGCCGAAAAACGCCACGGCGCGTTTTCCCGCCTCCAGAAACGCCTGAGTCATATCCCACGCGGCTTTTTCGTTATCAATACCAACCTGCATATCCAGACAATGCTCGGTGATATCCATTAACTCCGCCACGGGGATACCGCTGGCGCGCACATACTGCACCATACGTTCAGTATGTTGTTTTCCGGTCAGAATCAGCGCATCAATGTTGTAGGAGAGCAGGTTAAGCACTTCGCGTTCTTCCCGCTCCGGGTCATATTCATAGTTAGCGATCAGCGTCTGGTATTGATGAGCGGAAGTCACCGACTCAATCCCCGCCAGGACATCGGCAAAAATCTGGTTGCGAAAGGAGGGAATCAGCACCCCGATCGTTTTACTACGCGCATTAAGCAAAATCTCGGGGGCGCGATTGGGAATATAATTATTCTCCTCCATGATCTTCGAAATCAGCTCGCGGCTACGCTGCGAGACCTGATTGGGATCGCGAAGATAACGGCTTACCGTCATCTTATTTAGCCCAGCCAGCGTGGCGATATCCTGCAAGGTCATCCGATTGTTTTTCATGAAGTTCTCTGCGAAAGACAGCGTGATCAATTCGCAGAGAACCTTAACACAGCCAGCGAGGGACTGCATCTTATCCGACCGGATTAGCCCACCGCTTTCCCGGTTTGTAAGGATGTGGACGACGGCGCCTGATTAGCGCGCACGTTATACATCAATACCACCGAGGCCAGCAGGGAAATCGCCATAAAGGTGTACGAAACGCCCGGCCCGCCCGTCAGGCCATTGAGATACCCCACCAGCCATGCGCCGAGGAATGCCCCTAACGCGCCGAAACTGTTGATTAAGCCCATCGACACGCCCGCCACATTGCGCGGCAACAGTTCAGGAATTAAGGCAAAAAACGGGCCGTAAGGCGCGTACATGCAGGCTGCGGCAACCACCAGCAATCCATAAGAGAGCCAGAAAGCGTTGCTCCCCAACAGCCAGGAACATAAGAAAGCGATGGCGGCAATCAGCAGCAACGGCCAGATAAACAGCTTACGGTTCTGAAACTTATCCGATAACCACGACACGGTAAGCATCAGACAGATCGCCGCCAGATAAGGCACGGCGGCCAGCCAGCCGACGGATACGATATCCATTTGGGCCGCTGATTTCAGGATGGATGGCATCCACATCATGAATCCGTACACGCCGATACTCCACAAAGCATG
This sequence comes from Citrobacter sp. CK180, assembly GCF_030333655.1. NCBI lineage: Bacteria > Pseudomonadati > Pseudomonadota > Gammaproteobacteria > Enterobacterales > Enterobacteriaceae > Citrobacter > Citrobacter sp. CK180. The sequence goes on along the minus strand of NZ_JAOWFM010000037.1, from coordinate 114,602 downwards.
TACCGCGCACAGCATGACAACGTTACGCGAGCGCATGGCTTCGCCGTAGTTACGTACCGGTTTAATATGGGTTTGCTCACGATCCATCGCCTGTTGCAGCGTCTCTTTTTCCTCCGCCGTCAGCCAGCTGGCATCGGCCGGTTTATCACGAACCAGCACCCACCAACAAAATGCCCACAGTACCGCCGGGATGCCCTCAATAATGAACATCTCGCGCCATCCCCAGGCCTGAATCAGATAACCGGAGACAATCGACATCCACAACACGGTGACCGGATTACCCAGAATCAAAAAGGTATTCGCCCGCGAGCGCTCGGTTTTCGTAAACCAGTTGCTGATATAAATCAGCATGGCTGGCATCACCGCCGCCTCAACCACGCCAAGAGTAAAACGGATCGCCATCAGCATGGGAATATTACTGACAAACCCCGTCGCGGCGGCACATATTCCCCACAGGATCAGGCTGAAAAAGATCATTTTCCGTACGCTGCGTTTAACGGCGTACAAAGCTCCCGGCACCTGAAAAAAGAAATACCCAAGGAAAAAAAGCGCGCCAATTAAGGATGCGGTTCCTTTCGTAATACCCAGATCGGTTTCAATACCTGCCGCGGCGGCAAAACCATAATTGGCGCGATCGAGATACGCTAAGCTGTAAGTAATAAAAATAATCGGCATTAAATACCACCAGCGCCGGGCTGGTAATTTAGCAAGAGCGTTCATACACATTCCTTTTGATAATGAGTCTATACCGCAGCTAACATTCCGCCGTCGACGAAGAGAATATGACCGTTAACAAAATTCGAGGCCGGGGCCGCAAGATAAACCGCCGCGCCAATCAACTCCTCCGGCTTTCCCCAGCGCGCGGCAGGCGTGCGCTGGTACAGCCAGGCGGAAAAGGCGTCGTCGTTCACCAGCGCTTCCGTCATCTCTGTGGCAAAATAGCCAGGTGCAATACCGTTAACCTGAATATTATATTCCGCCAGTTCCACGCACATTCCTCGCGTCAACATTTTCACCGCGCCTTTTGAGGCAGCGTAGGGTGTAATTGTTTTCCGGCCTAATTCACTCTGCATGGAACAAATATTAATAATCTTCCCTTCCCGGCGCGCCATCATATATTTGGCCACCTGTTGAGAAACAAGGAAGACGGATTTCTGATTGACATCAATAACGCGATCCCACTCTGCTTCAGGAAATTCCGTCAGGGGGTAACGACGCTGGATACCGGCATTATTGATGAGAATATCAATCGCCCCAATTTCCTGCTCAATATGCGCAATCGCTTTTTCCACCTCCGCTGCGTGAGTGACATCAAACCCATAACCCACGGCGTCATAACCCAGAGCCGTCAGTGTGCTCGCGGCCTGTTCCGCCCGCTGCTGCGTAATGTCGTTAATCACCAGGCTGGCGCCATGCTCTGCCAGCCCCCTTGCCAGCAAATTACCGATTCCCTGCGCTGACCCCGTAATCAATGCGCGTTTACCTGCAAGACTAAAAATACTTTTCATCAAAAACCTCTTTTTCGATAGCTGTTACGCGTAACTGTATACGCGTAACAGTAGAAAAAAGAAGTTCTCTTACACAACTAATGGTCAATTTGTGATCTACATTGGATTTGGCAGCAAAGAAAGGATCATGTACAGAATGCTTTCTGCACATGATCACGATTAGCAGCGGATCTCAGGCAGCGTGACGGCGGCGCAACGCAATCGCCAGTTGCCAGATATTCACCAGCACAATGAGCGCCGTCGCGACAAATACCCAGCGAAAGCCCGCCATCGCCGATACGGACGCCCCCATCAGCGGCCCGGCCACATTTCCGAGATACATAAACGACTGGTTATAACCAAAGATACGGCCGGTTATTCGATCGCTGGAATACTTCACCAATAAGGTCTGTACGGCAGGCAGCATCGCGCCATCGGCAAAACCTAACAGAAAACGCAGAACCCCCAACTGGAACGGCGTCGTCACCCACGACATGGCGAAAAACAGCACCACGGCACAGACCAGCGTCGCCATCAGAATCCTTTCCGTCCCGATCCTGTCGCCAAGTTTGCCAAGGCGGGGAGCGGAAATGAGCGCTGAAACGCCGGGCACCGACGCAATTAATCCGCTCAAAAAGGCAATGTTCGTGCTGTCCGGCAGCATGGATTTGATAAACAGCGCCAGGATGGGGCTGATCGAACCGTTACAGAGCTGGATCACCATCGTCGTGAAAAACAGGCTAATCACCAGACCCGGATAGGGCAATGAGGCAAAAACCGCTTTGCCGCTCAGTCGTTCACTCTTTTTGAGAGTCGGACGAACGCCCTCTTTAATTAAAAACAGCGTTACCAGAAAGCTCACCATCAACAGCGTGGCGGTAATAAAAAAGACCGCCCGCAGCCCGATATGATCGGCAATAACTCCGCCCATTAACGGCCCGCCGATCACCCCGCTGATCTGGGCGGTGGAAAGCGTGCTGAGCGCCCAGCCGCTACGCTCTCTCGGCACCTGCGAAGCCACCAGCGCCATCGCGTTAGGAATGTACCCGGAGGTAAGCCCCATGACGCCGCGCAAAAGAAACAGTTGCCAGACATTGGTCGCAAACGCCTGAAGTAAAATCGCGATCGCCATGCCGAGCGATGCGCGCAGTAGCATCAGTTTGCGGCCTTTACGGTCAGCCAGACTGCCCCACATGGGCGAAACAATCGCGGAGATGAGAAAGGTAATACTGAAGGTTAAGCCAGACCACATGGAGAGCGCTTCATGCGAAGTGACGCCCATTTGCGAGATATACAGCGGTAAAAATGGCAGGATCTGACTGATCGCCAGCCCGGTAAAAAAGCAGCCGAACCAGACGGAGATAAGATTAACCTTCCAGGATTCCATAAGTGCTCATAACGATAAATAGCTGAAAACGCTCACCAGCTTAGCAAGTTGCGCCAGCAGAAGCGGTTCCAGAGATGCGGTAACCTCTATTTTGCTATTTTATCTCCCCGTTCATCAGATTTGTGAAATATGTCACATTATATACCCGCTCAGAACAGGGATTTATGCTTCAACGACAAAGCCCGTATCCGCGCATACCGAGATGGAAATGGTTGGCGTGCGCGGCGTTGTACTCCGGCCCCAGTCCATTGCCATAATAAGTGCAACTGCCGTTAAGCATCGCGCGCAGCCAGGGGGCGGTTTTCTCATCCTTCCATCCCCGCAGAACCGTAACTTTTCGACCGTCCGCCAGTTGAAAACCGCTGATATCCCACGCCTGCGCGCTGGCATGTTCACTGCGACGCGCATCCGCCCGGTGATAGATATTGCGACAGGCATAGCTGCCAAGGTGCTCAATACGGATCAGTTGACTGCCCATAAACGACTGGGTTAGCGGTTTCGCCTGGCGCGCCACAAACAGCGCAGAACTCAGCGCCAGCGGGCAAGAGGCCAGGAAACTGCTGCTCAACGCCACGGAGCCAAAATGCCTGACCCGTACCACGTCTGACAGCGGACATTCGCCCGCGCTGTCGGCAACGGGTTGCGACGAGATCATTCCCTGGCGATTGGCCTGCTCAAGTAATCCCTGGCACTGTTGCGGCGTCAGACGCTGTAGTTTGAATTTGGTGAGCCAGCCCAGAGGATCGGACAGTTGCAGGGGAACAAAAGGATTGTAATGCGACGGAAGAGAGCGGTAACCCACCACACCCACGGCCCCCAGCAGCACAATCGCAAGCCAACCCTTACCTTTCACGCCCCCTCCTCTCTGATTCCCTTAAACATTATGGCAGAAGCCCGCGAATCCGACGTTTTGTCGTGGTAATGTATACGCTTTGCGTTCGATGGAATGGGTTTTTAAGATGGCAAAATTGCGGGTAGGTATCGTATTTGGTGGTAAATCAGCGGAACATGAAGTGTCTTTGCAATCGGCAAAAAATATTGTCGATGCCATCGACAAAGCCCGCTTTGACGTTGTGCTGTTAGGCATTGATAAACAAGGGCAATGGCATGTCAGCGATGCCGAAAACTATCTGCTGAATGCAAACGACCCCGCGCACATTACGCTGCGCCCCTCTTCTACCAGCCTGGCGCAGGTTCCGGGCAAACACGAACACCAGTTAATTGACGCACAGAACGGCCAGCCGTTGCCGACGGTGGACGTCATTTTCCCGATCGTACACGGCACGCTGGGGGAAGACGGCTCGCTGCAAGGGATGCTGCGCGTAGCGAATTTACCGTTTGTCGGCTCCGATGTGCTGGGTTCCGCCGCCTGCATGGATAAAGACGTTACCAAACGTCTGCTGCGCGATGCCGGGCTGAACATCGCGCCGTTTATTACGCTGACTCGCGCGAATCGCGATGCGATCCGTTTTGCGGAAGTGGCGTCCCGGCTGGGTCTGCCGCTGTTTGTGAAACCCGCAAATCAGGGCTCCTCTGTAGGCGTCAGCAAAGTCACCAGCGAAGCGCAATATGAACAGGCCGTCGCGCTGGCGTTCGAATTCGATCACAAAGTGGTTGTTGAGCAAGGGATCAAAGGCCGTGAGATCGAGTGCGCCGTGCTGGGTAACGATCACCCGCAGGCCAGCACCTGCGGCGAGATCGTCCTGAACAGCGATTTTTACGCTTACGACACCAAATATATCGACGACAACGGGGCGCAGGTCGTGGTTCCCGCCCAAATCCCGCAAGAGGTGAACGACAAGATCCGCCAGATCGCCATTCAGGCGTACCAGACGTTAGGTTGCGCGGGAATGGCGCGCGTGGACGTCTTCTTAACGGCGGAAAACGAGGTGGTGATTAACGAGATCAATACGCTGCCGGGATTCACCAACATTAGCATGTACCCGAAACTCTGGCAGGCAAGTGGCTTAGGGTATACCGATTTGATTACCCGTCTGATTGAACTGGCGCTGGAACGTCATGCGGCGGATAACGCCCTGAAAACCAGCATGTCATGATGACGATGCGCCATCTGGTGTTGATCGCCTGATGGCGCTTTGGCTTATCAGGCCTACGACGTTTTACGCTCGTAGGCCGATGCCGCCATCCGGCACACTACCGCATTAAGCTTCTTCGGTTTTATCATCCTCACGGCGACGAATAATCAGCCCGGCAAGCCAGAAACTGAATGCCCACGTCACCAGGCCTACCGCGTAGGTTTGCCATCCTTTTGCTTCAAAGCCCAACAACCCCACCACGCCATTCAAAATAAAGATCAGCCCAATGGCGAAAGCATAATAGTGCCAGTCACGGCGAATTTTTACAGGCAGGTTCATGACAGCTCCGACGCTAAAACAATAAAAAATCATCCTCGCACATTTCTGCCTGAGCGTCTGTGGCCTGTGCGGAATTTCTCAAATGTTAATCAATTTAGATCAAGGTAACAAAATTGTGACATCAGACAAAAAATCCGCAATCCAGGAGTCATCCCTGAGTGAAATTACCATCATTCTGATATTGACAAACACGATGACCTGTCAGACTTCACGATAAGCCGCTGGCATGACGCCAGATTCGTGCAGAAGACTATCCCGGAGGTCTTTATGGCTGACTTTACCCTCTCAAAATCCCTGTTTAGCGGGAAACATCGAGATACCTCCTCCACGCCAGGTAATATCGCCTATGCCGTGTTTGTGCTGTTTTGCTTTTGGGCAGGGGCGCAGATCCTGAACCTTCTGGTTCACGCGCCTGGCGTTTATGAACATCTGATGCAGATGCAAGAGACCGGACGCCCCCGCGTGGAAATTGGATTAGGCGTCGGCACCATTTTCGGACTGGTGCCTTTCCTGACAGGTTGCCTGATTTTTGGCGTCATTGCCGTAATTTTGCGCTGGCGTCACCGTCATCAGTAACCCTCCCTGTGCCGGATGACGCCAAGTTTATCCGGCCTACAAATTCATACAACGCGCCCGACGCTCATCCACACGTTTAGCAAACCACGCGGTAGTGAGATTACGGGTGATCTTCGGACTTTCCAGCTGAATACCTGGCAACATCTCGCGCGGTAATGCCTTACCGGTTTTGGCTTCCGCCAGCTTATACACTTTCTCGTACAACGCCGTCTCCTCAAAAGCGAGGCTGTCTCCCTTTTCCAGTTGACGTCGAATCGCGCTGTCGCTCATGTCCAGCTTGCCCGCCAGCTTACGGATTGCCTGTTCCGTTTTCCCGGCCGCTTTGCTGTCATAACGAATCAAGTCGCCGTCCAGCGCCAGCTTAACGCCGCTGGCTTTACTGACCGCATTCTGAAATGCCGCATTACGACTGGCGTACCAACCGGCATTAAAATCAGCAAAACGGAATACAGGCGCGCTGTAATTCGCCGGATAGTTCAACAGATGCCAGGTTCCAAACCACAGTCCGCCACGGCGGCTAAAGACCTCCTGGCGAACCGTCCCGTTCATGGTCCACGGATAACCTTTTGTGTGCCGTTCGGCAAAGGCGATGCTGACCTGCATCGGCCCGCCGGTATGCACCGGATTAAGCGAACCGAACAGCGTCTGCCCCATCGGCACCATATTAATAAAATCATCAAAAATCGCGCTGAGCTGTTTTTCCGTTTTCACCGCGTCCAGACGTTCGCTGTAGCTTTTTCCGTTCGGGGAGTTAATTTTCAGCGCGGTATGCACCAGAAAAACAGGGATATGCATCCGCTCAGCACGCCTGTCGATCTCCTGCCAGGCGATTTTGCTCAACCCCGGCACCACCGGGTCCGCCTGATAGTTAGACTCCTGCTGCGCCACCGCCAGCACCGAGCAGACATTCTCAACCGTTGGCGCCAGCCCCTGGCTTTCGAAGGTCTTTGCGATGTCCTGCGCCCACGCGTCCCTGTCTTTTACGCTGGCGGGCATTTTCTGGCGCACCACGCTTGCCACATCGACAGGTTTTTCCCCTTTTTTCAGCGGTTGCGAAGGCTGGCTACTACACCCTGCCAGCACCAACGCAGCCAGGAATGACAAAGGGTAAAGACGGGACGCCGCCGACATAACGTTTCCTTTTTTTTGTTAGCTAAATGTATTCGTCACTTCCTGGATATCCTGCCCATCCAGTTCGCGCTCAAAGCTGCGCAGACGTTTGTAGATGGACATCAGTTCCACCAGCGTGGTCCAGGAATTAATCAGATACTGGAAGGAACCGCGCACCTGACCAAACACGTTGGTAATCTGCGTCATCAGGCCCAGCGTAATCGTACCGGCAACAATCGACGGAAACAGCAGGAACAGACCGAAAACGTTATCCACCTGTAGATAGAGAATGCGCGCAATGTTGAAGTACATATAGTGGAAGTAGAGGCGGAAATAGTTCTGGCGCACCGCGCTGAACAACTCACGCACGGTGGGCGGCGTAGCGCGGCTGGCGTCGTCTTCACCGTAGACCAGCTCCTTACGGTAAGCGGCCTCAACCCGCTGGTTTTTAAACTCCAGCCCCGGCAGTTTGATCCCCACCACGGCCAGCAATCCTGTTCCCATCAGCGACCAGATGATAGCCGCGATAACCAGCCCATAAGGAATATGCCCGACGATCGGCAGATCCGGTACGTGCGCAGACAGCGTAACCAGTACGGGTAAAAAGGCGATCAACGTCATGATGGCATTGATAAAGCTTACGCCCATATTCTCCAGCGTAGAGGCAAAACGCATCGTATCTTCCTGCACACGCTGCGCGGCGCCTTCAATATGGCGCAAATGCTGCCAGTGCGCCATGTAGTGTTCGTTCATCGCGGTACGCCAGCGAAACACATAATGGCTGACGAAGAAATTGTTCATCACGCCAATCACTACGGCAATCAGCGCTATCCCGAGGAACACGCCGACTTCACGGTAAAACTGTTCGATAGTGACCTTATGCGGCGAGCTAAGCGCCGTCTGGATCAGGTCGTAAAACGGCGCGTACCAGGCGTTGACCGCCACGCCTACTTCCACCAAAAACCAGGTCACAAAGATGATCAACGAGGTGCCCAGAATCGACCAGTATTGCCAGCGATGCGGGCTATAAATAAACCAGAACATCGCAAACAACCCGACGCAAAGGACGTAATACGCGTAGAAAATCAGGTAGTCCAGCGACCAGAAGCGTGCGGCACTGATGGGAACATCACCGGAAGCGCCAGTAAGATGCGCAACCCAGGCGCCTCCGCCCGCTTGCCAGAAAATGACGGCGACAAGCGCCCAAAAAAACGCCGAGATAAAAAACGGCCCCGGCTTTGGGAAAAAAGACTTAAACATGATGCTCTCCTGCTAACTTCTTATCGTTATGACGACTGCTGTGCTTTTGCCGCAGCGCTGAGCGCGACAAGACGGGCCTGACCCAACAAAACCGCGACGGAAACCGAGCATTGTGACCCGTATTCGCCAGCTTAGTTCGCACATCGTTTTTTCAGAATTGTTTCAGCGAGTTTCGGCTCCCTTCAACGGCAACAGGAAGGCGAAACCCAAAAACCGACCAAGGTTACCACAAGCGCGGGATCACAAAAGCGGACATTCGCGATTGGGAAAAAATGCCCTGTTTACTCGTCGTTACGTTTTTCACACTATTATTGTCTTTTTAGCGCTTTGCAACGCGCCGCCAGGTAGTATAAATACGCATAGTTTTTTCATTTAACTGATGGACACAACCGTTGAAACGTAGTCTGCTTTTTTCTGCCGTGCTGTGCACGGCGTCATTGACATCTGTCCAGGCGGCACAGCCAATCACCGATCCGGTTTTCGCTTCCGATATCGTTGATCGTTATGCCAACCATATCTTTTACGGCAGCGGCGCGACGGGAATGGCGCTGGTGGTGATTGATGGTAATCAACGCGTGTTCCGCAGTTTCGGGGAGACTCGCCCCGGCAATAACGTACATCCTCAACTGGACTCCGTTATTCGCATTGCGTCTATCACGAAACTCATGACCAGCGAGATGCTGGTCAAACTGCTCGATCAGGGGACGGTGAAATTACACGACCCGCTGAGCAAGTATGCCCCGCCTGGGGCGCGCGTACCGACCTACAACGGAACGCCTATCACCCTGGTGAATCTGGCGACCCATACCAGCGCCCTGCCGCGTGAGCAACCCGGCGGCGCGCCGCATCGCCCGGTATTTGTCTGGCCAACCCGCGAACAGCGCTGGAGCTACCTCTCTACCGCAACGCTAAAAGCGGCTCCTGGCTCGCAGGCGTCTTATTCCAACCTTGCGTTTGACCTGCTGGCTGACGCGCTGGCAACCGCATCCGGCAAACCCTACACGCAGTTATTTGAAGAACAGATTACGCGCCCATTGGGGATGAAAGACACAACCTTTACCCCCTCCCCCGATCAGTGCAAGCGCCTGATGGTGGCGGAGAAAGGGGCCAGTCCCTGTAACAACACGCTGGCGGCAATTGGCAGCGGCGGCGTCTATTCCACGCCGGGAGATATGATGCGCTGGATGCAGCAATATCTCTCATCCGACTTTTATCATCGCAGTAATCAGGCCGATCGTATGCAAACGCTGATTTATCAGCGAACTCAGCTCACACGGGTGACAGGTATGGACGTGCCGGGCAAAGCCGATGCGCTGGGCTTAGGCTGGGTCTATATGGCGCCTAAAAACGGACGTCCGGGGATTATTCAAAAAACCGGCGGCGGCGGTGGTTTCATCACCTATATGGCGATGATTCCGCAACACAACGTTGGCGCTTTTGTGGTCGTCACTCGCTCACCGCTTACGCGATTTACTAATATGAGCGATGGCATCAACGACCTGGTAACAGAATTGAGCGGAAATAAACCGCTGATCGTGCCCGCATCCTGATCAATACTCTGAAGGCAAATGGTTGATATTGACCAGTTTGCCTTTTTTCATTTCGATGTAGTTCCCTTTGCGTAACGCGGCGAGCACTTCAGCCACTACGGAACGGGAAATTCGCGTTCTCTGATGAATGTAGTTCATCACGCCAATACGCGCTCGCAGGCCCTCATCCCAGTCAACCATCGCGATCAACGTCGCCCGAATTTGATCATACGAGTTGTTGCCAATTAATTGCAGATCGCGCAGTTCCAGAGTTCTGTTTTCCCATGCCAGCCAGCAAAAGGCTTCACGCCATAACTGGTGTTGCTCAAGGATTTTTATCGCGTGGGAAGAAGGAAGAAAATAACCGGTACAACGACTTTCCGTGACTAATTTATATTCGATATCATTTTTCATCACGCCATCAGCAATCCCCATAATAAAGGGAGCCTGCGTTATCCCCATAAGCACGTTCTCCCCTCTGCGCAAAGAGATGAGACCGTCTAAAATGACAAACGTATCGCCTTGATTGGCATCATTCGAATAGACAACCTGCTTTTCATCGGCGTATTCAAAGTACGTGCCGTATTTAGACAGGCACTTATCGAGCTTACTAAATTCCTGAAGTGGTTTATTCAGAGACAGCATATGCGCATCCTTGCATTAATGCCCGCCATATCCATGACGGGCATTTCCTTTGATTAAATCACCTGCGTTTTCATCATGAAAAACAATTACCAGGTATATTTAACGCCCACATTCGCGGACCAGTCTTGATCGACATCACCACCACCGAGGTAGTTGGCATCGGTATAAGCGCTGAAGTTTTTGGTGAAGCTGAACTGAGTGCCCAGACCAACACGTACCGCAGAACCTTCTACGCCGTTATCGATGGAATCGCCATTTACGTCGGCGTCGTTATTCGCGTCGTCATAAACATAGGCCAGTTTGAAGTAAGGCGTCAGCGCCTGATCTTCGCTGTAGGTGAAGGTATAACCTGCATCAACACCCAGTTCATAACGCATGCTGTCATAAGACTGACCGTCAACTTTCATGTCGTTGCTGAGCTGATAATCGTCGCCGGACTGGAACAGGCCGGATACGCTACCGTACGGCGTGACATAGCCAGCGTCGCCCAGTTTCCAGTCATAACCCAGTTTCAGACCAAAGCCCCACGCATCCGCAGAGGTGTTGCCATCAACGTACTGGCCGTTGCTCATGTTGGCAGACAGATCGTTGTTGAAGTGAGAATAGCTCAGGCTACCATCAACAAAGACATTGTTGGCAAAGCGAGCGGAAGAGTAGATATAGGCAGACTGGCTGTCCTGATCCACCTGACCGGTACGGTCGCTCATGTCACCTTTCGCAAAGCCAGCCGCCGCACCGACAATCCATTTAGCATTGTTACCGTCAATTTTGGTATCAACACCGACCATGATGCCGTTCACATCCTGATCGTAGTTAATGGTGCCGTTGTCGCCATCGAAGCTACCGCCAAAGTAGCTCACCCATGCGCCGCCGTTATCAGCCAGACCATGACGAGAGTTGGTCAGACGAGTACCAACGGTGTCTTGTTCCAGGTTCCAGATATTGGTGTTTGCAGACGGGATGCTCAGCGCCATGTTCGCGTAGTCGGTCAGTTCCATCTGTTGCATAACAACAGTGTTGCCTTCCTGCTGAGCCTGATAGGTGTATGCCCCCAGGTCAGCTTTGTTCGCTGCGGAGAAGGTAGCTTTGCTGTTCTTGTCGTTAACGTAGATCAGCTCTTTGCCTTTGTAATCAGCGACAGAACCTTCACCGGTCGCGTTATCGATACGCACTTTGTAGTTACCGGTTGCCGCAGCAACGTTATCACCCGCGTTATCGACTTCAGATTGATCGCCAGTCCAGGCATCGCCATTACCGTTGATGGTCAGGTGGCCATCAGAGTTCATCGCGATCACACCGTAGCCGTAGTTAGACTTAGTGATGTCATTAGTACGATCGTTAGTCAGATCGGCATCCAGCACAAAGCTGTTGCTGTGAACGTTGAAGACACCGGCATTCACGTTACCGTTAGCATCGGTGTAGCTGGTCAGATTCAGGGTATCAGCTTGCAGCGCATACGCGGTGCTGTTGCCCACATCCAGAACGCCGTTGTTGGTGACGTTGATGGTGTTTGCATACAGTGCGGCATCGTACACGCCCCAGCCAGCAGACACATCATCAGCAATCGTGACGGTACTGTTGTTGATTGTCAGTTCATCAGTTGCAACATGACCATCTTCATTGATATTCAGGGCCGCGCCGCCGGTCAGGGAGATGCTGTCAGAAACCAGATCAGAGTCTGCCACATTCACGACGGAACCGCTGTTGATGCTCAGCGTATCAATCAGCGAGGTTTTCGTGGTATCCCACTGTGAACCACCGTTCAGCGTCACATTGAACAGGCCGCTTTGATAGACTTCGTTACCAACAACATGACCATCTTCGCCATACGCGGTGTCATTATTGTCAATGCCGTAAGTAGAGGAAGGCCACAGGCTGTTAGCCGCAATGTCGATCAGCGTCGCAGTGGCATCGGTGCCCGCAGCAAAGCTGTCGTACACGCCGTCACCATCAGAATCGACCTGATGTACGGACATTGCCGCGCCAACCCACTTGCTGCCGTTGTTCAGCGTAACATCCATACGGTCAGTACCATCCCAGCCGTTGGTGTCCAGGTCAGCGTCCGTATCGCGATAAGTATCCGCCCCGTTCGGGAAGAAGTTTTCGTCAAAGTTGCTGGAGAAAACGACGTCGCCCATCAGGGTAGAATTGCTGAGGTTAACAGTGGTCTGCATTGCGTTATCCGCATTCGGATGCGCAATCGCCGCAATCGCCACGTCATCAGCAGTATAAGAATCGCTGTAATCGCTCGCGTTGTTGGTGTTACCGAACCAACCGGAAGTCCCTTCATCTGACCATGAGCCAGAGGTCACCGTAGAGTCAGTCACCGTGACGGTGTTGTTGAACACTTCAGCGCTGTTGACGCCGGTGCTAACGGTATTATCGTCAATGTCTTCCCACTCATAACCCTGAGTCAGCGTAATACCCGCAACGTGGGAATTATTTTTGATGACCAGGTCAACTTCCTGATCCAGCGTAATCGCAGTACCCAGGTTGTAAACGTCAACAACATGCGTATCCGCCGTACCATCAGTGTACGTGCCATTATAGGTATAATGCTCGTAGTTATCATCGATGGTTGAGTTATCAACAGTCAGCGCCAGACGGTCATAAACATAACCGGTCGCATCGCGACCCACGCAATCGGTGGTCATGCACTCAGAGGTGATCATCCCGTGAATGGTGCTGTTTTTGATTGTCAGACTATTACTGTTGGTGTTGGTAGAAAGACCATCATCCAGATAGTAGGTTGAGATTACGCCGTTAACGGTAGCGTTGTTGATAACCGGATAAATATCACCGTTATAAACGCTATCGGTCGCGTAGTTGTTCCAGCCTACGTAACCATCATAATAAACACCATCAGCGTAGGTTGCGTCGTTATAGTGGTTGAATGTTGTGTAGGTGGTTCCAGAAATATCCGTAGAAGCATTTGCCTGAGAGGTGATTGCCAGAGTGCAGGCCAGTGCTAATTGTGAGACTACAAGTTTCTTTTTCCAGGAGTGCATTTGTCATCCCTCCTCAGGGACGTAAATATAGTTGATCCATCAATTATCAATGCATAGAAAACATTTTATGTTTCGCAGGTCGATTATGCGGCGTCAGCATTGAAAGGTTCAATTATTCTTTGTTTAATGTCCGAAAGCGGACAATTAAAAAATCACCAGCAAAATCACAGATATTTTTTAAATCGCCACTTTTCAATAAATTAGAAAGAAAAATAAAAGTCACTTATTTAATTGAATGATATATGATGAAGAAATAAAGAAATCACCAATCAATAAAGGACAGAAGAGCTTAAAACAACATTTAATAAAATTAAAACCAGAAATAAATGTATCACTAACAAAAATAATCTTATTCATAGAAATACTAATTGCGAATATTTAATCGCTTCATTAACAGCAACCCGCAATACTTCACATAAGGACAACTTTCGTAAAACACCTCGCGGCAGGTTCAGGTATACTCGACGTTTCGATTCCACAAACATCAGGCATACCATGACAGACCTAATCCAACGCCCCCGTCGCCTGCGCAAATCCGCTGCGCTGCGCGCCATGTTTGAAGAGACAACACTCAGTTTAAACGACCTGGTGTTGCCGATTTTTGTTGAAGAAGAACTCGACGACTACAAAGCGATCGACGCCATGCCTGGCGTCATGCGCATTCCTGAAAAACACCTGGCGCGCGAGATTGAACGCATCGCCAACGCCGGCATTCGGTCAGTGATGACCTTCGGCATTTCCCACCATACCGACGACACCGGCAGCGATGCCTGGAAAGAAGACGGCCTGGTGGCGCGCATGTCGCGCATCTGCAAGCAAACCGTGCCAGAAATGATCGTGATGTCTGACACCTGTTTCTGTGAGTACACCTCCCACGGTCACTGCGGCGTGCTGTGCGAACACGGCGTCGACAACGATGCAACCCTGGCGAACCTCGGTAAACAAGCGGTGGTCGCCGCCGCTGCGGGCGCTGATTTTATTGCCCCTTCCGCCGCGATGGACGGTCAGGTGCAGGCGATTCGCCAGGCGCTGGATGCCGCCGGGTTTACGGATACGGCCATCATGTCCTACTCCACCAAGTTCGCCTCCTCTTTCTACGGCCCGTTCCGTGAAGCGGCCGGTACGGCACTGAAAGGCGATCGTAAGACCTATCAAATGAATCCGATGAACCGCCGTGAAGCGATTCGCGAGTCGTTGCTCGACGAAGCGCAGGGCGCGGACTGCCTGATGGTGAAACCCGCTGGCGCTTATCTGGATATTCTGCGTGATATCCGCGATCGTACCGAATTACCGCTCGGCGCGTATCAGGTCAGCGGCGAATACGCCATGATCAAATTCGCCGCGATGGCGGGCGCGATCGACGAAGAGAAAGTGGTGCTGGAAAGCTTAGGCTCGATCAAACGCGCGGGCGCGGATCTGATCTTCAGCTACTTCGCGCTGGATCTGGCGGAGAAAAAAATCCTGCGTTAATCCTTTCTGAGATGCAGTGCCTGCTGGTACTGCGCTTATCCGGCCTACGGGATTGACATCTGTAGGCCGGGTGCCGCCATCCGGCACTGTCACAAAACGTCACCTCATCGTCATACAAACGACATTTGTACCTTCTACTGTCAGCACAGGACGGGAGGAGGAGCCGCTATGTTTAGTCTCGATAACGTACTCGACGACCTGTGGCCTCAAGCGAGGCCGACACCCTGGCAAAAAAATCTGCTCAGGCGGTTGCTGCATGAAGAAGAATTTCAGCAATTTGCATCCCGCCATCCCCATCTGAAAGGGGTGGACATGGTGGAACAGGTTCTCGAACACCTTGAAATACGCTGCGATATCCCCGCACACGACCTCGAAAACATCCCCGCACATGGCCCGCTGGTCATCATTGCCAACCACCCGACAGGCACGCTTGATGGGCTGGCCCTGCTGTATGCCATCTCGCGTGTGCGCCGTGACGTGAAAGTAGTGACCAACCGCCTGCTCTCGCATCTGCAACCGCTCAGCTCACTTTTCATTCCCGTGGACAACATCGGCGGGCGCACGCCAAAATCATCGCTACAACAGATAGATGCGCATTTACAAGCTGGCGGAGCGTTAATTTTCTTTCCGGCGGGCGAAGTAGCGCGCTTCACATCGCAGGGAATCAGGGAAGGCCGATGGCATTCCGGGTTTATCCGGGTGGCGGAGAAATACCGCACGCCGCTGCTTCCCGTACATATCAACGCGCGCAACAGCTCGCTGTTTTACGCCAGCAGCCTGGTGTCCCCCACCTTCGTATTGCTGCTCCTGATGCAGCAGATGTTTCGTCGGCGTCGCAGCAGCCTGCCGCTCCGCATCGGCCAACAAATCGCCTGGACACAGTGGTCCGCCACGAAAACCAACGTCCGCGAGCAGGCCGAAAAATGCCGTCAGCACGTCGTGGCATTAGGTAAAGGACGCCCTGGGTTATTCACCACCGAAAGTACGATAGCCCGCGCAGAAGACAGAGCGCACCTCAAACGCGATCTCGCCCAGACGGAATGCCTTGGGCACACCGCCGACGGGAAGCACATTTACCTCTGGCAGCGCAACGGCAAAGAGGATGTCCCCATCCTGCGGGAACTGGGGCGGCTGCGTGAAATCGCCTTTCGCGCGGTTGGCGAAGGCAGCGGAAAGCGTCGGGACACCGACCGCTATGATGACGACTATCTGCACCTGATTTTATGGGATGAAGACGATCTGGAAATTGTTGGCGCCTATCGGTTCATTCCCTGCGCGCAGCAGCAGGAAAAACGCGGCATAGAAGGGCTTTACAGCTACAGTTTGTTCCATTACGACGAGCAGATGGCGCAAGTGATGCAGCACGGCATTGAGCTGGGTCGCAGTTTTATCCAGCCGCGTTACTGGGGACGTCGCGGGCTGGACTATCTCTGGTCTGGCATTGGCGCTTATCTGGCGCGCTATCCGCAATACCGATACCTGTTCGGCCCGGTGTCTATTTCCGGCGGTCTGCCTGCGGATGCGCGGGATTTACTGGTGGCCTTTTATCGCCTGTGGTTCCCGCCGACGCACCCGCTGGCGATATCACGCCAGCCCTACCCCGCGTCATTGCCGGACGTACTGGCGCAGTTTGAAGGCAAAAGCTACAACGACGATCTGACGCGGCTGAAATCGCTGCTCGGCAATCTGGGCTGCGGTATTCCCCCGCTCTACAAACAGTACTCCGAACTTTGCGACCCCGGCGGCGTACAGTTTATTGATTTCGGTAACGATCCGGCGTTCAGCAACTGCGTGGATGGTCTGGTGCTGGTCGATTTAACCTATCTGAAGGCAAACAGGTATCAGCGCTATATTGGCGCGCATTTGGGTTTCCAGGCAGGATAAGGCGTTTACGCCGCCATCCGGCGCGGTGCCACATCGTGCCTGATGGCGCTACTCTTACCAGGCCTGAATTTCCCTAACCGTTCCCTAACCGAATAGTGTGGTTATCTATTACGGTGCGCGATAAAACGGCTTATCTCCCAGAATCGTCGCCCGGTGCATAATGCGCCGCTGCGGCAGGTAATCAGCGTTGGCATAATGCTGGGTGACGCGGTTATCCCAGATGGCTACGTCATCAGGCTGCCAGCGCCAGCGCACCTGAAACTCCGGTTTTGTGATGTGCGCAAACAAGAATCCAAGCAGCGCCTCGCTCTCTTTCTCCGTCACATCGACAATCCGCGTAGTAAAGCCTTCATTCACAAACAGCGCCTGTTTGCCGCTCACCGGATGGGTACGCACCACCGGATGCAGCAAAGGCGGATGTTTTGCTACCGCCTCAAGCCAGCGCTGATGCTCCTCGTCAGTTTTGCGGTATTTGTATTCCGGGAACGATTTACGGAAATCATGCTCCGCTCGCAAACCGCTCAGCAACTGGCGAAACGGTTCGGAAAGCGCGTCATATGCGGCAATGCCGCTGGTCCATAGCGTATCCCCGCCGGTAGAGGGCAGTTCCTTTGCCGCCAGAATCGCCCCTGCTGGCGGCGTCTCAATAAAGGTCACATCGGTGTGCCAGTTATCGTTATCCGGCGGGTTATCGTTATGGGTATCCAGCACGATAATCTCTTCGACGCCTTCGGCGTGGGGATAGACCGGATGAATATGCAGATCGCCAAAACGCTGTGCCAGCGCGCGCTGTTGCTGCGGCGTAATGGCTTGTTCACGCAGAAAAACCACCTGGTGGCGCAGCACCGCGTGATACAGCTGTTCGAATTGATTATCGCTCAGCGGGCGGGTCAGATCCGCGCCGGAAACCAGCGCGCCAATATACGGCCCCAGCGGGGTAATGCTCAGACGTTCACTCATTGTACTTCTCCATGCCAGGGCGTCAGGCGGCGCTGAAGCGCACGCAGACCCAGTTCTAAAATAAACGCGATCACCGCAATCACCGCGATCCCCGCCAGCACCACGTCGGTTGCCAGAAATTCCCCGGCGGACTGCACCATAAACCCTAAACCCCGGGTGGCGGCAATCAGCTCAGCCGCCACCAGCGTCGACCAGCCCACGCCCAGGCCAATGCGTAACCCGGTGAGGATCTCCGGCAGCGCGCCGGGCAGAATCACAAACCACAATACCTGTACTCGTCCGGCGCCTAACGACTGCGCCGCACGAATGCGAACCTGCTGCGCGCTTTTGACGCCCGCCAGCGCCGACATGGCGACCGGGGCGAAAATCGCCAGATAGATCAGCAGGATCTTGGAGGTCTCACCAATCCCGAACCAGATCACCATCAGCGGTAAATACGCAAGCGGCGGAACAGGTCGGTAGAGTTCAATGATCGGATCGAGAATGCCGCGTATCGTTGGGCTTAGCCCCATCGCAATGCCCACCGGAATGCCGATAATCACGGCAGCCAGCAGCGCCAGCAGAATGCGCGTCAGGCTCGCCGCCAGATGCTGCCACAGCGTGGCGTCCATAAACCCTTGCGGCCCGGCGATGGCGATCAGTTTTTGCAGCACCTGCCCCGGCGGCGGCAGAAACAGCGGGCTGATTAACTGCAACGCCGCTACGCTCCACCACACGGCCAGAATCACCGCTAATGTGCTGATACTCAGGGTAATGCGACGAGAGAACGGCCAGCGCCATTTCAACCCGCGTTGACGCAGCTTATCGTTGATGACCACGCTCATGAGAAGGCCTCCCGTTGTTCAAAGACGCGGCTTAACACATACTCCCGCGTCTCGATAAACTGCGGATCGGATTTAATGCTGCGGCAGGATTCGCCCCCCACAAAGCGGCGGGCGAAATCAAGCGACAGCCGTTCCTGCACGCGACCGGGGCCAGGAGAAAGCAGCACCAGCTCCGTCGCCATAAACACAGCCTCTTCAATATCATGCGTAATGAGCAACACCTGTTTGCCGGTCTCATGCCAGAGTTTCAGCAGCAGCGTTTGCATCTGCTCACGGGTGAAAGCATCCAGCGCGCCGAAAGGCTCATCCAGCAGCAGAAGTTGAGGATTGGCCGCCAGCGCGCGGGCGATGCCGACACGCTGGCGCTGCCCGCCGGAAAGCTGCCAGATAAAGCGTTTTCCCGCCCCTTCCAGCCCGACTTTTTTCAGCATCTGCTGCGCAACGTGCTGACGCCGGGTTTTGTCTGCTCCTGCCAGTTGCAGGCCAAACCCAACGTTATCCTGCACGTTGCGCCAGGGCAGCAGCCCTTCGTTCTGAAAGACGACGCCGCGCTCCGCACCCGGCCCATCGACCCGTTTGCCCGCCAGTTGGATCGTGCCGTGCTGATAAGGCAGAAAACCGGCGATCAGATTCAGCAACGTGGTTTTCCCGCACCCTGACGGGCCCAGCACCACTAACAGCTCACCGCTGTCGAGCGTCAGATTGATATCTTCCAGCGCCGGTTTACCAGCGTAATCGGCAAAGAGATGGGAAACTTGCAGCATCCGCGCCTCCTTATTGCACAAAGCGATCGGTGACGTACTGGCTGTAATCCGTCGCGACGGCGGGCACTTTGCCCTGCTCTTTCAGGAACTGCGCGGTGTCGATAATCGCTTTATTGACCGGCCCGTTCAGCTCAACGGCCTGCTGTTGCGCCGTCAGGTAGGTATTGCCTTTCACCAGCCCCGGCACGTCCGTTTCCGGCACGCCGCTTAAGCGCGACAGTTTGCTGATGTTATCCGGCTGCTGAAGCCACGCCTCAGGATTGGCGATATAGGGTTGCTGCGCGTCGATGGCGCTTTTCGCGAATGCTTTGACCACCTCTGGATGTTTTTCCGCGAAGTCTTTACGCACCACCCACACATCCAGCGTCGGCGAGCCCCATTCGCCGACTTTCCCTGAGTCTGTCAGCACGTTCCCGTCTTTTTCCAGCGCGTTAACGGCGGGTGCCCAGACGTAAGCGCCGTCAATATCGCCACGCTGCCATGCGGCAATGATCGCCGGTGGTTGCAGATTGATGATTTCGACCTGCCCGGGCTTAATGCCCCAGTGTTTCAGCGCGGCCAGCAGGCTGTAATGAGTGGTGGAGATAAACGGCACCGCAATGCGTTTGCCGATGAGATCCTCCGGCTTAGCGATCGTTTTCTTCACCACCAGCGCTTCGGATTCCCCCAGTTTTGACGCCAGCAGGAAAACCTCAATCGGCACCTGTTGGCTGGCGGCGACCGCCAGTGGGCTGGAGCCAAGGTTGCCGATCTGTACATCGCCGGAAGCCAGCGCGCGCACGATGCTCGCGCCGCTGTCGAATTTACGCCAGTCAACGGTCGCCCCGCTCTCTTTGGCGAAGGTGTTATCCGCCTGCGCCACTTTCGCCGGTTCGGCGGATGTCTGGTACGCGACGGTGACGTTAACCGCCTGCGCCTGAAATGCAATAAACGCCAGTGCGGCGAGAAGTGTGTTACGCGATGAAATACCCATTATTGTCTGCTCCCCTGTCTTGTTATGGGGGCAGTATTTCGTTGCGGCCGAGTTTGATAAAGGAATTAAAAATTCTTGCTAATAGCAAAGCGTTTTTAGAAAAAAAACGGGAATGGTTAGTGTGGAAATGTATTTAGCATTGAGTTGTAGGCCGGATCAGGCGCTTGCGCCGCCATCCGGCAATCCATGCCTGATGGCGCTACGCTTATCCGGCCTACCACGACAACAACACCCTGCAAATTATTGCGATTTTGTTACATTCATTCCATAACCACACCCGGATGATTGCCAGCGCAGCGGGGGCAGGCATCATAGAGGCATTATTCGGCAAGAGAGTAAGCATATGATTCGTGTGGTGCTGGTTGATGACCATGTGGTGGTGCGTTCCGGCTTTGCGCAATTATTAAGTCTTGAAGACGATCTGGACGTAGCAGGCCAGTACAGCAGCGCGGCGGAAGCCTGGCCCGCATTATTGCGCGATGACGTTAACGTCGCGGTGCTGGATATCGCGATGCCGGACGAAAACGGGCTGAGTCTGTTAAAGCGGCTACGCGCGCAAAAACCCACGTTTCGCGCCATCGTCCTCAGCATTTACGACACGCCAGCGTTTGTGCAAAGCGCGCTGGATGCAGGCGCCAGCGGCTATCTGACCAAACGCTGCGGGCCGGAAGAGCTGGTTCAGGCGGTGCGTTCCGTCGGTATGGGCGGCCACTATCTGTGCGCCGATGCGTTGCGGGCGCTGCGCGGCGGCGAACAGCCGGCGCAGGTGCTGGAGGTGTTAACCCCCCGTGAGCGAGAAGTTTTTGATTTACTGGTCAAAGGCGACAGCGTCAAAGAGATCGCATTTAAGCTCGACCTCAGCCATAAAACCGTTCACGTCCACCGTGCTAACGTACTGGGTAAATTGCAGTGCCACAGTACCATCGAACTGGTGCATTTCGCCCTCGACCACCAGCTGCTGACGGGGCACTGATGTCTCGCGGCGTGCGTTACTGGGTGATCTCACTGTTTATCCTGCTGGCCTGGGGAACAGGTTGGCTGATGCTATGGACGCTGGGCTTTTACCTGACCCATAACGGCCAACAGGCGGCGCTCTTTTTGCCGCACGGCGTTTATCTTGCGCTGTTGATTTTACTCTCCCGCCGTTACTGGCCTGCGCTGATACTGCCGCCGGTGCTGATGCCGTTATGGCTCCATAGCGAGCAACTGATCAGCGGCTACGTCCTGCTGGCGGCGCCGCTGATCTGCCTGATCCCGGCCAGCATCGGACAAAAATTCTGGCACCGTTTTCCCCTGTACTGGCAGCGTCTCACGCTGCTGCTGGCCGCCGTCACGCTGGCCTCGCTGCTGAATACCGCCCTGCTGTCGCCCTTTATAAAAAGCCCGGCAATGCTGACTGGCCTGGCGTCGTTTACCGGCGGCGTGCTGCTCACCCCCTTTGTTTATCTGGTATTTGAATTTTTACGCCAGCAGCACCGTTATCATCTGTTGGGGCTGGATACCAACAACCCGCCGCTGCGCACTTCGCTGATCATCTGGTGCAGCCTGTTCTTTATTATCGGCATCGGCACGCAAATGGTGCTGTCGCCGGAAATTGAACGCCTGCTGCTGATCGTGGTGTTCCTGCCTAACGTGGTGATGGCGTGGAAGTTTGGCTGGCAGGGCGGCGTGCTCTCCGGGCTGCTGGGCAGCATGATGATCACCATCGCTCGCCAGGTCGGCGTCGGGTTTAACAACCTGGTCGAGCTGGAGATTTTCCTCGCTACCCAGGCGCTACTTGGCATAGGTCTTGGGATCGCCATCAGCCGCCAGCAGCATCTGGCGCAAAACCTGCATCACTATCGCCAGCGTCTGGAGGCGGAGCTGGCGGCGCGCCGGGCGCTGACCGAAAAGCTGATCCATACCGAAGAGGATACGCGCAAAAACCTGGCGCGCGAGCTGCACGACGAGATCGGGCAGAACATCACTGCCATTCAGATCCAGTCACAGCTCGTGAAACGCGCGCGCGATCCGGCGCAGACGCAGGCCGCCGCCAGCCAGATAAACGATCTCGCCCGCCGTATTCACCACTCTACCCGCCAGCTGTTACGCCAGCTACGTCCCCCCGCGCTGGATGAGCTGTCGTTTAAAGAGGCGCTGCATCATCTGGTCAACGAATTCGCGTTCCCCGAACGTGGGATTCGCTGCCAGTTTGAGTATCGCCTTACGCTTACCCCGGAAAATGAAACCGTCAGGTTTACCCTCTACCGCCTGTTGCAGGAACTGCTGAACAACGTCTGTAAACATGCCGAAGCCAGCGAGGTCACGATTCTGTTAAGCCAGCAGAAACAGACCCTCCATCTGGAAGTTCGGGACAACGGCACCGGCATCCAGCCTGAAAAAATGCCGGGATTCGGTATTCAGGGGATGCGCGAACGGGTCAGCGCGCTGGGCGGCGAACTGACGCTCGAATCGCTGCACGGCACGCGGGTAATTGTTAACTTGCCCACAATTTTGCAACAAACCACGTCCTGACCAGGAAAAAGTCTTAGTCACTGCGGACTTTCTCTCATCCCCTTTGGTTTTCACTTTCCTATAGTCAGCACAAACGGAGACGGCCATGCACCCACGCCCAGTAAACGAAACAGACCAACGATACCGGGCGCTACGCCTGCGGTTGCTGATGTGCATGGTCATTGGGTACGCCGCGTTTTACCTGACGCGAAAAAGCGTGAATTACGTACTTCCGGCGCTGCAAACGGATCTGGGACTCGATAAAGGCGATATCGGCCTGTTGGGTTCACTGTTTTACCTGACCTACGGCCTGTCGAAGTTTACCGCCGGGCTGTGGCACGACAGCCACGGGCAGCGCTGGTTTATGGGCGTCGGCCTGTTCGCCACCGGCCTGCTGAATGTGGTGTTCGCCTTTGGCGAGTCGCTGACGCTGCTGCTGGCGGTCTGGACGCTGAACGGTTTCTTTCAGGGCTGGGGATGGCCGCCCTGCGCCCGACTGCTGACCCACTGGTACTCGCGCAACGAGCGCGGCTTCTGGTGGGGCTGCTGGAATATGTCGATCAACATCGGCGGGGCGATTATCCCGCTGATTAGCGCTTTCGCCGCCCACTGGTGGGGCTGGCAGGCGGCGATGCTGGCGCCGGGGATCATCAGCATGGCATTAGGTATCTGGCTCACGCTACAGCTGAAAGGCACGCCGCAGGAAGAGGGATTGCCAACGGTCGGCGCATGGCGTCATGACCCGCTGGAGCTGCGCCAGGAGCAGCAAAGCCCGCCGATGGGGCTGTGGCAGATGTTGCGCGCCACGATGCTGAAAAACCCGATGATCTGGCTGCTGGGCGTCTCATATGTGCTGGTCTATCTGATCCGCATCGCCCTCAACGACTGGGGCAACATCTGGCTCACGGAAAGCCACGGCGTCAATCTGCTCAGCGCCAACGCCACGGTGATGCTGTTTGAAGTCGGCGGCCTGCTCGGCGCGTTGTTCGCCGGTTGGGGGTCGGATTTGCTGTTCAGCGGCCAGCGCGCGCCGATGATTTTGCTGTTCACGCTGGGGCTGATGGTGTCCGTCGCCGCGTTGTGGTTAGCGCCGGTACACCATTACGCACTGCTGGCGGTCTGTTTCTTCACGGTGGGCTTTTTCGTTTTTGGCCCACAAATGTTGATTGGCCTTGCCGCCGTCGAGTGCGGGCACAAAGCAGCGGCCGGTTCCATCACCGGGTTTCTCGGCCTGTTCGCCTATCTGGGGGCAGCGCTGGCGGGCTGGCCTCTGTCGCTGGTCATTGAACGCTACGGCTGGTCGGGCATGTTCAGTCTGCTCTCGGTCGCCGCGGTACTTATGGGTTTATTGCTGATGCCGCTGCTGATGGCGGGCATCACCACCTCGCTCAGTCAAAGGATAAAACAATGAAATTGACGCTTACCTCTACTCTGATTGCATCCGGCATTGCGCTGGCAACCTTAACCGGCGCCGCGCAGGCCAAAGGCCGCCTGGTGGTTTATTGCAGCGCCACCAACGAAATGTGCGAAGCAGAAACCAAAGCGTTTGGCGACAAATATGACGTCAAAACCTCGTTCATCCGCAACGGCTCCGGCAGTACGCTGGCGAAAGTGGATGCCGAGAAGAAAAACCCGCAGGCGGACGTCTGGTACGGCGGGACGCTGGACCCTCAGTCTCAGGCGGGTGAAATGGGGCTGCTGCAACCCTACAAGTCTCCCAATCTTGAGCAGGTCATGGAGAAATTCCGCGATCCAGCGAAAGTAAAAGGCAACCTCTCTTCAGCGGTGTATGTCGGTATTCTCGGCTTTGGCGTCAACACCCAGCGCCTGAAAGAGAAAAATCTACCGGTGCCAAAATGCTGGAAGGATCTGACCAAACCGGAATACAAAGGCGAGATTCAGATTGCCGACCCGCAAAGTTCAGGCACCGCGTATACCGCACTGGCGACCTTCGCCCAGCTGTGGGGAGAAGATCAGGCCTTTGATTACCTGAAACAGCTCAACGCCAACGTGTCTCAGTACACCAAATCCGGTATTGCCCCGGCACGTAACGCCGCCCGTGGCGAAACCGCTATCGGCATTGGCTTCCTGCACGACTATTCGCTGGAAAAAGAACAGGGCGCGCCGCTGGAGCTGATCTCTCCGTGTGAAGGCACCGGCTATGAAATTGGCGGCGTCAGCATCCTGAAAGGCGCGCGCAATCTCGACAACGCCAAACTGTTCGTGGACTGGGTGCTGTCAAAAGAAGCACAAGAACTGGCGTGGAAGAAAGGCAAGTCTTATCAGATCCTGACCAACACCACAGCAGAAACGTCACCGAACTCGCTGAAGCTCGACGACCTGAAGCTCATCAATTACGACATGGATAAATACGGTTCTACCGACGTCCGTAAGCAGCTTATCAATAAGTGGGTTAGCGAAGTGAAGATGGGTAAATAAGCCCACATTGCGTTCATTTGCCGGGTGGCGGCGTAACGCCGTACCCGGCCCACAATACCGGAACCGCTATGTCACACACACTTGCACACCATCCCGTGAAAAAACGGGATGCGATATTCTTTTGGGTTCTGCTGGGCTGGCTGGCGTTTGCCCTGCTGCCGAGCTGGAGCCTGGATTACGGCCTGCTGGAGTCCACGGGCGATGAAATCCTTGAGTCCTACGGCTGGTCACAGCGCAATATCAGTTGGCTGTGGTATCTGCTGCCAAGCCTGCTGCTGATTCGCCCGTTCCATGAAGCCAGGCGCGAACAGCGCAGCCGCCATTACCTTGATGCGGGCTGGGCGCTGTTGTGTATGGCCTTTATCGTCGTCAGCGCCACCGTTGAAGGCCGTGGTTTAGGCTACGCCACTATCGTGCTGTTCGTCGCGCTGGGCGCGATCATGACGCTGGCGTTGACCCGTCTGGAATGGCTGGGCGGCGACCGCTTCGTGATCGGCTCACTTACCGCCATTATGGCGCTGATCGGCATCTTTATCGTCTGGCCGAGTATCGCGATTTTCATCCCGATGTTCACCAACGACGCCGGGGAATTCGCGCCGCTGGCGTTTATGACGGTGCTGTCGCAGGCGCATATCATCCAGGTGATCCTCAACTCCATCGCCCTGTCGATTGCAGTGGGCGTGGGCTGTACCTTCTTCGGCCTGGTACTGGCGATTTACACCACCCGCATTGCCAAACGCAGCGCCATTATTGGCCGCATCTTCTCGATTTTGCCAATCGTCACGCCGCCGTTCGTAGTGGGTTTAGGCGTTACGCTGATGATGGGACGCTCCGGCTACGTCACCGAATTTATGGTCGAGTGGTTTGGCTTAACCAACACCAACTGGCTGTACGGGTTTACCGGCATCTGGCTGGCGCAGGTGCTGGCATTCACCCCGATGGCGTTTATGATCCTCGACGGGGCGATCAAAACTATCCATCCATCGCTGGAGGAAGCCTCGTACACCCTGCGCGCCAGCCGCTGGCAGACCTTTAACGGTGTGTTTGTCCCGCTGCTGAAACCGGCGCTGGCGAACGCCTTTTTAATTGTGGTGGTGCAGTCGCTGGCCGACTTCAGTAACCCGTTAGTGCTCGGCGGTAACTTCGACGTGCTGGCGACGCAGATCTATTTCTATATCACCGGTTCGCAGCTTGATTATCAGGCCGCCAGTACGCTGGGCGCGTTCCTGCTGCTGTTCTCGCTGCTGGTGTTCTGTGTGCAGTATATGTGGATCGGTAAGCGCTCTTACGTCACGGTCTCCGGGAAATCGTACCGTGGCGACGTCCAGCCGCTGCCTGTCACCCTGGTGTGGAGCGTCATCGCCATTCTGGCCGTGTGGATAGCCTTCAACGCCCTGCTCTACGGCAGCATTTTCTACGGTAGCTTCACCGTCAACTGGGGCGTGGATTACACCCTGACGCTGGCGAACTTTATCAAGCTGTTCGGCCAGGGAATGAGCGACGGCGCGTGGCCTTCCCTGCTTGATACGTTGCTCTACGCCGGAATTGCCGCGCCGATCACCGCCATCTTCGGTCTGCTGATCGCCTGGATTGTGGTACGCCAGCAGTTCAAAGGCAAAAAGACTATCGAGTTCACCACCATGCTGTGCTTCGCCGTACCGGGCACCGTGGCGGGCGTGTCGTACATCCTCGCCTTTAACAGCGCCCCGGTGTACCTCACCGGAACGGCGGCGATTGTGATTATTTCGATGGTGATGCGTAACGTGCCGGTTGGGATTCGCGCCGGGATCGCCGGATTAGGCCAGATCGATAAATCGCTGGATGAAGCGTCGCTCAGCCTGCGCGCCGGGAGCTTACGCACCATTACGCACATCCTGCTGCCGCTGCTGCGCCCGGCGATCCTCTCGGCGCTGATCTACAGCTTTGTGCGCGCCATTACCACCGTCAGCGCCATTGTATTCCTCGTCACGCCAGACACCCGCGTGGCGACGGCCTACATCCTCAACCGCGTGGAAGACGGCGAATACGGCGTGGCGATCGCCTACGGCTCGATTCTGATCGTGGTGATGCTGGCGATTATTTTCATCTTTGACTGGCTGATCGGGGAAGCGCGTATCTCCCGTTCAAAAGCCAAAAACCAGGCGTAATGGAGCGCACTATGAGTCAGAAAAATTTTGTTGAACTGCGCAACGTCACCAAACGATTCGGCAGCAACACGGTTATCGATAATATCAATCTCACCATCCCGCAGGGGCAAATGGTGACGCTGCTCGGCCCTTCCGGCTGCGGCAAAACGACCATTTTGCGTCTGGTGGCCGGGCTGGAAAAACCGAGCGAAGGACAGATTTTCATTGATGGCGAAGACGTCACCCATCGCTCTATTCAGCAGCGTGATATCTGTATGGTCTTTCAGTCTTATGCCCTGTTCCCGCACATGTCGCTGGGGGAAAACGTCGGCTACGGTCTGAAGATGCTTGGCGTATCGCGCAGCGAAGTGAAAGCCCGTGTGCAAGAGGCGCTGGCGATGGTGGATCTGGAAGGATTCGAAGACCGCTATGTTGATCAGATCTCCGGCGGTCAGCAGCAGCGCGTGGCGCTGGCGCGCGCGCTGATCCTCAAGCCGAAGGTGCTGCTGTTTGATGAGCCGTTAAGTAACCTCGACGCCAACCTGCGCCGCAGCATGCGCGACAAGATCCGCGAACTGCAAAAGCAGTTTGATATCACCTCGCTGTACGTTACCCACGATCAGAGCGAAGCCTTTGCGGTTTCCGATACCGTGCTGGTGATGAACAAGGGGCATATTATGCAGATCGGTTCGCCGCAGGATCTCTACCGTCAACCTGCGTCACGCTTTATGGCGAGCTTTATGGGCGATGCCAACCTGTTCCCGGCGACGTTCAGTCAGGAGTATGTGGATATCTACGGCTATCGGCTGCCGCGCCCGGCGCACTTTGCCGCCCAGGGTTCCGGCACCGTTGGCGTGCGCCCGGAAGCGATTACCTTGAGCGATCGCGGCGAAGAGAGCCAGCGCTGTGTGATTCAGCATGTCGCCTATATGGGGCCGCAGTATGAGGTGACGGTGGCGTGGCACGGACAGGAGATTTTATTGCAGGTTAACGCCACCCGATTGCAGCCGGACGTGGGGGAAAATTATTACCTCGAAATCCACCCGTACGGGATGTTTGTTTTAGCAGACGCAGTGTAATTGATGCCGGGTGGCGCTACGCTTACCCGGCCTACGGTTCGTGCACGTTGTAGGCCGGGTAAGGCATCAGCCCACACACTCAACGTTGCGCGTTCAATTCAGCAATATCCTTCGGCGTCGTCCGGCAACAGCCGCCAATCAGCTTCGCACCCGCCGCCAGCCACTGCGGTAAATACTCCGCCAGCGTGGCGCACGCTTCGCCGTGATGATGCCAGGTTTTGCTTACCGCATCGTACCGCTCGCCCGAATTGGGATAAACCACCAGCGGCAGCGCGGTCAGCCCGTGCAAATGCTGCAATGCGGCGGTGACGTTTTCCAGCGCGATACAGTTTACGCCAGTCGCCACAACCTGCGGGCAGGCGTTGAGGAACGCCGCCACGTCACGCAGCGGCGTACCGTCGCTCAGATGCTCACTGTCGCGCAGCGTAAACGAAAACCATGCCCGCGCCCGTGGATATTCGGTTAACAACTCAGCCAGCGCTTTAATCTCAATAAAATTCGGCAGCGTTTCGCAGGCCAGCAGGTCAACGCCCGCATCCAGCAGCGCTTCCACACGCGGGCGATGAAAAGCCTGGAACGCTTCGGGAGTACATACGTAATCCCCGCGATATTCCGCACCGTCGGCCAGATACGCGCCATATGGCCCGACGGAACCCGCCACCAGCAGCGTGCCCGCCTGCGGGTTCTCAGCCAGATACGCTTCCCGCGCTTTGCGCGCCAGTTCCACGCTCTTGCCGATCAGCGCTTTCGACTGCGCTTCATCAAACCCACGCGCGGCAAGTCCTGCGAGCGTTGCCTGGTAGCTGGCGGTAATCGCGCATTGCGCCCCCGCCCGGTAGTAATCAAGGTGGACTTCGCGGATCAGCGCCGGGTTTTCTACCAGCACCTTCGCTGACCACAGGCTATCGGCTAAATCACAGCCGCGCGCTTCCAGTTCCGTCGCCATCGCCCCGTCCAGCAACAGGAAATCCTGTTTATCGAGGATGGCGCTCAACGGATTATGTTGCGACATAGTCTGGCTCCTGTTTCTGCTTATGAAATCGGCAATGAAACAAGCACCATAACACAGCGCGCCGGGCGGTAATCGGGAGCGCTACGCAATTATTAAAGACCCGTCAGCCTTGTACCAGCCGCAAACGCGCGCGCCGGGCGCTCAGCACCGGGTGAGGAGTAACAATGAGATAAAGAAAGGGTCGCCAGCTCATAATGCCTCCGCTGCCAGAATCTCTTACAACTCTGGCAACAAGGCGGCGCACCGGCGCTCAGACAGAAGTGGGAACATACCGTCCCCACTCATACGACGGAATGAGGACAACGTCAGGAACCGGGGTCGATATCAGCCAACAAACTGACGTCAGACCGGCAGAATGGCGAAAAACCTTCAGGGTGTGGCATCATAACGCGCAGATAACAACAAATTCAGGGTGATGAATGTGAAACCGGTAACGCTCTATGATGTTGCAGACCGTGCAGGCGTCTCTTATCAGACCGTCTCTCGCGTGGTGAATCAGGCCAGCCACGTTTCCGCCAAAACCCGTGAAAAAGTCGAAGCCGCGATGGCGGAGCTGAATTACATTCCCAATCGCGTCGCGCAGCAGCTGGCGGGTAAACAAACCCCGCTCATCGGTGTCGCCACCGCTAACCTCGCGCTGCACGCGCCGTCGCAAATTGTCGCGGCGATTAAATCCCGCGCCGACAGGTCAGGCGCCAGCGTGGTGATCGCGATGGTGGAGCGCAACGGAGTAGACGCCTGCAAAGCGGCGGTACATAACCTGCTGGCGCAGCGGGTAAGCGGGTAAGCGGGTTGATCATCAACTACCCGCTTGATGAGAACGATGCCATTGCCGTTGCCGCCGCCTGCGGCAACGTGCCGGTACTGTTTCTCGACGTGTCCGATCGGTTCCCCGTTAACAGCATTATTTTTTCCCATGACGACGGCGCGCGTCTGGGCGTTGAGCATCTGGTAGAACACGGGCACCAGCGCATCGCGCTGTTGACAGGGCCGCGCTCGTCCGTCTCTGCACGGCTAAGACTGGCGGGCTGGCATAAATATCTGACCCACTATCAGCTGCGACCGGTGGCAGAAACGGAAGGCGACTGGAGCGCGATGTCCGGCTTCCAGCAAACCATGCAGATGCTCAATGACGGAACGATGCCCACCGCAATACTGGTGGCTAACGATCAGATGGCGCTGGGCGCCATGCGGGCGATCGCCGAGTTTGGCCTGCGCATCCCGCAGGATATCTCGGTGATAGGCTACGATGACACCGAAGACAGCGCCTGCTACATCCCACCGCTGACCACCATCAGACAGAATTTCCCCCTGCTTGGCGCAACCAGCGTCGACAAACTGCTGCAACTCTCCCGTGGCGAACCCGCCACCGATAACCAGCGACTCCCCGTTTCATTGGTTCAGCGTAAAACCGTGCAGCCCCCCAATGCTCAGGTCACTTCTCCGCAGGCGTTGGCCGACTCCCTGCTCCAACTGGCTCGGCAGGTTTCGCTGTTAGCGCCGAAAATGTGAACGCATAACAATTGTGTGAGTCAGTTCACTCATTGAACCTCCTGTCCTTTACAGCAGGAATCCCTTCTTCGTATTTTGACTGAAATTGTGAGCGAATAACAAACCCAATCAGGATACCGCTATGCCCCAGAATGCAGATTCACTCGCCGTCGTTCTGAAACGTCGCGACTGGGAAAACCCTGGCGTAACGCAACTTAATCGCCTGGAGGCGCACCCTCCTTTTTGCAGCTGGCGTAATGCCGATGACGCCCGCGCGAACCGTGACTCCGCACAAAAGCGCAGCCTGAACGGTGAATGGACGTTTGCCTGGTTTTCAGCGCCTGAAGCAGTACCAGAGAGCTGGCGGACAAGCGATCTGCAACAGGCGAATAGCGTGCGCGTGCCATCTAACTGGCAAATGGACGGTTACGACGCCCCCATTTATACCAACGTCACCTATCCCATTCCGGTTAACCCGCCGTTCGTTCCGGCAGATAACCCAACCGGATGTTACTCGCTCACATTCAGTATTGACGCAGACTGGCTACAGGCAGGCCAGACGCGGATCATTTTTGATGGCGTGAACTCCGCCTTCCATTTGTGGTGCAACGGTCGCTGGGTCGGATACGGTCAGGACAGCCGTCTGCCGTCTGAATTCGATCTCACGCATTTTTTGCTTAAGGGTGAAAACCGCCTCGCGGTAATGGTGCTGCGCTGGAGTGACGGCAGCTATCTGGAAGATCAGGATATGTGGCGGATGAGCGGCATCTTTCGCGACGTCTCGCTGCTGCATAAACCGGCAACGCAAATCCGTGACCTGCGCATCAACACCCGCTTCAACGATGATTTCAGCCGCGCAGTGCTGGAAGCGGAGGTCAGAACAACGGGGGAACGACGCGATGATTTACGCGTGACGGTGCAACTGTGGGATAGCGAAACATTCGTCGGAGAAAAAACCGCCCCGCTCGGCAGCGGGATCATTGATGAGCGCGGCGCTTACCCTGATCGCACAACCCTTCGTCTGAATGTCGAACACCCGGCGCTGTGGAGCGCGGAGACCCCGCATCTGTATCGTGCCGTTGTACAGCTACACGCCGCCGATGGCACGCTGATTGAAGCCGAAGCCTGCGACGTCGGTTTCCGTCAGGTCAGCATTGAAAACGGTCTGCTGCTGTTAAACGGTAAGCCGCTGCTGATCCGCGGCGCCAACCGCCATGAACATCACCCGGAAAACGGCCAGGTGATGGATAAAGAGACCATGATTAAAGACATTCTGCTGATGAAGCAGAACAATTTTAACGCCGTGCGCTGCTCCCATTATCCGAATCACCCGCTGTGGTACACCCTGTGCGATCGCTACGGCCTGTACGTGGTGGATGAGGCCAATATCGAAACCCACGGCATGGTGCCGATGAATCGCCTGAGCGACGATCCGGTCTGGCTGCCCGCCATGAGCCAGCGCGTGACGCGGATGGTACAGCGCGACCGCAACCATCCGAGCATTATTATCTGGTCACTGGGCAACGAGTCCGGGCACGGCGCCAACCACGACGCGCTGTACCGCTGGATTAAGTCGGAAGATCCCTCCCGTCCCGTGCAGTATGAAGGCGGCGGCGCGAATACGGCGGCAACCGACATCATTTGCCCGATGTACGCCCGCGTCGATCAGGATCAGCCCTTCCCCGCCGTACCGAAATGGTCGATCAAAAAATGGCTGTCGATGCCGGGCGAGCAGCGCCCGCTGATCCTGTGTGAATACGCCCACGCGATGGGCAACAGCCTCGGCGGTTACGCGAAATACTGGCAGGCGTTTCGCCAGTATCCACGCCTGCAAGGCGGTTTTGTCTGGGATTGGGTGGATCAGTCGCTTATCAAATACGACGACGACGGTCGGCCGTGGTCAGCCTACGGCGGCGACTTTGGCGACGCGCCTAACGACCGTCAGTTCTGTATGAACGGCCTGGTGTTCGCCGACCGTACGCCGCATCCGTCACTGTATGAAGCCAA
The DNA here is from genome assembly GCF_030333655.1 of Citrobacter sp. CK180. Taxonomy (NCBI): domain Bacteria; kingdom Pseudomonadati; phylum Pseudomonadota; class Gammaproteobacteria; order Enterobacterales; family Enterobacteriaceae; genus Citrobacter; species Citrobacter sp. CK180. The sequence goes on along the minus strand of NZ_JAOWFM010000037.1, from coordinate 81,703 downwards.
ACACGCGCAGCAGTTTTTCCAGTTTACGCTGCTGCCGGGAGCCGAATGCCAGATTGAAGTGACCAGCGAATACCTGTTCCGCCATAGCGATAACGAGGTGCTCCACTGGTCACTGGCGCTGGATGGCAACCCGCTGACCGCAGGCGTTGTGACGCTGGATATCCCGCCGCAGGGACGCCAGATCATCGCGCTGCCAGCGCTCCCGGAAGCGGAAACCGCAGGCCAGCTGTGGCTGACGGTACGCGTTGAACAACCGCAGGCAACCGCGTGGTCGCAAGCCGGACATATCAGCGCCTGGCAACAGTGGAAGCTCGGCGAAAAACTCGCTACGCAGTGGCCGCAGCACGCTGGCAACGCGCCACAGCTCACCAGCAGCGGGACGGCATTCCGTATTGTCGCAGGCGAGAAACGCTGGGAGTTCAGCCGCCAGCAGGGCGTATTGACGCAATTCTGGATTGGCGAAGAGGCACAGTTGCTGACTCCGCTTGTCGATCAGTTCACCCGCGCGCCGCTGGACAACGACATCGGCGTGAGCGAGGCAACCCGCATCGACCCTAACGCCTGGGTTGAACGCTGGAAGGCCGCCGGCCATTACCAGGCTAAAGCGGTATTACTGCAATGCGATGCCGATACGCTTGCCAGCGCGGTACTGATTACCACCGCCCACGCCTGGCAGTATCAGGGCGAGACGCTGTTCATCAGCCGGAAAACCTACCGTATCGACGGCAACGGTGAAATGCAGATAACGGTAGATGTTGATGTCGCCAGCGGGACACCGCATCCGGCGCGCATCGGCTTGAGCTGCCAGCTTGCGCAGGTGGCGGAGCGGGTCAACTGGCTGGGGTTAGGCCCGCACGAGAACTACCCGGATCGTCTCTCTGCCGCCTGCTTTGATCGCTGGGATCTGCCGCTGGAAGAGATGTACACCCCGTATGTTTTCCCGAGCGAAAACGGCCTGCGCTGCGGAACGCGTGAATTGCGCTATGGCGCGCATCAGTGGCGCGGCGATTTTCAGTTCAACATCGGTCGCTACGGCCAGAAACAGCTGATGGAAACCAGCCACCGCCATCTGCTCCAGCCGGAAGCGGGCACCTGGCTCAATATTGACGGTTTCCATATGGGCGTAGGCGGCGATGACTCCTGGAGCCCCTCCGTTTCAGCGGAATATCAGCTCAGCGCCGGGCGCTACCACTACCAGATAAGCTGGCGGTAAAAGGGAAATTGCCGGATGGCGGTGCAAGCACCGTATCCGGCCTGCGATACATTTTCTTCCTGGCCCGATAAGCGATAACGCCATCGGGTACCTCGGTTACTCCTCAATCACCTGACGGATTTGTTGCAACGAAGCGGGATCGTCAAGCGTGGACAAATCGCCCGGATCGCGGCCTTCGCAAATCGCCTGGATCGTACGACGCAGCATTTTGCCAGAACGTGTTTTCGGCAACTGTGAAACAAACCAGACGTGCGCCGGGCGGCCAAAATTACCGATCTGACTGTCCACCAGCGACATAATCGCCTTCTCTTCCGTTTGCGCCACGTCCCTGTCCTCCAGCGTGTCGCTCTGTTTCGGGATCACAAACGCTACCGCCACCTGCCCCTTCAGCGCATCTTTCACCCCCACCACCGCCACTTCAGCCACGTTCGGGTAACTGGAAATGCTTTCCTCGATCTCGCGCGTGCCCAGACGGTGTCCGGCGACGTTGATCACATCATCAGTGCGCCCGAGGATGAAATAATAGCCGTCCGCGTCGCGAATCCCCCAGTCGAAAGTGGCGTACACCTGACGTGAGAACAGCGACCAGTAGGTATTCACAAAACGCGCATCGTCCCCCCAGATAGTCTGAACGCAGCCAGGCGGCAGCGGCCCCTCGATGACCAGCATCCCCTTCTCGTTCACCTCGCAAGGTTCGCCAGTGACCTCGTTGAGCAACTGCACGTTATAGCCGTACATCGGTACGCCAGGGCTGCCCAGCCGTGAAGGCCGGTCGTCCAGCGCGCGGGCGATCGCCATAATCGGCCAGCCGGACTCGGTCTGCCAGTAGTTGTCGATAACCGGCACATCCAGCGTCTCCGTCACCCAGGCGGCCGTCGGCTCATCCAGCGGCTCTCCGGCCAGATAGAGCACCTCCAGCGAGGAGAGATCGTGATTGCGGATCTGCGCCGTCGGGAACTTTTTCAACACGCGGATGGCGGTTGGCGCAGAGAACATCCGACTGACGCGGTATTTCTCTACGATCTTCCACCAGACGCCGCAGTCCGGGTACGTCGGCAATCCTTCATAAACGATGGTTGCCATGCCTGCCAGCAACGGCGCGTAGACAATATAGGAGTGCCCCACAACCCAGCCGATATCCGACGCGCAAAAGAACACGCCGCCCGCTTTGCCGCCGAAGATAGTGTCCATCGAGGTTGCCAGCGCCACCGCATAGCCGCCGACGTCGCGCTGTACGCCTTTCGGTTTTCCGGTCGTGCCGGAGGTATAGAGAATGCAGGAGATCTCATTGGATTCCAGCCAGGCCACCGGCACCCGCGCCCCGAGATGCTGTTGACGCAGCGACGCAAAATCGAGATCGCGCGCCGGTACTCGCGCCATTTTCGCCAGCCCGCGATCCACCAGCAAAACGTGGCGCGGCTGATGCTGCGCCTGCGCGATGGCATCATCCAGCAGCTTTTTATACGGCAGAATCTTACCGCCGCGCGCCCCGGCGTCTGCCGAGACAATCAGCACCGGCTTAGCGTCGTCGATTCGCGCCGCTACGCTGTGCGAGGCAAAACCGCCGAACACCACCGAATGAATCGCGCCAATCCGCGCGCAGGCCAGCAGCGTAATGTGCGCCTCGGCAATCATCGGCATATAAACCAGCACCCGGTCGCCGCGCTGCACGCCCAGCGACAACAGCATCGACGCCACCACGTTCACTTCGTCATACAACTGGCTGAAGGTAAACGTGCGCTCCTCTTCCGTTTCAGAGGAGACGGCAATCAGCGCCAGCGCATCCGGCTGCTTGTCCAGCCAGCGGTCGATAGCGTTATGGCACAAATTAGTGGTTCCGCCGCAAAACCAGCGGGCAAACGGCGGATCGCTGTAATCCAGCGTTTGGGTAAACGGCTGCTGCCAGTCGATACGTCGGGCCTGCTCGGCCCAGAACGACGCCGGCTGCGTAATGGAACGCTGATAAAACTCGCTAAAAGACATGAAGCTCTCCTGTTGAACTTACTGCCTGCTGGCTCAGATGACAAATAAGTCGAGGTATTCATTGACCGGCATCTGCTCCAGGCGAGTTCTGTCCAGGGAGACATCCAGAATGCGCTGCTGCTGACGAGTCGGGAACTGACGCGCCAGGTTGATTTTGAATTTATCGATAAGCTTCGGAATGCCGTCGGTACGGCGGCGAGCGTGGCCAATCGGGTACTCCACGACCACCTCGGCAAACTGTGAACCATCGGTAAATTCAAGGGTGATAGCGTTGGCGATGGCGCGTTTTTCCGGGTCGTGGTAGTCGGCGGTAAACGCCGGGTCTTCAAAGCAGGTTATCTTCTCGCGCAGGGCGTCAATGCGTTTGTCCTGCGCTACGCCGTCCTCATAATCCGCCGCCGTTAAGCGCCCGAACAGTAGCGGGATCGCCACCATGTACTGAATGCAGTGGTCGCGGTCGGCCGGGTTATTCAACGGCCCTTTTTTGTCGATGATGCGAATGCAGGCTTCATGGGTGCGAATCGTCACTTTCTCAATATCCGCCGCCGTTTTGCCCGCCGCCTGCATCTGTTCAAAGAGGGTCATGGCGGCTTCAACCGCCGTCTGCGAGTGGAACTCCGCCGGGAAGGAGATTTTGAACAGCACGTTTTCCATGACGTAAGAACCATACGGACGCTGGAAGCGGAACGGCTCGCCGTTGAAAGAGACGTCATAAAAGCCCCAGGTTTTCGCCGTCAGCGCCGACGGATAGCCCATCTCGCCGGTTTTTGCCATCAGCGCCAGACGCACCGCGCGGGAGGTGGCATCGCCCGCCGCCCAGGACTTACGTGTACCGGTGTTTGGCGCATGGCGATAGGTGCGCAGCGACTGACCATCCACCCACGCCAGCGACACCGCGTTGAGGATCTCATCACGCGTCAGCCCCAGCATTTCGGCGACAACCGCTGTCGAAGCCACTTTGACCAGCAGTACGTGATCCAGGCCGACGCGGTTGAAGGAGTTTTCCAGCGCGATGCAGCCCTGAATCTCATGGGCTTTGATCATCCCGGCCAGCACCTGCTTCATGGTCAGCGGCGCTTTGCCTGCGGCAACCGCATTACGCGACAGCCAGTCCGCGGTTGCCAGAATCCCGCCGAGGTTATCAGAGGGGTGGCCCCACTCTGCCGCCAGCCAGGTATCGTTGAAGTCGAGCCAGCGGATCATCGCGCCGATATTAAACGCCGCCTGCACCGGATCGAGCTGAAACTGGGTGCCCGGTACGCGTACGCCGTTCGGCACGACGGTGCCCGGAACGATCGGCCCCAGCAGTTTTTTACAGGCCGGATATTCCAGCGCTTCCAGACCGCAGCCCAGCGTGTCGAGCAAGCAGTAGTGGGCGGTGTCCCAGGCCACTTTAGAGGTGATGTCGTAGTTCATGACGTAATCGACGATATCCACGATTTCACGGTCAAATTCCGGGCGAATGTTCATTATTTGTGCGGACATAGGGTACATTTCCTGCGTTTTATCGTTAGAGAAATAAAATTATTGGCGCTGATCCAGCGGAATAAATTCGCGATCTTCCGGGCCGGTATAATTGGCGGAAGGTCGGATAATTTTGTTGTCCTGACGCTGTTCGATGATGTGCGCCGCCCAGCCGGTGACGCGGGCGATCACAAACAGCGGGGTGAACATTTCGGTGGGGACGCCCATCATGTTGTAGGAGACCGCCGAGAACCAGTCGAGGTTGGGGAACATCTTTTTCGATTCCCACATCACGTTTTCCAGACGGTCGGCGATGTTGTACATCTTCAGCGAACCACCGGCCTCCGAAAGCTGTTTCGCCACGCGTTTGATCACCTGATGGCGCGGATCGGCAATGGTGTAGACCGGATGGCCGAAACCAATGATCACCTCTTTATTTTCAATGCGTTTGCGGATATCCGCCTCGGCTTCCTCCGGCGTTTCGTAACGCTGCTGAATTTCCAGCGATACCTCATTCGCCCCGCCGTGCTTCGGGCCGCGCAGCGCGCCAATCGCGCCGATGATGGCGGAGTAGACATCGGAGCCCGTCCCTGCAATCACCCGGCTGGTGAAAGTGGACGCGTTGAATTCATGCTCGGCATACAGCACCAGCGAGATGTGCATCGCCTTTTCCCAGCTTTGCGACGGCTTCTCGCCGTGCAGCAGATGCAGGAAATGGCTACCGACGGAGTCGTCGTCAGTTTCCGGCTGAATACGTTCGCCGTTATGGCTGTAGTGATACCAGTAAAGCAGGATGGAACTGAGCGAGGCCAGCAGTTTGTCGGCGATATCGCGCGCGCCGGAAACGGTATGCCCCTCTTTTTCCGGCAGCGTACAGCCGAGCGCCGACACGCCGGTGCGCATGACGTCCATCGGGTGCGACGCCGCAGGCAATGCTTCCAGCACGGTGCGTACATTGGCCGGTAATCCACGCAATGCTTTCAGCTTATTTTTATAGGCATGGAGTTCATCGCTATTGGGCAATTTGCCGTGAATTAACAGATGCGCAACTTCTTCAAATTCACAATGCTCCGCGAGATCGAGAATATCGTACCCGCGATAGTGTAAGTCGTTGCCGCTTTTTCCCACGGTACACAACGCGGTATTTCCGGCCGGAACGCCCGATAATGCGACAGATTTCTTGGGCTTAATGACATGGGTGTTGTTTTGCAGGATCGTCGTATCGCTCATGTTGTCCTCGTCATTGTTATATGTAGGGTATTGAGGGTGTACGTTTCGCCGCCGTAGGCCTGATAAGGCGCAGCCGCCATCGGGCATTGCCGGATGGCACTTCGTTTATCCGGCCTACGGGTCTACTTCAGGTTCAGCGCATCCAGCTTCTCTTCGTACTGGTAATAATTGATGCTTTCGTACAGCTCGTTGCGGGTCTGCATGATGTCGATAACGTTTTTTTGCGTGCCTTCCTGGCGCAGCACGTTATAGACACGCTCGGCAGCGCGATTCATGGCGCGAAATGCCGACAGCGGATAGAGCGCCATCGCCACGTTAGCGCTGCGCAGTTCGTCAGTGGTAAACAGCGGCGTCGCGCCAAACTCCGTGATATTCGCCAGGATCGGCACCGGTACGGCATCGGCGAACTGGCGATACATTGACAGCTCGGTAATCGCTTCCGGGAACAGCATGTCGGCCCCCGCCTCCACATAAGCCCGCGCGCGATCGATCGCCGCCTCTAATCCCTCCACCGCCAGCGCATCGGTACGCGCCATGATCACGAAGTCAGGATCGGTACGCGCATCCACCGCCGCACGAATTCTGTCCACCATCTCCTCTTTAGACACGATCGCCTTATTCGGGCGATGGCCGCAGCGTTTCGCGCCGATCTGATCTTCGATATGCAGCGCAGCGGCGCCGGCTTTGATCATCGACTTCACCGTACGCGCCACGTTAAAGGCGGAGGAACCAAAGCCGATGTCGGCATCCACCAGCAGCGGCAGCGGGCAGACGTCGGTAATACGGCGGATGTCGGTCAACACATCATCCAGCGTGGAGATCCCCAGATCCGGCAGACCCAGCGATCCCGCCGCCACGCCGCCGCCGGAAAGGTAAATCGCCTGATAGCCTGCGCGCTGGGCCAGCAATGCGTGATTGGCATTGATGGCGCCGACGATCTGTAAGGGGTTTTCTTTGGTGAGCGCAGCGCGAAACGCCTGGCCCGGAGAGTGTAGAGACATATCCCGTCCTCTTGTTATCAACTTGTTATTTAATGTTGATTCACATAAAGCAAAGGGAATGCCAGAGCGGTCGCTGAAAAAGAGAGAATTTTGTTTTTTCTTATAATTCAAATAAATAACAAAAAACACAAACTTAACCATACCTTTCATCAGGACAAAAGCGTGTCAGCTAACGTTTCATGAAACGGTTCGCGCTGTTTCATTGCAACATTTATGAAACACGACTAAAACAAAATCTCGGCCCCTCAATACAACATCAACTGCTATGGCTGACACGCACCTTCCCGCTCGCGATAATCATGACAAGCCGGTGATCTGGACGGTCTCGGTAACGCGTCTGTTCGAGTTGTTTCGCGACATCAGCCTGGAGTTCGACCATCTGGCGACCATCACCCCCATCCAGCTTGGGTTTGAAAAAGCGGTGAACTATATCCGTAAAAAACTGGCGACCGAGCGCTGTGACGCCATTATCGCGGCGGGTTCCAACGGCGCTTATTTAAAAAGCCGCCTCTCCATACCGGTGATCCTGATTAAACCCAGCGGATTCGACGTGCTCCAGGCGCTGGCGAAAGCCGGCAAACTGACCTCGTCCATTGGCGTTATCACCTACCAGGAGACGATCCCCGCGCTGATCGCCTTTCAAAAAACGTTTAATTTGCGTCTGGAACAGCGCAGCTACATCACCGAAGAGGATGCCCGTGGGCAAATTAATGAACTGAAAGCCAACGGCATTGAGGCGGTAGTCGGCGCAGGGCTAATTACCGATCTGGCGGAAGAAGCCGGGATGACCGGCATTTTTATCTATTCTGCGGCCACCGTGCGTCAGGCGTTTAGCGATGCGCTGGATATGACCCGGCTGACGCTGCAACATGGCGGCCAATATGCCTCCGGCAACGGGCTACGCACCCGCTACGATCTGGGAGATATGCGCGGCCATTCCGCGCAAATGGAGCAGGTTCGCCATACGATCATGCTGTACGCCCGCTCCAGCGCGGCGGTGTTGATTCAGGGTGAGACCGGCACCGGTAAAGAGCTGGCGGCGCAGGCGATTCACCGCGAGTTTTTTGCCCGTCGGGGCCAGCGCAGCGGTAAAAAAACGCCTCCGTTTGTGGCCATTAACTGCGGCGCAATTACCGAATCGCTGCTTGAAGCAGAGTTATTCGGTTATGAGGAGGGGGCATTTACCGGTTCCCGACGCGGCGGACGCGCCGGTCTGTTTGAAATCGCCCACGGCGGGACGCTGTTTCTGGATGAGATCGGGGAAATGCCCCTGCCCTTACAGACCCGTCTGCTGCGCGTACTGGAAGAGAAAGAGGTGACGCGCGTTGGCGGGCATCAGCCTGTCCCGGTGGATGTACGGGTCATCAGCGCCACGCACTGCAATCTGGAACAGGCGATAAAGCTGGGGCAATTTCGCACCGATCTGTTTTATCGTCTCAGCATTCTGCGCCTGACGCTTCCGCCCCTTCGGGAGCGCCCGTCAGATATCGTGCCGCTGGCGGAGGGATTTTTGAAACAGTCCCTGGCGGCATTAGATGCGCCGTTTGGCGAATCGGTGCGCGAGGGGCTGGCGCAAAGCCAGACCATTCTTCTGCGCTATGCCTGGCCCGGCAATATTCGCGAGTTGCGTAATATGATGGAGCGCCTGGCGCTTTTTTTAAGCGTCGAGCCGCAGCCCAGTCTGGATAGCCAGTTTTTACAGCAGTTTTTACCCGAGCTGGCGACAATTCCCGAAGCGCCATCAGCGCTTACGCCGCAGCAGGTTCTGGCGCAGTTTAACGGCGATAAAACCGCGGCGGCGCGATATCTGGGTATTAGCCGGACGACATTCTGGCGACGATTAAAAGAGTGAAGGTTTATCGCCGGATGGCGCTGACGCTTATCCGGCCTACGAGCAGAGTGAGGACTTATCGCCGGATGGCGCTAACGCTTATCCGGCCTACGAGCAGAGTGAGAACTTATTGCCGGATGGCGCTGACGCTTATCCGGCCTACGAGCAGAGAGAGAACTTATCGCCGGATGGCGCTGACGCTTATCCGGCCTACGAGCTACGAGCAGCACTGAACCGTAGGCCGGATAAGACGTTTTACGTCGCCATCCGGCACAATGACAGCTTATTTTTTCTTGTAGATATCCGCAGTACCATGAATTTTATTATCGGTTTGCCCGGAGGTCAGTACGACCACATCAGCCCCTTTTTCATCGGCCTTTTTAAGCAGATCCTCTTTTGCCTCCATAGTTGACGTCTCATTGCTGGTATTAATGGTGCCTATCTTCGTGTATTGCGACTCCACTTTCTCAAACTCGACCTTTGTCAACAGCTCCGCGGCATAGACGTTGGTTACGACAAACGCTAACGCACCAATCAATACTTTATATCCTGTCTTCATATAAAAGCTCCGGTTGTGTTATTACGCTATCATCGCCTTCTCGGAACGGATGCTCTGTTCTGAGTGATTAAATAACTAGTTGAGATTAGCGGAAAAATCCAGTCAGCCGGATGTATCATAATTTGTGATCTTTCTCTCACCCCTGCACTTTTACTATAAATAGTATGGCGTTAACTATCAGGCCCTGGAAATCTCACTATGGAACCTCTGCACGCGGTTGTCCTGACCGTCAGCCTGTTCGTCTTAACCTTCTTTAACCCCGGCGCAAACCTCTTTGTGGTGGTACAAACCAGCCTCGCCTCCGGGCGTCGGGCCGGTGTATTAACGGGGCTGGGCGTGGCGCTTGGCGATGCGATTTATTCCGGGCTGGGACTGTTTGGCATGGCGACCCTGATTACCCAGTGCGAAGAAATTTTCTCGCTGATCAAAATCGTCGGCGGCGCATATTTGTTATGGTTTGCCTGGAACAGCATCCGCCATCAGGCCACCCCGCAAATGCCGACTCTGCAACAGCCCATTCCCGCCCCCTGGAGCGTGTTCTTCCGCCGGGGACTGTTAACCGATCTGTCAAATCCGCAGACGGTGCTGTTTTTCATCAGTATTTTCTCGGTCACGCTCAGCGCGGAAACCCCGACATGGGCAAGACTGATGGCCTGGGCCGGCATCGTGCTCTCTTCCGTCATCTGGCGCATCTTCCTGAGCCAGGCCTTTTCCCTACCGGCGGTACGCCGCGCTTACGGGCGAATTCAGCGCATTGCCAGCAGGGTGATTGGCGCGATCATCGGCGTGTTCGCCCTCAGGCTGATTTACGAAGGCGTGAACCACCGCTAGCCAGTAGCAGAGCGGCCACATAACAGAGCGCCACCGCCAGACTCATTTTCAGCATGGTTTCGCCACCCAGCCCTGACAACGGCGCGGCGATGCCACCGAAAACAAACATGCTCATCCCCATCAGCGCGGAGGCGGTTCCTGACTCCTGAACGTCCACCACGCTCATCGCCTCTGCGCCCGCCACGGTGCCAATTCCGCTGCAAAAGGCGACGGTAAAAAAGAGCGCCACCAGCGCCAGAACCGGCTGCTGTAGCCAGGCACAGAGCAAGGTGGTTAACGCGCAGATGACGGCCAACAGCAAGCCGCCGCGCAGCAGCGTCATTGCCGTGATTCGACGCGCAAGACGGGAAAAAATCAGCGAGGCGACGATCAGCCCGATCCCATTAAGACCAAACAGCAGGCTGAACTGCATCGGGCTTAAGCCATACTCGCTTTGCAGCACAAATGACGAAGAGCCGATATAAGCAAACAACCCCGCCAGCATGAAGGCCTGCATCAGGCAAAAGCGCATAAAGAGACGATTTTTCACCACGCTGCGCCCGGTCGAAAATAACGATGCGCCGCGCGTTCGCTGCGGCAGCGTCTCACTGATAAACAGGATGCAGCAGAGCAAAAGCAGTGTCGCAATACCCGCCATTACCCAAAACAACATACGCCAGTCAAACGCGGTGGCAATGTAGCCGCCCAGAACCGGAGAAAGCACTGGGGCGATGCCGTTCACCGTCATGAGCAGCGCGAAGAACTGGGTCAGGGTCACACCCTGATATTTGTCCCGCGCAATAGAGCGCGAGAGCACCGAACCACCGGCCCCCGCCGCGCCCTGCACAAAACGCCAGACGATCAGCCAGTGAATATCCTGAGTTGTCGCGCACAGTACCGAAGAGGCAATAAACAGCAACAGCGACAGGATCAACGGAACCTTACGACCAATCCGGTCGCTGAGCGGGCCAAACAGCAGTTGCCCAAGCCCAAGACCGATCAGCGAAGACGTCAGCGTCAGTTGCGTCAGGGTGGTCGTCGTTGCCAGCTGTTCGGACATCTCCGGCAGAGCGGGCAGATAAAGATCGGTACACAGCGGCCCGATCCCGGTTAACAAACCGAGGATCAGCACCCACGAAAGCGACACGCGCGCCATAAAAACACCTCCCTCTGATTACCGGGCCCCGCCGCCGAGCGACTGCCAGAGCGTTATGCGGTTTTCATTGTCCGTCAGTTGCAGGGCGATAAGCGTCTGCTGCGCCGACCACAGCGTGCGTTGCGCCGTCAGTACGGTCAGATAATCCCCGACCCCGGCGCGATAACGACGCATCCCGACATCCAGCGTTTTTTGTTCTGCGGCGACATACTGGCGCTGGGCATCCAGCTGTTCATCCAGTGTCGCACGCCGGGCAAGCGCATCAGCCACATCTTTGAACGCGCTTTGCACCGTTTTTTCATAGGTAGCAATGAGTCCCCGTTTTTGCGCTTCGGCATAGCGGAGCTGCGCCAGGTTGCTGCCGCCGGTAAACAGCGGCAGCGTAATGGAAGGCGCAAACGACCACACCTTCATGCCATGACTGAACAAGGACGAGAGCGCATCGCTGCCAACACCGGCGCTTGCCGTCAGGGAGATGGTCGGGAAGAAATTCGCTCGCGCCGCGCCAATATCGGCATTGGCGCTTTTCAGGTTATGTTCCGCTTCCTGAATATCCGGCCGACGCAACAGCACGGAAGAAGAGACGCCAGCGGGCACCAGCGTAATCACCTGCGCATCAAGGCTTTCCAGCGTACCGGGCAGCACGCTTTCCGGCAGCGTTGTGCCCGCCAGCAGGTTCAGGGCGTTGATATCCTGCGCCACCTGAGTCTGATAGCTGGCTACGCTGGCGCGCGCCTGCTGGTAAACGCTCATCGCTTCACTGACATCCGTTGCGGCGGCTGTCCCGACCTGCTGCTGACGTTGAACAATTTTCAGCGAGTTTTCCGCACTGGCCATCGTCTCCCTGGCCAGCGCCAGATTGCTGTTATCTGCCGCCAGGGTCAGCCACGCGGTGCTGATCTCGGCAATTAACGTCAAACGGGTGTTCTGCGCGGTAAATTCGCTGGCAAGCCAGGTTTCTCGCGCCGCCCGTGACAGGCTCTGATTGCGGCCAAACAGATCCAGCTCAAAGCTGGACACCGCGCCATCGGCTTCAGCGCTCGTTCCGGTTCCGTTCGCCAGCGTACGGCTGCGTGTAGAACTGAGTGAAGCATTCACCGTCGGGAACAACGAGGCACGCGCTTCGCCATACAACGCCCGTGCGGAGTCGATATCGGCAATCGCTTTCTGGACATCACGGTTACTGTTAAGGGCGGTGTTCACCACCTGTTGCAGCCGCGCGTCATTAACAATCTGCTGCCAGTCGCGGCTGACAGCGTTCCCCTGCCCCTGCGCGCCCGGTAAACTTGCCGGAACCGGCGCATCGGGCGTGCTGTAGTGCGGATCAAGCGACACACACCCTGCGCTCAGGAGAGCGAAAACAAAGAGAAAAATACGCAACATAACTTACTCCTGACGACGGGACTTGCGGGTAAACAGATGCCTAACCAGCACGAAGAACAGCGGGACGAAGAAGATAGCCAACAGCGTGGCGGTTAATGTCCCACCGATGATTCCGGTCCCGATCGCCACACGGCTGTTCGCCCCGGCCCCTGTGGCGATAGCCAGCGGCGTAACCCCGGCAATAAAGGCCAGAGAGGTCATAATGATTGGGCGCAAACGGGTCTGCGCCGCTCGCAGCGCAGCCCGGCTCAGGGAATAGCCTTCCGCAACCGCAGCTTCGGCAAATTCGACGATCAGAATGGCGTTTTTCGACGACAGGCCGATGGTGGTCAGCAGCGCGACCTGGAAGTAAACATCATTATTTAAATCACGCATCCAGGCCGCCAGCGCTGCACCTAACAGCCCCAGAGGGATGACCAGAATCACCGAAAACGGTACCGACCAGCTTTCATACAGCGCCGCCAGGCAGAGGAAAACCACCAGAATAGATATGGCGTACAAGCTCATAGCCTGACCGCTGGCCAGCTTTTCCTGCAATGACAACCCGCTCCACGCCCATGTGGTGCCAGCAGGCAAGCTGTTTGCCAGCGCTTCCATTTTGTCCATCGCGGCGCCGGAGCTGAAACCGCTGGCGTTTTCTCCCTGAATCTCATAGGCGGCAGAGCCGTTGTAGCGCACCAGACTTTCCGGGCCGTACTCCCAACGGGTGGTGGCGAAGGCGGAAAAGGGCGTCATGCTGTTATCGCTGCCGCGCACGAACCATTTGCCCAGATCCGCAGGCGAAGAACGGAACTCGCTGTCGCCCTGAATGTAGACCTTCTTCACGCGACCGCGATCGATAAAGTCATTGACATAGGTTCCCCCCCAGGCGCTGGATAAGGTGCTGGTCACATCGCTTAAACCAAGCCCCAGCGAGACGGCCTTATTGCTGTCGATATCCACCTGAAGCTGCGGCATTTGCGGCAGGTCATTTGCGCGCACGGCGTGCAGAATATCGCTCTGGTTTGCCTGGGCGATCAGCTGATTACGCATCTGTAACAGGGTATCGCGATCGGTCGCCCCATTCGCCATCAGCTCAAAAGAGAAGCCGTTGCTTTGCCCCAGCCCCTCAACCGACGGCGGCGTCATCGCAAAAAGCGTCGCATCGCGAATAGCGCCCAGTTCTTTACTGGCACGCAGCGCAATAGCCTGTGCGGTATTTTCTTCGCCTTTACGCTCCGACCAGTTTTTCAGCGAAACGAACGCCATCCCGGCATTCTGCCCGCTGCCGCTGAAGCTAAAACCATCGACGGTAAAAATAACGTCCGTATTGGCCTTCTCTTTATTGAGAAACCAGTCTGTCACCTGACGATTGACCTCTGCGGTTCGCGACGCCGTCGCCCCTGCGGGCAGGGTGTACTGCACCATAATTTCACCCTGATCTTCGGTCGGTAAGAAGCTGCCGGGCAGCTTCCACATCGCCAGCGCCATCGCCCCGCATAACAGCGCATAAATGCCCATCACGCTGACGCTGCGACGCAGCACATGCAGGACGCCGCGCTGATAACCCTGTTCAGTTCGGCTATAGAATCGGTTGAATATCCCGAAGAAGCCCTTTTTATGCGGCGCGGTATGGCTAAGAATCGAACCGCACAGGGCTGGGGTCAGGGTCAACGCCACCACAACCGAGAGCAGCATTGCCGAGATAATCGTCACAGAGAACTGGCGATAAATGACGCCGGTAGAGCCGCCAAAGAACGCCATCGGCAGGAATACCGCAGACAAAACAAGAGCGATAGCCACCAGCGCACCAGCGATTTCCCCCATCGATTTTTCGGTAGCTTCGCGCGCGGGCAGCCCTTCATCGCGCATAATACGCTCGACGTTTTCCACCACCACAATGGCGTCATCGACCAGCAGGCCTATCGCCAGCACCATTGCAAACAGCGTCAGCGTATTGATGGAGTAGCCAAACAGCGCCAGCACGCCAAAAGTACCGAGCAGCACGACCGGAACCGCCAGCGCCGGAATCAGCGTGGCGCGAAGATTCTGCAAGAACAGGTACATCACGCAGACCACCAGAATGATGGCTTCAAACAGCGTCTGAACCACATCCTCTACGGAGATCTTAATAAATTCGGTGCTGTCTTTCGGATACGCCACGTCATAGCCCTGCGGCATATCCCGTTTAAATTCAGCGACTTTATCTTTTACCAGCGTGGCGGTATCCAGCGCGTTCGCCCCCGGCGCAAGCATGACCGCAACCCCCGCAGCCGGATGACCGTTGAGTTTAGCGATGGCGGTGTAGTCTTCACTGCCCATCTCCACGCGCGCCACATCCTGGATGCGTACCACGGCCCCGTCAGACTGGCTTTTGATAATGATCTTTTTGAATTGTTCTACCGTCTGCAAGCGCGACTGCGCGCGAACCGTAGCGGTCAATTGCTGTGTGTCAGGGGAAGGTAACGCACCGATTTTCCCGGCGGAAACCTGAACGTTTTGCGCTTCAATGGCGCTCTGCACATCCGACGGCATCAAAGAATAGGAGGCCAGTTTCGCCGGGTCCAGCCAGATACGCATGGCGTATTCCGCACCAAACACCTGTAGGCTCCCGACCCCTTCCACGCGTGCCAGCGGGTCCTGTACGTTACTCACCAGCCAGTCAGCGATATCTGAGCTGCTCGCCCGGTCGGACTTATCATACACGGCGGCAATCAGCAGGAAGTTACTTTGCGATTTCACCACCGTGACGCCGGATTGTTGAACCTCGCTCGGCAAGCGGGATTCCGCCTGCTGCACCTTGTTCTGTACCTGCACCTGCGCGGTGTCAGGGTCGGTGCCCTGTTCAAAGGTGACATCAATACTGACCGAACCATCGGAACTGCTGGTCGAGGTAAAATAGAGCAGGTTATCCAGCCCGGTAAGCTGCT
Organism: Citrobacter sp. CK180; assembly: GCF_030333655.1. Classification (NCBI taxonomy): domain Bacteria; kingdom Pseudomonadati; phylum Pseudomonadota; class Gammaproteobacteria; order Enterobacterales; family Enterobacteriaceae; genus Citrobacter; species Citrobacter sp. CK180. The sequence goes on along the minus strand of NZ_JAOWFM010000037.1, from coordinate 66,164 downwards.
GTTCAATCACCTGAGTCACGCTGTTTTCCAGCGTTTCGGCGGAAGCGCCGGTATAGGTCGCCGAGATTTTCACCGACGGCGGCGCCACGTCAGGATACTGCGCAACCGGCAGCGTTTTAATCGCCAGAATACCGGCCAGCATGATCAGAATGGCGATAACCCAGGCGAAAACGGGTCTGCGCACAAAGAAACGGGAGAACATCAGCCTTTGCCTCCGTTCAGTTGTACATCAACGGCGTTAACCTGCTGACCCGGCGTGACCTTACTTGATCCCTCAACGATCAACCGGTCGCCGCTACGCAAACCGTCCAGCACCAGCCATTTATCCCCATAGGTATCGCCTGTTTCCAGGGTACGCTGCGCCACTTTATTGTCTTTAGTGACCACCAGCGCTGTCGCATTGCCTTTCGCATCGCGCGTGATCCCCTGCTGCGGCGCGAGGATCGCATCGTTCATGATCCCTTCATCAATGCGGGCGCGAACGAACATACCGGGTAACAGCTGCTGTTGAGGGTTGGGGAAAATCGCCCGCAGCGTGACTGAGCCTGTAGACTCATCTACCGCCACTTCCGTCAGCGCTAACTTTCCTTTTTCGCTATAGGTCGTGCCATCTTCAAGCGTCAGCGTCACGTTCAGGGTATCGCTGTTGGTCGCCAGAGACTGCTTACGCAGGCGCAGCAAATCCACGCTGGAGCGGGTAAGATCGACATACATGGTGTCGAGCCCACGAATGGTCGCCAGCGCCGTTTCCTGTGAAGCCGTCACCAGCGCGCCGGGCGTGACGGATGAGATACCAATGCGCCCGGAAACCGGGGCGGTAATGGTGGTCCAGTCCAGATTGATACGCGCGCTTTCTAATGCGGCTTTCTTTGCCTCCACGCTGGCTTTGTCCTGAGCACAGGTGGCCTGCGCATCATCGGCATCCTGGCGGGAAACACCGTCATCGTTAACCAGCCGCGCGTAACGTTGCGCCTTCTGGCAGTCGGCATTCACCAGCGCCTGCGCCTGTCTGAGCGAGGCATTCGCTTCGTTCCATGCGGCGCGATAGCTGGCGGGATCGATCTGATACAGCGCCTGCCCCACTTTGACGATATCGCCCTCATTAAACAGGCGTTTTTGAATAATGCCCCCCACCTGCGGGCGAACTTCGGCACTGAGCGCTGCGCTGGTGCGTCCGGTCAGTTCACTGACGACAGAAACGGGTTCTGTTTTAAGGGTCACGACGCCCACTTCCTGAGACGGAGAAGCGGTATTGTCGGTTTGCGTATTATCACAGCCGGATAATAACAATAGCGCGATAATTGATGTTGTTATGTATTTCATCTTTTTTCCAGGGTGAGAAACGCCTGCCCCGTTAAAATTAACAAGGTAGCACCAGGCGACTGAACGTTATTTCAGGTACAGCGGTATCGCGTCATGAGCTATTTCTCACAACGACAATAAGGGAAATAATTTATTTCCCTTTGATTATTAGATTCTTTATTCAGCCATTCACAAGCATGGTAACGATATCCCGATATATCTCCTGTAACGCATCAGGGTCACTTTTTTGCGGCGTCAGGCGACGGTAAACCGCCCCTTCCATCATGGTTGCAATCACTTCAACACAGCAACGGATGCGGGCCTCGCTGAGTTGCGGACACGTTTTTCTCAGGTGCGCGCAGGCGTTGTCGAACATCCGCGCATCCGCCTCTTCGAGCATCGCGGCAACATGAGGATTGCGGGTCGATTCAGCCGCCATCTCCAGCATCAGCGCATCATCATCCTCGCTCAGCGTTTGCCGCCAGGCCAGGATTCCGGGGATACGCTCCGTCTGGGTTTTATCTTCTATCTGCGTGATGCGATAGTCGATAATACGGCGGATCATCTCTTCGATAATGGCATCTTTACTGGCGAAGTAGCGATAGATTTGCCCCACGCTGAGACGGGCTTCAGCGGCGATCTGCGACATGCTGGCACCGTGAAATCCGCTTGCGCGAAAGCACTGGCGCGCGGCGTTGATGATCTCATCCTGTCGTTGTTTCTGGCGGATTTCCAGCTTGCTGCTCATCGCATCTCCTCGTCACCTCAAAAGTGAGAATGATCGTTCTCATTTTGGCTAATTATACGTCTCCTGCGCACATTGAAAAGGATTTTTTTGCTTATTATTTTCCTGCATTATTTGCCAGGAAAATAATGGAGAGATTATGGAGATTTAATGAAAAAAATCTGAAAATCAGATGGAGAGAATATTTAAATTTATTTCTTTGCCCCTGACTTTCCAATTCCCCGGTACAATTCATTGATGCGCTTAACGGACTTAATCGAACGCTGCGGGGCTGTCGAAGCGACAGACAACACGATCATTTCCAGGCAAACCAGCACCGTACCGTGCAGCGGCATTTTCCCGTTCTCACCGCCGCGCGGCACATTGATCACCACATCCGCCTCCTTGCTAAAACGTGATTCCAGCGCATTGGTCAGTAAAATCACCGGCACGCCCAACCGCTTCGCCTCGCGGATGGTCGTCAACCCTTCGCGATGCGGCGATTTCTGCGCCATCATAATCAGCACATCCCCCCGCTGTAGCGCAATCAGCTGTTCCGCCAGGTTAATCCCGGTACGATTAAACGCCACCGACGGTAAGCCAATACGGCTGAGCAGACGCGCCGTGTAGTCCGCAAGTATCCCGGATGCGCCAATGCCAAATATCCCCACCTGACGCGCCTCCACCAGCAGTGCGACCGCCTGCGCAATCGCGTAACGGTTTTGCGGCGTAGACAGCACGTCGCAGGTGCGCTGATGCCCTTGCAGAACAAAATCAATGCTCGAATTTACATCGCAGGAAAGCGTATTCACCGTGGTCGTCATTTTCTCTTCCGAGGTGATACCCGGGCCAAACCAGTGTTCGATGGTCTGTTTTAAATCGCGCAGCCCGGCAAACCCCAATGCCTGAATCGCCCGGACAACCGTCGCGTCAGAAGTTTGAGTGGCGGCCGCAATTTCTATCGCCGTAAATTCCAGTACCACTTCCCGGTTCTCATGGATATAACGCGCCACCGCCTGCATCCTCGGCGAAAGCAGATGCGCCCGCGCCCGGAAGCGATCGCCGTAGACATCAATACGATTTTTCACTTTCTTCGCCGTCAGCATGGTTATTTCCCCTCCGGTAAGTGGCGCCCGGCAATATGCGACTGTACCTGTGCAACCATCAGGCTGAGTGATGCAAAGGAGTTCGAAATCGCCTCTTCACGGGAGATCAAAACGTAATGCCCGCGCTGGCAAGCGGTAAGAAACTCGCACCAGCCCGGCAACACAGCATCCATCGCGGCAATTTCATCCTGCGGCTTACCACCGGTATCACCGCGCCAGGTGGCAAAAACAAAATCCGCGTCCATCTCCGGCAGACGCTCCGCGCTCACGTCAATCCGCCCTCCCGGCGGAATGCTGTCGATCAGTTTCGGGAAGGAAAACCCGGCATCGCGCAGGACGCGTCCTAACGAATGATAGGTGTGCAACGCATTGATTTTTCCCTGATTTGCCTGAATGACTGACACCGTAATGTGTTGGGTATCCACCGTGTGCTTCAACCGGTCAATCTCTTCCCGGTAGCGACGCTCCAGGATAGCCAGTCGAGCCTGAGTTCCGGTAAGCTGCGCGAGCTTGCGGTAAATTTCCGGCGCGCCGCCGTCGAGATGATCAATGCTCACCGTCGGGGCGATTTTCTCCAGTTGTTCGATGGGCGTATGGCGACTCGGCTCGGTGATGATCAAATCGGGTTTCGCGGCGACAATCGCTTCAATATCAATGTCCGCCGTACCAATAAACTTTATCGTTGAATGATCAAAATCGACGCCGGTCAGCAGCGCGCCCGAACGCAGGAAATAGCTGCCGTCAGGACGCGTTCTGCCGTGGCTGGCGACCGGCGGAACGCCCAGCTCAATCAGCGGAATGGTGATATCAAGATCGTGTAGCGACACAATGCGCTGCGGATGCAGCGGCACGTTCACCACGCGTCCGAGATCGTCGGTAAAAGGCCGGGTGGCAACCTCTGCCTGTACAGAGCACCCCAGCAGCAGCAACAGCGAAAAAAGTAAACGCATACACCCTCTTAAAAATTACAAACGATCCCGGCGACGCCAGAGCAACAGTAAAAAGAAAGGGCCGCCGACCAGCGCAATCACGATCCCCGCCGGTATTTGCAGCGGCGCAAAGGCCAGACGCCCGATGGTATCCGTGAGCAGCACCAGCAGAGCGCCAATGAGCGCACTGCCCCACAGCAGCGCCATTTGCCCTCCGCGCAGGCAAAAACGCGCCATATGCGGCGCCATCAGGCCGACAAACCCCAGGCTGCCCACGCAGGAGACGCTGGCGGCGGTCAGAAAGACCGGCGCCATAAAACGCAGCAGCGCCAGATGAGACAGACGCACCCCGAGCCCGGTCGCGGTGTGATTACCCAGCAGCGCCACATCCGATGCTCTCGCCGTCGCAAACAGCAGAACAGCCGCAGGCAACGCCCACCCCAGCGCCACCCACAGCAACGGCCAGGTGGCGGCGTGCAGGCTTCCGGCTAGCCAGACCAGCGCCGTTTGCACATCGCGGACATCGGCTGTCGTCATAAAAACGCCCATTCCCGCAGCAAAGAACCATGAGACGCCAATGCCGATCAGCACAAATCGCGGGCGGGAGAAATCACGGGCCAGCAGCATGACCAGCGCGGCGACCAGTAATCCGCCAGCAATACCCGCCAGCGGTCGCCAGACCAGGCTGACCGACGGGAAGAGCAGCACTAACGCCAGTACCACCACGCTACTCCCCTCTTTCACGCCGATAAGACCGGGGTCAGCCAGGCCGTTACGGGTAATCGACTGCATCGCCGCGCCAGCCAGCCCCAGCATTGCTCCACACAGCAGCGCCATCAGCAAACGCGGAAGACGGACATCCCAGACAACATACTGCTGCTGCTCCGTTAACGCCTGCGGAGAGAACAACGCACGCCCGATGGCGGAAGCCGGAACGGGAAGCGACCCCTGCAACACGCCCGAAACCAGCAGTACGGCGGCCAGCGTGGCAAACCCCAGCACACACCACACCGTTTTCAGCCGGACAAGGCGTGAGAATTTCCCCACCCGCCATGCGCGCAGCCCGGCACGCGCCAGAACAACGCTCATTTAAGAAATCTCGACGCAATGAAAATAAACACCGGCGCGCCGACCAGCGCGGTCATCACCCCTGTAGCCAGCTCCTGCGGGGCAAGCAGGGTTCGGGCAACGATATCCGCCAGTAGCAGCACTGCCGCCCCCAGCAGCGCCGCCAGCGGGAGCATCTGGCGAATGTCTTCCGTCACCAAGCGTCTGATGACGCCCGGAACCAACAGCCCGATAAAACCCAGCGGCCCGGCAACGGATACCGCCGCGCCGCACAGCAGCGCAATGGCGATCATCGCCATCAGACGAATGCGCAGAATATTAACGCCCAACCCACAGGCCATCCGGTCGCCTAGCGCCAGAATATTCAGCCCCGGCGCTATCGCTATCGCCAGTACAACGCCAACCAGCGACGGCAGGAGAGCCTGGCGTACTTTTTCCCAACTCATCCCCGCGAGATCGCCCACCAGCCAGGTGCGCATCGCCAGCAACGTCTGCTCATCCAGAATAAGGATTGCCGCCGTGAGCGACGACACCATCGCCGACAGCGCCACGCCGCAGAGCGTGACCTTCAGCGGCGTCAGTCCGCCACGCCCGGCGGAAGAGAGCGCCATCACCAGCGAAAAGAGTGCCGCTGCGCCCCCTGCCGCAACCAGTGACTGACTGAGCCCCGCGACGCCCAGCGCGGTACACAGCACCACGGAGAACGCGGCCCCCGCATTCAGCCCCAGAATGTGCGGTTCGCCCAGCGGGTTGCGAATCAATGCCTGTAACAGAACGCCGGCTATGCCCAAAGCCGCGCCAACCAGCATGGCCGCAGCCATACGCAACAGACGCAGAGAGATAACGATTCGGTGATCAAAGTTTTTGGCATCGAAGTGAAATAACGCTTGAATGACGGTCTGCGGACTGACGGCACGCGCCCCAACGCCCAGATGAATCACCGCCAGCATAAACAGCAGCAGTAGCAAGACAGGAAGCGCCAGCAGAAATCGACCACGACGGCGGCCTGATGCGATGACCATAGCCGTCATTCTTCCGCTCCAGCCTTGGCACGAAACGGCATGAAGAACGGCTTTCCGGTCAACGGATTCACCGACATCTGCACATCGACGTCAAACACCGATTTGATCAGCTCCGGCGTACAGTGTTCTCCTTCATGTACGATCCCCTCCAGCCGCCCCTGTCTGAGAAAGACCAGCATATCGCCGTAATTCACCGCGAAATTGAGATCATGTAACACCACCACCACGGTACGACCATGATGGCGGGTCAGGGAGTGCAGAAGCTCAAGGATCTCTACCTGATAACGCAGATCGAGAAAGGTTGTAGGCTCATCCAGCAAAATAAACGGCGTTTGCTGCGCCAGCGCCATCGCAATCCAGCACCGCTGCCGCTGCCCGCCGGAAAGACTCTCCACCGGCAAATGGGCGAAGTCGGTTGTTCCGGTGAGCTGTAACGCCTGCTCTACGGCCTGTGCGTCATCATCGGTCCATTGCTGGAGAAAATTCTGCCAGGGAAAACGCCCGCGCGAAACCAGTTCAAAAACCGTTAATCCCTCCGGCACCAGCGGGGATTGCGGCAGGATGCCAAGCTGACGCGAAACCGCTTTGGTCGGCTGTTGATGAATCGCTTTACCATCAAGCAGCACGCTGCCGCCCAACGGCTTCAGCATTCGGGCAATCGTACTTAATAAGGTGGATTTGCCTGAGCCGTTCGCCCCGGCCAGCACCGTCATTTTACCTTGCGGGATAGTGAGGCAGACGTCATGCACGATGGCGTGCTGACGATAGCCAGCAGAAAGCTGTTTCAGCTCAATGCCCGTTCTGTGGGCGGTGTTTTCCACATGCTGTGGCATGTTCACTCCTGCGCCGTCGCAGCCTGGCAAAGCCAGCGCGCGCAGCCTTTCAAATAAAAATAAAACTCATTCTCTTTAAGATCTTGCTGGGTTGCGCTGTAGTAGTCAAGCAATTACGCCCTGTAGTTACCTCACCGTACGCACGCAACAAAAACGCCGCAGAAAAAGACGAACAAACTTATAAAAACAGATAAATATCAATAAATTAAAGATTATCTTCCCACAATAACACTACGGTTTTATGACGTTACCCCCGCTGTAGTTTCTTTTTCATTTTTACGTTTACTACTACAAACGCCCATGATTGAATGATTCTCAATTACACATCTGACGCCGTTTACGTTGGTTAAAAGATGGATAAAACGCATGGCTAGCAAGCCGGGCAATGAACTGGATAAACCTGTTTCCCCTCCCGTTTTTGGCAGGGTATTTTGCGGAATAAATAAAAGATGGCTAAGTTAACTCCTTATTTTTCTGGGATGAAAGGGCGAGCGCTGTGCTCCGCTCTGTTTTTGGGTATCACGACGGCTCCTGCGGTCATGGCGGCGGAAAAAGAAAACTCGCCGCTCAAAAATGAAGAGACGATGACCGTGCGCGCAGACGCCTCTTCTGCCGATCAGGCCGTCACATCAGGTTATCAACCGCTGAGTTCGTCCACCGCCACGCTGACGTCGATGCCGCTGCTGGATATCCCGCAGGTGGTCAATACCGTCAGCGACAAAGTGCTGGAAGATCAGCACGCCACAACGCTCGATGAAGCGCTGTATAACGTCAGCAACGTCGTGCAAACCAACACGCTGGGCGGAACGCAGGATGCGTTTGTTCGCCGTGGTTTCGGCGCGAATCGTGACGGTTCCGTGATGACCAACGGTCTTAAAACCGTATTGCCGCGCAGTTTCAACGCGGCCACGTCGCGGGTGGAAGTGCTGAAAGGCCCGGCCTCCACGCTGTACGGTATTCTCGATCCCGGCGGCCTGATTAACGTCGTGACCAAACGTCCGCAAACGCAATTTGGCGGCTCGATTTCCGCTACCTCCTCCAGCTTCGGCGGCGGCACAGGCCAGTTTGACATCACCGGGCCGATTGAAGGCACCCAACTGGCGTATCGCCTGATCGGCGAGTATCAGCACGAGGACTACTGGCGCAACTATGGCACTAACCAGAGCAGCTTCATCTCCCCTTCCCTGACCTGGTTTGGCGACAACGCGACGGTCAGCGTGCTCTATTCGCACCGTAATTACAAAGCCCCGTTCGATCGCGGCACCATTTTCGATCTCAATACCAAACAGCCGGTTAACGTGGATCGGAAAACCCGCTTTGATGAGAAATTCAATATCACCGATGGCGAATCGGATCTGGCGCAGCTCAATGCCGAATATCGCTTCAACAGCGCGTGGACGGCGAAGTTTGATTACAGCTTCAGCCAGGATAAATACAGCGATAACCAGGCTCGCGTGATGGCTTATGATTCCGCTACCGGGAACCTGACCCGCCGCGTGGATGCGACGCAAGGCTCCACCCAACGGATGCACGCGACCCGCGCCGATTTACAAGGAAACGTGGATATCGCTGGTTTCTATAACGAGATCCTGACCGGCGTCTCTTATGAGAATTACGATCTGCTGCGCACGGATATGATTCGCTGTAAGAACGTGAAAGGCTTTAATATTTACAATCCGGTCTACGGTACGCTCGGCAAATGCACCAGCGTCTCGGCCTCCGACAGCGACCAGACGATTAAGCAGGAGAGCTATTCCGCTTACGTACAGGATGCGCTGTATCTGACCGATAAGTGGATCGCCGTCGCCGGGATGCGCTATCAGTACTACACCGAATATGCCGGAAAGGGCCGCCCGTTCAACGTCAACACCGACAGCACGGATCAGCAGTGGGTGCCGAAATTCGGCATGGTCTATAAGCTGACCCCTTCTGTGTCGCTGTTCGGCAACGTATCGCGCGCCTTTATGCCGCAATACTCTATTGCCAGCTACATTGGCGATCTGCCGCCGGAAACCTCTACCGCCTATGAAGTGGGGGCGAAATTCGATCTCTTTGACGGCATCACCGCCAATATCGCCCTGTTCAATATTGATAAGCGCAACGTGCTGTACAACGAAATCGTGGATGGCGAAACCGTGGCGAAAACCGCAGGGCGCGTACGCTCACAGGGGGTGGAAGTGGATGTCGCAGGCTCGCTGACGCCCAATACCAATATCATCGCCAGCTACGGTTATACCGCAGCAAAAGTCACGGAAGATCCCGATTACAAAGGGAAACCGCTGCCTAACGTACCGCGTCATACCGGTTCATTGTTCCTGACCTATGACATTCACAACGCCTTTATGGGCAATACGTTGACCATTGGCGGCGGCGGACATGGCGTAAGCCGTCGCTCCGCCACCAACGGCGCGGACTATTATCTGCCTGGTTATTTTGTGGCCGATGCCTTCGCAGCCTATAAGATGAAACTGCAATACCCGGTGACTCTGCAACTCAACGTGAAAAACGTGTTTGATAAAACGTATTACACCTCATCCATTGCCACCAATAATCTGGGTAATCAGATTGGCGACCCGCGTGAAGTTCAGTTCACGGTAAAAATGGAGTTCTGATCCTTCTCGTCCAAATACCCTGTCAATTCTGGCAGGGTATTCCCGCTATTCCCTCACATTAAGATGAATAAACTCACACCGCCCAATGAACGCAAAAATGCGCGCCTCATCAACTTTCTTAACTGAACTGTATCAGATTTAACATTTTGTGATTTTTATCGCGGATAAATTTTAATCTTCCGCTATTTTTAAATTCCCTTTCACTCATGGAGGACGATGTAATGAAACACAAATCGTTTTATCGCCTCATTGCCGCAGGCGGTCTGCACTTCTGGTATAACCTCGATCCGCGTATTTCTAACGACTTTCCGCGTTAATTCTCCTTAGCCGTTCAACATCAATAAAAAATTAACTGAACACTACGTTTGGTCGGTATTTCTTGCGCCTGTTAAAGGCACAAAAATAACGTTCACGTAGCGCGACATGCTATTGGAGAAATAATATGAAACGTATTCCTGAGCCGTTCCGCATTAAAATGGTAGAAAACATTCGTATGACCACCTGGGACGACCGTGTTAAAGCGCTTGAAGAAGCGGGATATAACCCTTTTCTGCTCAGAAGCGATGATGTATATATCGACCTGTTGACCGACTCCGGCACTGGCGCAATGAGCGATTGTCAATGGTCAGGACTGATGATGGGCGATGAAGCCTACGCCGGCTCACGCAACTATTACCATCTGTGCGACAAAGTAAAAGAGCTGATCGGCTACCCGTTTACGATCCCAACACACCAGGGACGCGGCGCCGAGCAAATCCTGTTTCCCTGTCTGATTGCCCGCCGCAACGCCGAAAAACCGGTCTTTATTTCCAACTTCCACTTTGATACGACCGCCGCCCATGTCGAATTAAACGGCGCGAAAGCCATCAACGTGGTGACGCCAAAAGCGTTCGACACCACCTCATGGTACGACTGGAAAGGCAACTTTGATATCGACCTGCTCAACGCCACTATCGCGGAACATGGCGCAGAAAACGTCGCGGCGATTATCACCACCGTCACCTGCAACAGCTCAGGCGGCCAGCCGGTTTCCATCGCCAATATGCGCGAAGTGTATCAAATAGCGAAGCGGCACAATATTCCGGTGGTCATCGACTCCGCCCGCTTCTGCGAAAACGCCTGGTTTATTAAACAGCGCGAAGAGGGATACGCGGATAAAACGGTGAAAGAGATCGTCCGTGAGATGTACCAGTATGGGGATATGCTGACCATGTCGGCGAAGAAAGATCCGATGGTCAATATCGGCGGGCTGTGCTGCTTCCGTGATGATGAAGATCTGTTCAACGACGTGCGCATTCGCTGCGTGCCGATGGAAGGGTTTGTCACTTACGGCGGGCTGGCGGGGCGCGATATGGAAGCGCTGGCGATCGGCCTCGAAGAAGGGATGAATGAAGATTTCCTCGCCTATCGGATTAACCAGGTGGAATACCTGGGCGAACGGCTGCGCGAAGGGGGGATTCCAATCCAGTATCCAACCGGGGGCCACGCGGTATTTGTCGATGCGAAGCTGCTGCTGCCGCACATTCCGGCAGAACAGTTCCCGGCTCATGCGCTGAATAACGAACTGTACCTGGAAGCCGGGATTCGCAGCGTGGAAATTGGCTCTCTGCTGCTTGGGCGCGATCCGGCCACTGGCAAACAAAAACCGTCGCCAATGGAGTTACTGCGTCTGACGATCCCCCGCCGGGTCTACACCAACGATCACATGGACTATATCGCGGATGCGTTAATCGCCGTAAAAGCCCGCGCCGCATCGATCAAAGGGCTGACTTTCACCTATGAACCGCCGGTGCTGCGCCACTTTGTGGCCCGGCTGAAACCGGTGAAATAACGTTCTGATACGCGCTCCCCTGCGGGAGCGCGATTCCGCTATTTAATACGATATTCAACGCATTCAGGCATGAGAAAAACGGGATCGCCCTTTTCTCTGCACAATGACGGGCATAGCCACGCGAGGAAAACGCACTATGGCTACATTATCGGTCGCAAATAAAGCGCCGTCGCTGATCGGCGGGGCAATGATTATCGGTGGAACCATTATTGGCGCGGGCATGTTTTCTCTCCCGGTGGTGATGTCTGGCGCCTGGTTTTTCTGGTCACTGCTGGCATTAATTTTTACCTGGTTTTGTATGCTGCATTCCGGGTTAATGATCCTGGAAGCAAACCTGAATTATCATATTGGCGCCAGCTTCGACACGATTACCAAAGACCTGCTGGGAAATCGCTGGAATATTATTAACGGTCTGACCGTCGCGTTCGTGCTGTATATTCTGACTTACGCCTATATTTCCGCCAGCGGTTCGGTTATTCACCATACCTTTGCACAAATGGGGATCGTCTTTCCGGCCAGGCTCGGCGGGTTATTATTCGCCCTGGCGGTAGCGTTTATTGTCTGGCTAAGCACCCGGGCGGTGAGCCGTATGACAACCATTGTGCTGGGCGCTAAAATTCTCACCTTCTTTATGACGTTTGGCGGTTTGCTCTGGCACGTCCAGCCGACGATTTTACTCAATACCGCTGAAGTCAGCCCCAGCTACCTGCCCTACGTCCTGATGACGTTGCCGTTCTGTCTCGCCTCATTTGGTTATCACGGCAACGTGCCCAGTCTGATGAAATATTACGGCAAAGATCCGTTAACCATCCGTCGCTGCCTGCTGCTGGGAACGTTGATGGCGCTGGTGCTGTATATCATCTGGCTGGTCGGTACGATGGGGAATATTCCGCGTCCGGCGTTTATTGAGATCGCCGAAAAAGGCGGCAATATCGACGTGCTGGTACAGACGCTGAGCGGTTTGCTGAACAGCTCAACGCTCGATCTGCTGCTGACCGTCTTCTCCAACTTTGCCGTCGCCAGTTCGTTCCTCGGCGTTACGCTGGGATTATTTGATTACCTCGCCGATCTCTTCAGGTTCGACGACTCGCCAAAAGGACGTTTCAAAACTGCGCTGGTCACGTTTCTGCCGCCCATCACCGGCGGCTTAATCTGGCCAAATGGGTTTATCTACGCCATCGGTTTTGCCGGGCTGGCCGCCACCGTCTGGGCGGCGATTGTCCCGGCGCTGCTGGCGCGCGCATCGCGCAAACGCTTTAACAGCCCGCACTATCGGGTATGGGGAGGCAACGCGATGATCGTCCTGATTTTATGCTTTGGGGCAGCTAACGCGCTTATCCATATTCTATCCAGCATTAACCTTCTGCCGGTATACCGGTAGTACGCCGTGCGCGGCGGCATAAAATAAAAAGGGAACCGCCGGGTTCCCTTTTCAACACTGGTGACGCGCTGTGCGAAGTGCGAAAGTCTAAAAGATCCCTTTCTGACGCACTTTACTCATCTTCTGCGTCGGCGCGTCTACGGTACTGAGATCGACTTCTTCAGCATTTACGGATTTAGCCGGTTCCGCCGCTGACGTGCGCCCCGTCACGCGCAGCTGTTGCAACAGCAGATGCTGCTGTTCCAGCAAGACTTTGAGCTGGGCAACCTCTTCGCGCAGTTTTGCCGTCTCCTCATGCTGCGTGTTATCCGATGGCGCTGCGGCAACCTGCTGTTTTTGCAGGGTCTGCGCCATCAGCGTACGCATTTGCGCCAGCTGCTGTTCGCTGAAGTCTTTCTCTTTTTCTGCATCGCCATCGCCGGTCATGAGGGCGACGGGCAGCAAATTGCTCTCCTGCAATTCCGCGCAAAGGGATTCGAGGCTCAAACCTTCCCGGCTCAGGGATTCTGCAACATGGCTGCACAATTGCGGGTTGAGAAGATGCAATTGCAGGCCGGACAGATAGATATTGCGATGAAACTGGCGGATCTCCATGTTGGCGTCATTGACGTCGCTCCCGTCCCGCTGCACTGCGCCATACCATTTTTTTAGTTGCAGCATCGCGCGCAAATCCGCGCGCGATCGCTCTGGCGACAAATGCAATGAGAGGTTAACACGGCGGATCTGCCTGTTACTCATCGTCGCCTACCTCAACCATTTGCGGCGAATCAATCTGCTCAACGCCTGACTCAGCATGGTACAGGCAGATCTCGCGAGAGAGCGCGCTTTGCGGGTTGTCGAGCGTCACCACGCGTTCGCCGAGCGTCGAATAGGCCTGACGCAGAGCGGATTCGATCAGATGCGCGCCGCCGCCGACCAGATAAACGCGGTTAGGGTTTTTAGCGAATTTCTTCGCTTCATAAGCCACCTGATCGCCAAGTTCCTGAATCTTGATCTCGATCCGTTCAAGGATCTCGTCAATCCGCGATTCATCGTTAATGACGCTTCTGACAAAATCCAGATCGTTGCGACGCTTGATCAGCTCGTTCGCCACCAGGTAGCTGGAGTCGCTGTCCGCCGCCGCCAGTAATTTACGCGTGGCGTCCGTCACCATCGCCACGCCGATTTCGTTGTTGCCGTAAATTGCGGAAACATCGTCAAACTCGCCGACAATCACCCCCATGTCCAGCGTTGTCCCGCCGCAGTCGATGACCAGCGACTTGGTGAATTCATTCACGTTGGAGTTAAGCAGATGCGACAGCGCCGCAGGCAGGCTCTCCGGCATAACATGCACATCAACGATACGGAACAGCTCGCCTTTATTCAGCGAGATCTCACGCATCAGGTTGCGACGTTTCGCTTCGATGCGCTCATCGTTACGCTGGCAATCGTCCGGCTTGTAGAATTGCGTAATCGGCAGTGTGACGATAACTTCAACGTCACGCGGCGTCAGGCCGGTTTGCAGCAGCGCATGATGAACCGCCAGCAGATTCAAATCATCATACTGGTATTCGATGTGCGTCGTGGAAAGCGCTTTATCCGAGGTCGCATCATAGGTGTATTTCGTGGTGCCGATGGTGTAGTTGTATACCGACTGGCCACGCAGCAGCGCCGCGCTTTTCCAGTCCTTACGGAAGGAGTTCGGCGAAACAACGGTCTTCAGCGTACCGTTTTCAATCCAGCTAATTTTTACATTGGTCGAGCCATCATCAATGGCGAATTTCATACGTGTTGCGGTCATGGGTTTTAACTCAATCTAAGGGTCATTTTTACAGCGTCGCCTCTTCCGTCAGAATGCGGCGAGCGCCGAGGTAATGCGATTGCCAGAAATCATCTGAAAGCTGGCTAATGCGGATATTTAGCCCGCTACGCGGGGCCTCAATAAACTCATCGTTTCCAAGGTAGACGCCAACATGGTCGGCGCCCGGTCGCTGGTTAATGTTAAAAAACACCAGATCGCCGCGACGGAGTTTATCTACGCGAATATGTTTAAGAGTGGGGTCCTGATACATGCCGTTTGCCGTGCGGGGTAGCTTGCGCTCCAGCACATGATTGAAGGCGTAGAAAACCAGGCCACTGCAATCAAATCCTTCCAGCGGATTTTTACCGCCCCAGACATAGGGCTTACCTAACTGGTCTTCCAGACGCTTGATGACGGTATGTAATCGGGACGCCAGTTTCGGGCTGATGCGCCCCGTTTTGTCCTTCCCTTTGCGCGCCTGACTCCACAGTGTGTCAGAGCCGCCCAGGCTACCGGGCTGCCAGCGAGCATGCATTGCCAGCATCTCGCGGTTTTTAGTGCGGTCAGCCAGTTTTTGCGCCGTTTCCCGCTGCTTTTGTTCCGGCGTTAACGGTACGACGGCAGTCCGTTTTTTCACTTTCGCCATCAGCCGCTCGCGATTTTTTTTCCGCATCTGCAACGCGTTTTCCTGCTGCGTCATACCCGCTTCTACAGGCTTCGGCTTTGCGATGCTGTAGCCCGTCGGCATCAGCAATAACAGGATGAGAGAAAAAAAAGGTACCTGGCGGCACAGAACATGCCGGGCAGGTACAAAACGGACAGAACGGATGAAACGTTTCACAGCAATAACGATCTGATCAATGGTTTTTCGTCAGTTTATCGGTCAGCGGTTTAATGACTTTTTCGCCATGCTGCCCAAAGAACTGGTACAGAGAATCACTGGCGGAATGCGTCAGCACCATAATTTCAATGCGGCGGTTCGCGGAACTCAGCGGATGTTGCGGGTCAAGCAACATCTGATCCGCCATGCCGCTCACTTGCAGAATTTTGCTTTGATCCAGCCCCCCGGTGGTCAGAACCGCCCGCGCCTGCATGGCGCGTTCGCCGGACAAGTTCCAGTTGTTATAAAGCACCTGATCGCGAAAACGCGTGGCATCGGTATGGCCGGTGATGATGATCTTGTTGTCAATCTTGTTCAGTTCCGGCGCGAACTCCGTCAGTAAGCGTTTGAAAAACGGCGTCAGGATTGCGCTACTGCGCTGGAACATCTCGCGTTTTTGATCGTCCGAGACCAGAATACGCAGCCCCTGCGGCACAATTTCCATTTTCAGGTTGGCTTGCGCATCGTACGTCGAGGTGATTTTCATGATAATGCGCGCCAGATCTTCAATCTCATTACGCGAGCGGGCGTTCACGTCGTCCAGGCTTTCCGTCTGTTTCGCCTGCTGAGCAATCTGCTTCTCCGCATCGGTCAACGGTTTTGACGACTCTGCCGTTTTCGACGGTTTAGGCGTTTTCGGATGACGGCTGTCAATCAGCGAAAGCTGCCCGCCCTGCCCCTCTTTTTGCGTAATGGGCGTTAATGAGTTGCCTTCAAAGACCGACTCGCCATTAAGCATGGAGACAATCTCTTTACGTTCTTCTTCCGTTACCGCGCCCATGATCCACAGCACCATAAACAGCGCCATCATTGCCAGCGTGAAGTCTGCGAAGGCCACTTTCCAGGCGCCGCCATGAAATTCATCATGGCTTTTACGCGAGGAGCGTTTGATGATCGTGGTATGTTCTTTGCTGCGGTTACGCATCAGGCATCACCCATCATCTGGTTTACCCAACCGTCCAGCGTCGCGAATGTCGGTTTCGTGTCCATCGGCAGCATTTTGCGCCCGGCATCGACCGCCAGCAGCGTCGGCTTACCGGCAACGTGGTTCACCAGTACGGTACGCACGCACTCCAGCACCGAGATTTGCTTTTTGGTGCGTTGCTCCATGGCGTTCGCCACCGGGTCCATCAGGCAGTAACAGAAGAATACGCCGAGGAAGGTTCCCACCAGAGCGGCCGCAACCTTCACGCCGATGACCGCAATCGAGCCGTCAATGGATTGCATGGTAATGATGATGCCAAGTACCGCCGCGCAGATGCCGAATCCAGGCATCGCTTCCGCAGTACGTTGCAAAGAGCGGGACGGTTGCAGAAGGTTCTCTTCCATTGCCACCAGTTCCTGTTCGAGAATCCCTTCCAGCTCGTGCTCGTTGATTTTCCCCATCGCCATCAGGCGGAAGTTATCGGAGATGAACGTCACCAGCGCTTTGTCGTGCAGCATGAGGGGGTATTTCTGGAATAACGCGCTGTTTTCCGGTGCTTCGATATGCTCATCCAGCACCTTCAGACCGCCGTCCTGCACCAGTTCCAGCAGTTCATACAGCAGCATCAGCAGCTGGCGCTGATACTCATCGGTATATTCGTTTTTGCGCATAATGCCGCGAAACTGACGGTACATTTCGCTCAGCACCGCTTTGGGGTTCGCCAGTACCATCGCCCCCAGTCCCGCGCCAAGAATAATGATGATTTCACCCGGCTGCCAGAATGAGGCGAGGTGTCCGCCTGACAAAATAAAGCCGCCGACAACACACCCCATGATGATGAGAATACCTAAGAATTTCTGCATAAACCTTTCACTTCTGGAAAAAAGACTGAATTTTTTGCGCAATGATTTTATTGAGCTGACATACCCTGGCCTCGGTTAAATTGAGGACCAGCGCAATTTCCTTCAGGCTCATTTCATGCTGGTAATAGAGCGTGAGAATAAGTTGCTCACGCTCATCAAGACTCGCCAACGCGTTGCGTAGCGTTCTGCTGACGATGATCTCTTCTTCAAGCGGACGGCTATCCAGCGCCCCCGCATATACGTCATTACCCAGAAGATCGTCGAGACTCTCCAGCGTTTTGGCGCAATCGAGTAAGAGATATTCCTGATACTCTTCAGCCGTAATGGAAAGATGGTGGCTGATATCCTCAAAGCTGGGCGTACGCCCCAGCTGACGCGCAATCTCGCGGATCGCGTCATTGAGCTTATGCGTTTTCTGTCGCAAACGACGCGGACGCCAGTCAAGCAACCGCAGCTCATCCAGTACCGCGCCGCGAACGCGTTGTATGGCATAAGCGGCAAACTGCTCATCAGGATGACCGTAACGGCGCAACGAGGTTAATAACCCCATTAGCGCGATCTGTTCCATATCATCCCGATCAATAACGCTACTGGTCTGGTAAGCGAGTTGCTTCACCACTTTGTTGACGAGCGGCAGATACGTGCTGACATAGCGCGCTTCATCCGCAGGCGTCAGCGTTTCACTTGCGATAAAATCCATCATGTCCAATACGGCTTATCAATCACTGGAAGACCATTTTGCTGATGATGACGTCATCAAAGGGGACGTCCATCTTCAGGCTGTCGAATCTGGCGGCATAGGCGGCTTTGAGTTTGTCGTGCAGGTTGCTGACGCTTAGCGCACGCACGGCGTCATAGTCCATTTCAGAAAACAAATTGACGGTCGCCCCGCGAATCGCAGGGATCATGTCTTGCGCCGTCCGCGCGTTTTCCGCGCTCATGGTCGCCAGGTTCAGTTCCAGCATCAGATAACGCTCCGCATTACCTTTCCCTTTCAGGGTGATGAGGATGTTTTTAATTTCCACGAACTCCACCTGTTGCGGCGTGGAGGATTTAAATAAGCTCGTCAACGGATTGCTCTCCGATGCCGTGTCCGCGCGAAGTAGCCAGGTGCCGGCAACGGTTAAACATGCCGTCAGTAAAGCGGTAACCAAAGCGATCGCCAGCCCAAAGGAGATTGTTTTTGCGTTCATAAATGTCTTTTTGTTAAACGGTCAGTAATACCGAATCATCTTCACGGCGGGTGCTTTCTGATTCCGGCAGACCTGCCGCGATCTCATCTCCCGCCTGAATGATGGCGTGTTGTTGTGCGAACTGCTGTTCTTTGCCCTGCTGCTGCCCTGACTGAGAGGAGACCTGCACGTTTACCTGAACAAAGTTCTGTTCGGTCAGGCTCTGGCGCAGATCGTTGCTCGTTTGCTGAAGCGCACGATAGACCTCAGCATGGCTGGCGTTGATTTGTACCTGTACGCGCCCGTTATCAAGCTGCAACGAGATGTCGATCTTGCCCATTTCAGGCGGATCGAGACGGATAGTGGCGTGCTGGATCTGGTTCTTCACCTGAAGTTGCAGACGATCGCCCAACGCGCTTTGCAACTGCTGCGTCCAGCGGGAGGTTTCCGTATCAAGTTTTAATGTCGAGGTATGCGCAGACATTGCATCAGGCGTCACCGCCGCCGTTGGCGTCGTGGAGACAACGGAGACCGGCTGCGCATTCACTGTCGGCGTCGCCACAGCGACTGCGGTCATAAGCTGCGGCGTAATGTGCTGCAACCCTGCGGTTGGCGTCTGCGGCGACTCGGTCGCAGGCGTTACGTTAACCCCTGCCGCCAGCGTCGGGCGCAGCATTGGCGATAACGTCCCCTTCTCCTGCAACTGTCCCGCCAGTAACGGCTGCGTCTGCAACGTCAGCGCATTCATCTCGTTTTGCGAACGACCCGCGTAGCTGACGGGTTTAACCGGCATCTGCCCGGTCATCAACAGCGCCTGCAACAGCTGCTGTTGCGCATCGTCTTTCAACGGAGAGGCATCCTTCTGATGCCGATCGCCCGTATCGTCCTCGTCCTGCACGCTCACCGGCTGCGCGCTGACGGTAATCCCCAGGGCATTTTTGCCCTGCCCGCCCATCAGCGTGCTGACAACATTCATCAACGCATCGTTGAATCCTGGCTGCGTCTGCCCGGCAGATGACTGAGCGCCGCTCTGCCCGGCGATCGTCTCCACCTGCATCGGCAAACCGGAAGCGTGCCCCGCATTTTGAGAAAGATTGAGAATATCCATTACCCCATATCCTCTGCGTCCATAAACGCGGCATACGCCGTCGCACCTTCACGATTGCGCATGGCGAGCGCCATTTTGTTCGCGATAATGTCGCTCTGCCCCTGACAGTAATCGCGCACCTGACGGTGAATCTCCCGCAGCTCGTCCAGGGCTTTGCTGTCTGCCGCGTCCAGGGGTTTACCCCGGACAGCGGTAAGCAATTCAGCAATCTTCAGGTCAACATTCCGTACGGCAGACCAGTTATGGTCGGCTGCGGCCTGGCGTAACGCCTGCATCAGCGTTCGCATCGTCAACGCATAGCTCATGTTCCCTGACCCATTTTTTCCCAGCCGTCCTGAATATTGCCGAGGATAACTTCCACCTCTTCAATATTTTCGACAGACAGCTTGTGGCTGGCGTCATAGAGGCGGTAAACGCAGTAGTCATAAAGATTC
Organism: Citrobacter sp. CK180; assembly: GCF_030333655.1. Taxonomy (NCBI): domain Bacteria; kingdom Pseudomonadati; phylum Pseudomonadota; class Gammaproteobacteria; order Enterobacterales; family Enterobacteriaceae; genus Citrobacter; species Citrobacter sp. CK180. The sequence goes on along the minus strand of NZ_JAOWFM010000037.1, from coordinate 46,194 downwards.
GCCAGACTTAATGCCAGCTCGCCGCCTTTTTCAAAATCCAGCGCGCTGGTCAGCGCGTTCAGGATGTCGATGCATTTATTAATGCTTTGCGCCTTACGTTCGTAGCGACGCGCCGCAATATGGCTTTTCGCGCGTACCAGTTCGTCCATCAGGCCATTGAACAACATCAGCACTAACTGATGCGGATTCGCTGCTGCGGCCTGAATCGCCAGGTCAGATTGGTGATAGAGGCCGAAGCCTTCCTGCTCGTTACCGTACATTGAAAGTTAAATTCCCTAAGAATTAGCTAAACATACTCATGGTGTTATTCATCTGCGTCATGATCGACTGTAACTGCGTGAACTGCTTCAGATAGCGGTTATAGGAGGACTCATAACGCGTGTTCATTTTTTCGGTTTTGGTGTCGATGTCGCGCTGCTGTCTGTCGAGCGTTTCCTGGCGACCTTTTAATAAACCGGTGCTGGTGTTCAGGTATTTATCCAGCGATTTATCCATCGCTTTAATCAGCCCGTTATTCCCGTTGAAGAAATCAGCGACCGATTGCGGATTTGATTTCAGTTGCTCATTGAGCGTGTCGGCGTCGATCGACAGCTTGCCGTCTTTGTCGGCAGTAATGCCGAACTTCGTCATGTTTTGATCGCCGAAGGTGCCGCGCAGCATGTTGCTCAGATCGTTGGTTAACGAGGAGATACTGGCATCACCGGCAAACGCGCCGCGCGAATCAGAGCTGCTGCCGGTCGCCGTCAGCCCGGAGATGGTGTCCTGCAACGTGTTATAGGCATCGATAAAGGCCTGGATTTGCTCCTTTGTCCCCGTGGCATCCGTGTCGACTGAAATAACCAGCGGCTTGTTGGCTTCGGTGGTGCCGGTCAGTTTGATCGAAACGCCGTCTACCAGGTTATCCAGGGTATTGGAGCTGCTGGAGTAAACGGTGCTGGAATCGCCAACGGTGAATTTGGCATCTTTACCGGCGGTAATCACATTCTCGCCATTAAAGATATCCTGACCGTTGGTCATGCCGCTGGTATCCAGCTGAATATCGTATTTCTCGCCGCTCTGATAGCTGCTCATCATCAGCGTCACCTTGCCATCAATACGCATCAGCGAAGCGGTAACGCCGTTCTGACCGTCGTCAGAGGTCGCGGTGTCAGACGCGCTCGGGAAATCCGCATTATTGATGGCGTCGGCAAAATCAGCGAGGCTGTCTAAATCATCCATCTCAATTTCAAGGCTCTCGCCGTTGAGATTGATCTTCAGCGTACCGCTGGCGTTTTTAATCGCCTCATCATCAAGCCCGTCAAACCCTTTCTGCTGCGCAGAAGCCAGTTGGGTGACGTTCAGGCTGTATGTCCCTTTACGGGCAGACGCGCTGGCGGTGATGGTCGCGATCCCTTCCTGGTTCATGGTCGCGGTATTTTTCAGCACGCTGGTGCTGGAGGAATTCAGCCCGGTGATTGCCGAACGGAAATCCGACAGGGCGGTACGCAGCGAGGAAAGCGCTTTTTTCTGCGCTTCCAGCGTGGAAGTCTGTGATTTCAGCGAGGTTTGCAGCGCAAGAATGTCATAGCCTGCCAACTGTGTGGCCAGTGTCGTTGGATCAAAATCAGACATAGTGGGTTTCTCCGGGCACGCGCGCCGCTTTCAACATACAGTAGATAAAGCAACTATCGTGCCAATTTTTTAATAAGTATTTATCAATGAGTTACGTAAGAGGAGGAATGTCCCCTTCCGCAATTTCCGGCAGAAGGAAGCGCATTGCCGGATACAAAAACACCGCCATACAGCGGTGTTTTAGGGGCAGATATCCGCGAAGGATTAACCCAGCAGAGACATCACCATGCTGGACATGCTGTTGGACTGTTTCAGCATGGACATGCTGGTTTGCGCCAGCATCTGGTTACGGGTCATAGAGGAGGCTTCGCTGGCGAAGTCCGCATCCTGAATGTTGCTCAGCGCCAGATCGGTGTTGTCTTTCATGTTCGCCAGGTTAGCCGCGGTGTGGCCCAGGCGGTTAATGCTCGCACCCATTTTGGAACGCACGGCGCCGACGTCATTCAGCGTAGTTTCCAGGTTGTTCATCAGATCTTTCGCGCCGGCAGCGTCAGTAATGTTGATGCCGCTGGCCGAGTAGTAGCTGCTGCCTATATCGCTAATCGTGCCAAAACCGCCGCTGGCATCAATCAGCGAGTCGGTGCCAGAACCTTTCAGCTCTTTAGACAGATCAACCTGCATGGTTTCATCGGTGGAAGAGCCAATCTGGAAGTTCATCGCTTCGCCAAACTTACCGGAAGCGCCGAACAGTTTGTCACCTGCATAGGAGGTGTTATTCATGATGTTCTGCAACTCAGAGTTCAGGTCGTTCAGCTCGGCGTTGATGGCATCGCGGTCTTTGGTGGTGTTGGTGTCGTTCGCTGCCTGGGTGGCAAGGTCTTTCATGCGGTACATGATGTTGCTCACTTCGTCGAACGCACCTTCGGAGGTCTGTAGCAGCGCAGTGGCATCAGAGATGTTGCGCTGTGCAACGGCCATGCCGTTGGTCTGGCCCTGCAAACGGGTGGCAATCTGTAGACCCGCCGCATCGTCCGCTGCGGAGTTAATACGCTTGCCAGTACCCAGACGTTCCATTGCGGTGGACAGCAGATTGTTGGATTTATTCAGGGCATTGGTGGATGCCATGGAAGAAGCGCTGGTGAAAATAGAAAGCGACATAGATATTCCTTATTCATTCAGGTTATTCATTCAGGTCATTCATTCGTTGTACTGATTCAAAACGACACATCCATTTCGAAAATTAAATCCGACGACGTTCGAATGACCATTTTTCAGGCAACCCGGGGAAAAAAATGGCGAAGAAAGACGGCAAAAGGAGCTGCACGGCAACAGCAGACACAAAAAAAGCCGCACCCCGTGCAGGATGCAGCGTCATAAGAACACATCGCCTGCCTTTCCAGGCAAGCGGCGGCTTACTGTTAACCCAGCAGAGACATCACCATGCTGGACATGCTGTTGGACTGTTTCAGCATGGACATGCTGGTCTGCGCCAGCATCTGGTTACGCGTCATGGAGGAGGCTTCGCTGGCGAAGTCCGCATCCTGAATATTGCTTAGCGCCAGATCGGTGTTGTCTTTCATGTTTGCCAGGTTGGCCGCGGTGTGGCCCAGACGGTTAATGCTCGCACCCATTTTGGAGCGCACGGCGCCGACGTCATTCAGCGCCGTTTCCAGAGAGTTCATCATCGCCGTAGCGTCGGAGGCGCTCCCGATGTTGATACCGGAAGCGGTGTTGTTCCAGTCACCGATACCCGAGAAACCAGAAGCGCTAAACAGGCCACTCGCTGTACCGCCCAGTTCATCACCCAGGCTCACGGTCATGGTTTCTCCAGAGGAAGAACCAATCTGGAAGTTCAGGGAATCGGCAAATTTACCGCCAGTACCGAATAATTTATCGCCTGCATAAGACGTGTTGCCCATGATGTTTTTCAGTTCGGCATTCAGGTCGTTCATTTCAGCGTTGATGGCATCACGGTCTTTGGTGGTGTTGGTGTCGTTCGCTGCCTGGGTGGCGAGATCTTTCATGCGGTACATGATGTTGCTCACTTCGTCGAACGCGCCTTCTGCGGTTTGCAGCAGTGCGGTGGCATCAGAGATGTTACGCTGCGCAACGGCCATGCCGTTGGTCTGACCCTGAAGGCGAGTGGCAATCTGCAAGCCGGCCGCATCGTCCGCTGCGGAGTTGATGCGTTTGCCGGTGCCCAGACGCTCCATTGCGGTGGACAGCAGATTGTTGGATTTATTCAGGGCATTGGTGGATGCCATAGAAGAAGCACTGGTGAAAATCGAAAGCGACATAATATATTTCTCCTTGGATTACCTGTCTGTTTTATCAGGTTCTTGTCGTTGCTGACTGATAAAAACGACCCACCACAACGAAAAATTAAATTCATTTAATGAAAATTTATTTAAAGATTTGTCACCCTCTTTTTTCAAGACGAAAAATATCCAATTAATTATTCTTATTATACCATCCTCAATAAACCACCTTTAGCCCGGCAATAAAACCAACCCCATAATTATGCAATCAGGCGACACAAACGATAAAAAAATTAACTCCGCTCCTTTATTTTTTCTTGTTTATTGTTTTAATCTGCCAAAAAATATACCCACACCCCATGAAAGGAGATTAATGAACACAAATTTTTCACATTCGCAGGGCCTGATTTTACATAAGGATCTTTTAACTATTTCGATTAACTTTTAATCAGAAGAATTAATAATAAGGCGAATCTTTCACTGCAAATGAGGTTGCACATCACATTTTTATCGCGTAAAAAGAGCGCCAGGAAAAGATGATTCCGCGATAATCAGAACAACAGCAGGCCGCTGGTGTCTTGTTTCTGAGTGCTGTTCAGGCTGAAAAACAAACTCAGTCATCGGCAAAAGCGCTTTTCGTTTCCTCACCTCCCGCAGGCAAGCGGCATTCATTAAGAATTTCAAATGGAATTAACAGATAGTCAACATCCGTGTTCAGGCTATATTTTCTTGCGATATTTAGCCGTTGCATTTACTGGGGTGGTATATCCATCGATGAATAAATGAATAAACGCTATTACTCCGTTAATAACTGGCTGGTTGATATCCCCTCGGGATCTATTCTCCATTTAACAACAGGGGAACGTAAACGTCTGGGAGAATATCAACTCAAGCTCCTTGAAACGCTCATGCAAGATGCGGGAAAGATCTTTACGCGTGAAGAACTCACCACGCTGGTCTGGGAACGCCGCGTCATCGGTAATAACAGTCTGCCCAATGCCATCCACGCGCTGCGTACGGCACTGGAAGACGACGGCAAAAAGCAAAAAATCATCAAAACCATCCCTAAAAAAGGGTATTTGCTTGAGCCTGATTATTGCTGCTTTATCGAAAAAGAAGAGAGCGAGGTTCGCGATCCCGAAGAAAATCATCTTCCGCTGGAAGAAAACGCCCCCTCCGATTTAGCCGGGGAATATGAGGTTGTCGACGAGACGTCACTTCCTGTCGCGGAACAAGTGAACGATATCGTCCGCGTAACGCCGCCTGCAACGACCAGGCCAGTGAAAAAATCCATCCACTGGACCACCGTGTTTTTACTGCTCGCGCTGACGGCGATCGGCAGCATACTCTTTACCGGCTGGTACATGAAACTGAAAGGTCATGAACATCTGGTCGCCCAGGAGATACAGCCTAACGTTTACAGCAACATCAACCTGTATTCCATTGGGACGAGCAGCGAGCCGTCTTATGACGCCAATAACTTGTACACCAAGCTGAAAGACACTTTTTATACCATTAATCAGCAGATCAAAATGCAGTCAGTCAGGATGAGCGTCTACTTTAGCATCACCAATTCATCGCTGAACTACACGTTCGCCCTTACCAGCCAGTGCGACAAAAAGCAGTTAGCGATGACGATTTATCACTGGCGTATCGATCCGACACGGCTGAACAACCTGATTATGCGTGAAACCCGGAGAAAACTGAATGAAATGGCAACATGCAAAGAAAGTTAATCTTGTGATTTTGTTGAGTATTTCCGTGCTTCTCGCCATCGCATTCGGCACCAGTGCCCTCACAGGCGGCGCAGAGCGCCCCAATACGGATGTGGAAGGGACTTTCCAGCTTGGTTTCTATGACCTGATGTCGCAGACGAAAGAAATTTATAATTCACGGATGAAAACAACGAAAGGCACCATTCTGGCGACCATTACCAGCCCTGATGACAATCGTTTCGTACTAAAGGAAAAATTTACGCCGACGTCAGGGAAAAACGGCAAACTCTATTTTTACCTGACGCCCATCTACTACACCACCACGCACAAGGGGCTGATGATAGATGGTCTGGTCGATATGTTGATGAACACCAATTTCTGGATGGAGCCGCTGGCATTTAACGGGCAACCGTTGGTAGTAGGGCAAAGTGGGTCGATTTTTCTCTACCCCATCCAGCAGTAAGTCAAAACCGGAGGCGGAGGCCCGCTTCCGGTTACGATAATCACCCCAGCAAATTTTTTACCGTCGCCAGCCTGACGTTGGCCTGCGCGCCCAGCGCCCTGGAGAGGGTGCTGTAGCTACTGGCGCTGCTCGCCAGCGCCTCTCCCAGGCCGCGCGCGGTTTCCCGGGCCTGCGCCGGGCTGTATACCGTCGCCATATCATTGATGCGCGACGCCACGCGCTCCTGCTGTTGACGAAGCCTGCTGCGCTGGGTGGTAATGTGCTCCAGCGTATTTTGCAGCTTTACCTGGCTTTCCCTTTCCCGACGCGTCGCCAGCGAAACAACCTCATCGCTGCTTGCCGTTTCCGCCTGTGGCGTGAGCAACGTAAACGCATCGGCGGGGAAATGCCTGCCCTCTCCGCGCACGGTGAGCTGTTGGCTGACCCGCTCCCAACGGCTTTCATCCACGCTGAACATCAGTTGCCCGTTTGCCGTCTGACGCGCATGAATCCCCAGACGGCCCAGCCCCACATTCAACTGGGTCAACGTCTGACGCGGCGTCGCCTCTTCCGGCAAAGAAATGGCGGTCATCTCACGCTGTCGCCCGCCCAGTGAAAATACCAGCGTTTCTCCCCCCGGCTGGCTGAGAAGCCTCTCACTGCCGGGAAGCGTAAAGTTAACCGTGCTTTTTTGCTCCAGCGACGCGGTCAGATGGCGATCGACAGTGCCGCCGGAAAGCTGCGTCCGACGCATCAAATGTTTTTGCAGCGTATTCGCCGGCTGCGTCGCATCGCCGCGAAGCGACGACTGACGCACCTGCAACAATTGTGTTTCCGTCTGCGCCAGATAGCTGTCAGCCTGCTGCACTGCCGTGAGTTGTTGATTTAGCTGTACGTTGTAGCGCATCGGACGGCGGGACAACAGCGCCGATTCGGGGAACGCATTGCGGGTCGCGGTGATTTCTGGCGCGTTGACGCGGCCGACCGTTTGCGGAGCATCAATGCTTCCGCGCCCGGTTGCGGGCGCGGAAGTCGTAAGGGACGTTGTTTTTAAACCTACCTGCATAACAATTACAACAGACTAAACAAGTTAAGCTGACTCACCATACTGTAAGCCTTATTAGTGATCTGCACCGACTGCGTATACAGTTGCAGGTTGATACTGGTGGTCGCCCAGTCCGTTTCGGACAGGTCCCGTACAACCTGATCGTTCGCAAGGCTGACATCGCTGTGCGCATCGCTGAGCAGCGTCAGGCGGTTCTGACGGCCGCCAAGATCGGTGAAGAGGCTGGAGATGTTATCGCTGGTATTTTGCGCGACACCGATCATCTCCTCCAGTTCGTCTTTATAGTCAGCGTAATTCGCGTTCGGGTCCTGCATTTTGTCGCTGAGCGCTTTCAATTTATTCAGCATCTCAAGGTCGTTTCCTGAACCGGAGAATGCCTGAGCAACATGGGTGTTTTCCGTAATAGAGACGCCGTTCGCAACAATCGTTTCGCGGCTGCTGTCATTGCCGCCATACACATACTGCCCTTTCGCCTCATCCCACGTTACCGTCTGGCTGTCGGTCTGCGTGCCGGAAAACAGATAGCTGCCGTTTTCATTTTTAGCGTTCAGGGTGGCGACCAGCGAATCCAGCATTGAAGAAAGCTCCATGCCGTAACCCGCCATATCTTTCTGGCTGAGCGTACTGTTATTCGCCAGCTTCAGCTTATCGCCGACCGCCAGCATCTGGTTACTGAGCGCGGTGATGTTCGACTCCTGAATCGACAGCGCGCCGCTCAGGCTGGAAATATTGCTCTGATACTGTTTAATCGCAGACTGCTCACGGTTCAGTTGCACCAGACGACTTGCGGAAACAGGATCGTCAGACGGCACATTAATGCGCTTTTGCGTCGACATCTGCTCCATCAACTTACTGATACGCGTGCCGTTAACGCCTAATTGCGCCAGCATGGCATTTGAGTTGTAAAGACTACTAATACGCATAATTTAAATTCTCTGATGGCGCTTAAAACATCCCCAGCAGGTCGCTGAAGATCTGATTTCCGGTGGAGATCACCTTCATGTTCGACTGGTAAGCCTGCATGTAGATCTGTAGATTAATCGCCTCTTCATCCTGGTTTACCGCGCTCAGGTTATCGCGCTGATTCTGCGCCTGGTCGCGCACCGTCGACGCCGCTTCCATTTCTGTTTTGCTCTGCTTACTGGCAATACCGATAGTGGAAATGATCGCCGCCGCCCCTTCGCTCAGACTCATATTTCCCAGACCCGGAATATCCGTTTTCTGGTTTTTCAGTTCGATCAGCGCCTTCAGGTTATCACCGTTGCCCGGTACGCCCGTGCCGTCGTCGGCCTGGATGCCGGACAGCGCCAGTTCTTCAGGCTTCAGGTCCGTCACCTGCAACATGCCCGCAGGATTGCTCGGATCGAAAGTAAACAGCGGCTTGCCTGAATTGCCATTCAGGTCATAGCCCTTCGCCAGCTGATCGTTAAACAGTTTTGCCACCGATTCCGCCATCCCTTGCACCGAATCTTTCATCTGTTGGAGGGTGCCGGTTTCATAATCATACAGCGCGCCAAGTTGACCGCCCGCCGACGGGTTCAGCGTGAACTCGCTGGTGGAAAATTTCAGCGTCAGCGTGGAGTTGCCGTTGGCGTCCTGCCCCGCGCTGAGCTGCCCGGCGACCTTACCGCTCACCAGCGGCTGACCATTCGCCATTGAGACGGTGTACCCGCTGGAACCATCGTCCGTCACCTTCACGTCCGCCAGCGTACTTAACTGTTTTACCAGTTCATCACGCTGATCGCGCAGTACGCTGCTGTTACCGCCGGTTGACTCCATGTCGGTAATTTTTTTGTTGTAGTCCGCAATACTGGTACTCAGGGTGTTGATCTGGTCAACCATCGCGTTGCGCTGGGTGTTGATCGACTCTTTCTGGCTGGAGATGAAGTTGTTAACGTTATTGAAACGGGTCGCCAGCGCGCCCGCCTGGTTAATAAGCTGCTGACGCAGCGCCGGGGATTCCGGCGTCTGGGTCAATGCGCTCAGGGCGCTGACAAAATCATCCAGCCCGTTACCAAGACTGGTAGAGTCGGTGCCGATCACCTGTTCCAGCGCGCCAATATATTGATTTCCGGTTTCGAAATAGCTGGCTTTCGAGTTGGTCTGCCACACCTGATTAACCAGATACTGACTGGAGATGCGGCGAATACTGTCGACCTGTACCCCGTTCCCGGCGGTAAAACCCGCTTCCCCCATTGGGCCGATGGAGCTTTGGATAATGCCCTGGCGGCTGTACCCCGGCGTCAGCAGGTTAGCGATGTTCATCGAGGTGACATTCATGCCCACCTGGGCTGCCTGCAAACCGCTGAAGGCAATATTAATCATACTCATGGCTTACTCCTGCCCGCGCATTACCGGAACCACAGGCGTTTTAAGTTCTTTCGGTTGCTCTTCTAAAGCGGTCATTTCATCCGTTTTCTTAAGCGGCGTATTCACCTGCGGCGAAAGCTGGTTGATGATCATCTGGGTAATCCCGGTGCTGCGCTGAGACGCCAGGTCAGACGCCAGTCGGTCATCGTAAAAATCACGCATCATCCGCTGCTGTTTGCTGTTGAAAGGGTTGTCTTCCCCCAGCACATCGGACGCCTTGCGCATTTGCGACAGCATGGAACGCAGCATCAGCGCCTCAAACTGTTCGGCGGCCTGTTCAAGATTCTGCGGCTTTACCTGCCCGGAGAGATCGCCGGGCAGAATCGCGGTTTGTCGGTTAATGGCATTCAGCATGGTATTTCCTTAAATCACGACCAGTTCAGCATCCAGCGCGCCAGCTTCATGCAGCGCCTGTAAGATAGCCATCGTGTCGTCCGGCGCCGCGCCAAGGCTGTTAATGGTATTCACGATGCTGCGCAGGCTGGTTCCTGCCGCAATAGTCACCATCTGACCCCGGCCACGGTTAACATTGACGTCGCTTTCCGGCGTGACAACCGTTCTTCCCTGGCTGAATGCGCCAGGCTGGCTGACGTTCGACGATTCGCGGATGGTGACGGTCAGGTTGCCGTGTGATACCGCCGCAGCGCGCACCACTACGCCATCGCCAATGACCACCGTTCCCGTTCGGGCGTTGAACACCACGCGTGGCGGCTGTTTACCGGCGTTAATCTGCACATCTTCCAGAGAGGACATAAAGGCCACCCGATCGCCCGCGCCCATCGGCGCACGTACCGCCACGTTAGTCGCGCTTTGCGCGGTCGCCGTGCCGGAACCAAAGGCGTTGTTCAGCGCGACTGCGACGCTGTTGGCAGTCTTAAAGCTGGGACGTTTCAGGTTCAGCATCACCACCGGCTCCTGCTGGAAATCGCTCGGCACTTCGCGCTCCACCGAGCCGCCGTTTGGCACACGGCCAACGGTCGCGGTGTTGATGGTCACGCTGGAGCCGCTGTTGCCCTCGGCTTTCACGCCGCCTACCACCACATTCCCCTGTGCCAACGCATACACTTCGCCATCGGCACCGCGCAGTTGAGTCAGCAGCAGCGTACCGCCACGCAGGCTTTTCGCATCGCCAATCGAGGAGACGGTTACATCAATACTTTGCCCACGCGCATAGCCCGGCGGCAGCGTGGCGCTAATCGCCACGGCCGCGACGTTCTTCACCTTCGGATCAATCTTCGCAGGCAATTGCACGCCAAACTGGCGCAGCATGTTGGTAACGGACTGGCTGGTGAACTTGACCTGGTTTTTATCCCCTGTACCGTCAAGCCCCACAACCAGGCTGTAGCCCACCAGCTGGTTGCCGCGCACGCCCTGAATATCGACCACATCGCCAAGACGCTGCGCCGCCGCGTTCATGCTGCAAATCAGCAGGAAAAAGAGTGCCAGTTTACGCATCATGGCCTCCATTAAATTGGGAACAGCGGGTGGTTGAAGAAGCGGGTCAGCCAGCCTGCCGCATTCGCGTCGCTGAGCGCGCCGCGTCCGGCATAGGAGATACGGGCATTGGCGATTCGCTGTGAAGAGACGGAGTTGTCGCGTTCGATATCTTCCGCGCGCACCAGGCCCGTCACCCGCATATACTCATCCCCCTGGTTGAGGGTAAGCCATTTCTCCCCGCGAATCGCCAGCACGCCGTTTGGCAACACTTTATAAACCGCAACGGTGATCGCGCCGCGCAGACTGTTTTGCTGCTGCGAGGTGGCATTACCGTTAAAGTTTCGGTTGCCGTCAATCGAGCCGGAAAGCTTATCGATTGAATGGCCGAATGCTTCCGGTATCCCCAGGGAAACATCGTTTTTCTTACCAAAGTTAGTGCGCGCCTGCTTGCTGGCCTGAGTAGACTCATCCAGCTTAACGGTCAGGATGTCGCCTACGCGATAAGCCCGGCGATCCTGGGTTAACGACCAGTTGTAGTTGCCGTTATATAACCCACCGCCGCGCACCTGCGTTTCAGGCACCACGATATCTTCCGGCGGCGCATACGCCGCATCGTCTTTTTTCACCAGCAACGCCGGGCTTTCGCAGCCCGACAAAAACAGCGCCAGTAGACTGATAACTAACTGCTTTTTCATTTCTCTTTCACTTTAAAGCCCTGTCGTTACATCGACTGGGTGACAAACTTCAACATGTCATCGGCGGCAGAGACCATCTTGGCGTTCATTTCGTAGGCACGCTGAACGGTGATCATGTCGACCATCTCTTCAACGACCTGTACGTTAGAACCTTCCAGAGAGCCCTGCTCCAGCTGTCCGAGCGCGTCCTCGCCGGGTACGCCTTCAACCGCTTCGCCGCTGGCCGCCGTTTCACGGTATAAGTTGCCGCCTATCGCCTCCAGACCGGCCGGATTGACGAAGTTCACCAGCGTCAACTGCCCCAGCTCCACCGGATCGGTTTCGCCTGCCACCGTCGCGGTAATGGTGCCGTCTTTACCAATCTGCAAATCTTTGACGTTCTCCGGCAATTCAATCTGCGGCACCAGCGGCAGCCCCTGCGCATTCGTCAGCACGCCATCTGGCGTTTTCTGGAAATTACCGGCGCGGGTATACGCGATATCGCCATCCGCAGTTTCCACCTGGAAGAACCCTTGCCCGGTGATCGCCACGTCGAAGGTTTGCCCGGTGTTCTGGATGCTGCCGACGGTAAACTCTTTCTGCGTCCCGACGATCTTCACCCCGGTGCCGTACTGAATGCCGGTCGGCGCGATATTGTTCTGATCGAGCTGCCCGCCTGGTGTGCGCTGATTCTGATAAAACAGATCGGCGAACATCGCGCGATCGCGTTTAAACCCGGTGGTGTTGACGTTCGCCAGGTTGTTGGAAATCGCGGTCATTTTGGCGTCCTGCGCCGCCAGGCCGGTTTTACTGATCCATAAAGCGGGATTCATCTTTATTCCTTCTTATTGTTATCAGGTGCCACGAATCAGACGGTTGCCTGAATTAGCGAGATCTTCAGCGGCTTTCATCATCTTGATTTGCGCTTCAAACTGACGATTCAGCGCAATGCTGGCGACCATCTCATTAATGGCCGAGACGTTAGCGGTTTCCAGATGCCCGGACGCCACCATCACCTCTTCATCGCGTGGGTTAATCGCCGTGTTGCTCACCAGAAAGCCATCCACATTTTTGCTCAGATCGCTTACCGGAATGTTCACCAGCTTGATGCGGTCAACATCAACCGGCGCGGCAATATCGCCGTCGTCAGGCACGATAGTGATCACACCGTCTTCACCGATGCTGACGGACGAGAACGGCGGTAAAACGATCGGGCCGTTGTCACCTTCAACCGGCAGACCGTTGATCGACAGATCGCCCTCCGGGCTGACGTCGATCTGCCCGTTGCGGGTGTAAACCTCACGGTTGCCGCTGGCCAGCGCAATCAGCCCATCGCCTTTAATGGCGATATCCAGATTGCGCCCCGTTTCACGTACCGCGCCAGGCGTCATATCCACGCCGCCCTGAGTAGGCAGCGCCATATAACGCGAGGCATATCCCTCGCCGTTAACCTGCTGAGAAATCGCATTATCAAGATCGCTACGAAACCCCTGGGTATTCACATTCGCCAGGTTGTTTGCATGGATCTGCTGCTGCGACAAACTGCGCGATGCGCCGCTCATGGCGGTAAAAATCAAACGATCCATTACACCGCCTGGAAGAGAGCGTTCATCATGTTGTCGTTGGTGCTGATAACCTTCGTGTTTGCCTGGTAATTACGCTGCGCGGTCATCAGACCAACCAGCTCAGAGGTCAAATCCACGTTTGAGGATTCCAGCGCGCCGGATTTCACAGAACCCAGCAAACCGGTGCCCGGCGTTCCAGTCAGCGGCGCGCCGGAACTGGCGGTTTGTACCCACGTCGTGCCGTCTTTTGACGCCAGACCATTCGGGTTCGCAAAGTTCGCCAGCACCAGTTGCCCCTGCAACATCCGTTCGCCGTTGGAGAAGGTCGCGTAAACGCTGCCGTCTTCATCAATCGCCTGACCGGTACGTTCGCCAGACGCGTAGCCGCTACTGTTGTTTTTGCTGACGGAGAAGTCAGAACCGTACTGGCTGGTGCCGTTGTAGCTCAGATCGATAGAGAGATCCGCCGCGCCAGAGATCGATGTGGTCAGGTTCGTCAGGCCAACCGGGCTTTTCAGGACGCCCTGCTCGGTAAATTCTATCGCCTGGCTGCTGTCCGGGATTTCCACGTCGTCCATGTAATAGTGAACCTGCCAGGTGTTCTCGCCGGTTTTCACAAAATACTGGTTCAGCGTGTGCTCGCGTCCCAGGGAATCAAAAACCTGCGTGGTGTAGGTATTGTTATAGGAAGTGCTGTCTTTTGGGTTGAAAGGCGCCGTCTCCGGTTCGGCGGCGCGCGCATCCAGGTTGGCGGTGAAGTCGAGGCTGTCGGTCGCTTTCGCCGGAATAGAGCCGCTGCTGATCGTCAGATTGCCGATCGTCCCCACTTCTATCTCGCCGTTAGCATTAACCGGGTAGCCCTGAAGATACATCCCCAGGTTGTTGATCAGGTTGCCGCTACTGTCGGTGCCGAAGTAGCCCGCACGCGTATATGCCGTGGTCCCCGTGCTGTCACGCACCATGAAAAATCCGCTATCGCTGATCGCCAGATCGAGCGCATTTCCGGTGGTAGAAATGTTTCCGCCTCGGGTAATACTCTGGGTCACACCAGAAACCCCTACGCCCAGCGGCTGGCTTTCCGCATACAGTGAGGAAAATTCCGCACGGCCGGATTTGAATCCTACGGTGCCGGAGTTCGCAATGTTGTTGGAAATGGCGTTCAACTGCTCGGTAATCGCATTCAGACCGGAGGTCGCAATATTAAAACTCATAATAAATTCCTGTTAACTCAACGCTTAACCCGACTTACGCACGTTTCTGCGAGTCGCTGCCAAACTGGGTAATATTGTTGTAAGCAATTTCACCGATTCCGGTGATATTCAGTTGGATGGCGCTGCCATCAAGCGGGATGCGCACATTGTTGACGATACCGCCCACTTCAACAGGAATGCCTTCTTCGCCCGTATCGGTCACAACGCTAAGGGTGTATTTCCCTTCGCTCAGGCCCAGCTCCTGCGGGTCAATGGTGAAGTCCACCTGCCCGGCGTCCTGTTTCCCCAGCTCAATTTTGTGCTCGGTGCCGGCCGCGTCTTTGACGATGACCGTCGTCACACCGGAAGCGTGATCCAGCGTCAGACGTCCGTTAATCGTCGTTTCGCCGTCAGAGTTGATAGCGTCGGTCTGCACCATCACATGCTGCCCGACCAGATTGCCGGTAGTGAGCGTTTGCAGGTTGTCCATCAATACGGAACTGTTCGCCATCAGTTGCGACATGGTTTCCATTGACTGAACCTGCGTCAGCTGCGCCAGCTGGCTGACATACTCGGTGCCATCGGTAGGGTTCAGCGGGTCCTGATTCTGGATCTGCGCGACCAGAAGCTGCATGAACAGCGTGTTCATGCCGGCTGCGCTGCTGTTATTGTTGTTACTGGCAATGCTGCTATCCGACGTTCCTGTCTGGCTTCTGGTGGACGTGCCGTCTACATTCATCCTTATACCTCTCCGAGTCTCAGCAGACTTTGCTGCATGCTTTTAACACTGTTCAGAACATCAACATTGGTTTCGAAACCGCGCGACGCCGACATCATGTCCGCCATCTCCTCTACCACGTTGACATCCGGGTAGTAGACATAGCCATCCGTATTCGCCATCGGGTTATGCGGCTCATAACGCTGTATGGCATTGCCGGTTTCGACAACATCCATCACCTGGACGCGCGCGCCGGTTAACGCCCTGCTATTCATTAACTCATCATTCTTATAAACCGCAGCAAACACCGGACGACGGGCTTTATAGACGCCGTCTTCGGTGGCGGAGGCGGTTTCCGCATTAGCGAGGTTACTGGCGATGGTATTCAGACGAACGGTTTGCGCCGTCATCGCCGACCCCGAAACGCGATAAATATCGGTAAAAGCCATATTCCGTTATCACCTGCGTAGGATTACTTACCTTCAATGGCCTTTTTCAGGCCCGTGAATTTCATGTTTAAAAATGCCAGGCTCATCTGATAATCCTGGGTATTCTTCGCAAACTCAGCCTGCTCGACGTTCAGCGCAACGGTGTTGCCATCGGAAGAGGGCTGATAAGGCACACGGTACATCTCTTGCGGCGCTGACGGATTCGAAAAACTCCACGATGAACGTTGCATCTCAGCGGCAAAATCAATATCTTTAGCCTGGAAATTGGGGGTATCGACGTTTGCCAGATTGGCTGACAGCAACTCTGCTCGGGAAAGTCGAAGCGCTACAGCCTGTGGATGAACGCCCAATGCTTTGTCAAAAGTAATACTCACAACTCACACCCTCGTGATGCTAAACCTGCAATGATCTGCTTCCCTGTATAGCAATATCCATGCCAAGGTTTTAACATCATGATTTTTAATGGCTTTATTGGTTTTATCTCTTCCCGGGTGAAGCGTTGTTTCCGCCCTGGAACGTTATCCTTCCTGCTGATGCTTTTTACGGCGCTGCCATCCTTCGCCGCCCCGGAAAAAGTGCAGAGCGCGCGTAAGCAGGTCACTGCCGCCGTTCAACATCACGCAGCGCAAGCCCTTCGCCAGGAGGCCGGGCGCCGCAGGTGGCCCGAGTACCAGGCGAAGATGAACCTGTTTATCCCTTCCGACGTCTCCCGGTACGCTCCCTGCCCTGACGCGCTAACCGTGTCGCTGCCCGGCGGCGAACGCATCGATCTCAACCGCCTGCGTTTTGATGTGCGCTGTGAAGGGCCGCAAGGCTGGGATGTCGCCGTCACCGTCAAACCGGATGTCTATCTTCCGGTGGTGATCGCCAAAAATTCGCTGGAGCGCGGCCAGGTGTTATCCGCCAGCGACGTATCCATCAAAAAGCTCAACATCAGCAGCACGCGCGGCAACTACCTCACCGACCCGGATGAGGCCATTGGGCTGACCGTGAAGCGCCGCATTCGTGAACTACAGCCGATCACCCTGACGCAACTGGAATCTCCGGTGCTGGTTGAACGCGGTCAGCGCGTTCTGATGATCGCCGAACAGGGAGGCGTAGAGGCCCGTACGATGGGGGAAGCCATGAAAAAGGGACGTAAAGGCGAAATGATTAAGGTGAAAAATGAGAGCAGCGAGCGGGTGGTCAGCGCGATTGTCGCGGACGCTGGCGTCGTCAAAATGGTCTACGCCAGCGGAAACTAAAAATATTCATTCGCGGTTTAAGTTTTACCGGCAGCAGGCCGCTCTTTAACGGTGAGGGCATCGGAAGTCCTCCTTCCGCAGGGCAGGATTCATCCGCAACCATAACGAAAAGATGAAAAAGAGGCGAAGCGATGAAAGTAGTAGCGAATCAATACAATCTGGCAACCGCAATCAACAAGAGCAGCGCCGCAGAACAGACCCGCACTGTCGCTCAGGAAGGCACGAAAATTGAGCGCAGCGCCGCGATCGATCCGGTACTGGGCGATGCGCAAACACAACTCTCTGCGCTGCCGGAAGTGGATATGGCGCGCGTAGCTGAAATGAAAGACGCTATCAGCAGCGGTAAAATCGCGGTTAACCTCGATTCGCTGACGGATGCGATGCAGAAGTATTTCCAGAGGTAATTATGACTAACGCCGCTCAGAGCGTTAAAACACTGATACAGGACATGGCCGAAGACCGTAAGCATTACCATGTCCTGAATGATTTACTCATACAGCAGCGCGACCACATTATTGCGCGCCGCGCCGCAGAGCTTGACGTGCTGAACGCGCAAATCATGGCGTGCTACCAGCACTTGTCGCAGCACAGTCAGCAACGTTATCGCCTGCTTGAACGGTTAGGCATTAACGCCAACGCGCAGGGCATGCAAACGCTCATTGCCCGCCTGCCTGCCGCCCACCAGCCTTCCGTTTCCGCTCTCTGGCAAAGTCTCCAGCAACAGGTCGCGCAATGTCAGGCCACCAATGAATACAACGCCATGCTGATGAATATGCAGCAGGAGATTCTGACCAATCTGTTGAATATCAGCGAACCCGAAAACTGGCTGTATCAGCAGGGGTAATGCGCTGTAATTTATTGATTTGTAGCTTTGTTCCGTTTGCGTTCTATCCGTAATTTTCATCGAGGCCAATATTATGGGGCAATTACGACGCTTCAACCTTCCCCACCTGATTCGTCACTATCGTGTTACTCATGTAATTGAAACAGGTTTTGGTAAAGGTGCATCAAGTGTATATGCCTTACGCTCAGGTGCTGAAGAAGTTTATTCCTGTGAAATCTATAAACCGTTATTTGATGCCGCGCCAAAAATAGACAATCTGCATCTGTACAATGAAGACAGCCTGACATTTTTGTCTCATGAAGAAATTAAACGCACTCTTTTCATCAAGCGCGCCGTTGTTTTTCTGGATGCACACTTCCCCGGCGCGGATTTTAAATTCGAGGACTACCAGAGCAATAAATACAATGAGGAAACGCGCCTTCCTCTGCTCAATGAGTTACGCCAGCTAAAAGAATTTGCGGATAATGCGCTGATTATTATTGACGATAGCCGTATCTATCTTCGCGTCATGCATGAGGCCACCGGCTGCAAAGCGCTCCCTCCTCCCACAGAAGACGCTGAGAACGCGTTTCTGGAAGCGCTTGAGGCCTATAGCGGGACGCATATCATCAAACATTACCCCGATGACCAGGGCTACGTTGTACTTTGGCCTAAAAGCTGGCGAGAATTCGGCGTTAACACCCATATTCTGGCAGGAGACCGGACTGCCGCCCCCGTATTTCGAACGGGGATACCAGGAACAACCTGTATGTCAATTAACAGGCGATTGCTTGATGCGCGTTTCAGTACTCGCTGGCTGTCAGGAAAAGGTCTGGATATTGGCGGCGGCGATGACAGTATTGCGTTGTATCAAAGCCTGTTTCCTTTAATCCAATCAATAACCGTATTCGATCTTCAACAAGGTGACGCGCAGTATTTAGCCAGAGTACCGGATAACGAATTTGATTTCGTTTATTCAGGGCATTGCCTGGAGCATGTTATGGACCCCTACGTCGCGCTGCCTCATTGGTTAAGGGTCGTAAAACCCGGCGGTCATCTGGTTTTAACCATTCCAGACGAAGATTTATACGAGCAAGGCGTTTGGCCTTCAACCTTCAACGACGATCATAAACATACTTTTACGCCCTTTAAGCATCGGAGCTGGTCGCCTGTTTCCGTCAACGTATTATCGTTATTACAAACCCTGCCAGGGAACTTCAGCATTGAGAAAATAGAGAGGCTGAATCATAGCCATTTAAAAGGTATGCCTCGATTCGATCAAACGCGGACGGCGTTTGCTGAATCCGCAATTGAGATAATCATCCAAAAGCTGAAATCATAGCAACAGGGAGAGTAGCCAATGAATCACCCTGTCGTATCGATTATTTTGCCGGTCTACAATGTCAGTGCATACCTTGAGCGCTGCCTTGATTCACTCGTTGCGCAGACCTGGCGGCATCTGGAAATTATCGCGGTTAATGACGGTTCGACAGATAACTCCCGGGATATTCTGGCGCGTTATCAGAGCCGTCTGCCGGGTATGCGTATCGTTGACCAGGAAAACAGAGGACTTGCCGAGGCCCGCAACGCCGCGTTAGCAAGCGCATCAGGTGAATATATTTATTGCCTGGACTCTGACGATCATATCGCTTCGGATGGTATCGAAACCATTGTGCGCGAAATGGAAAAGCATCACCTGGATGTCCTGTTTTTCTCCACCCATCTGGAATTTCACCTGCACCATATCAGCAACAATATGGTTTCCGGGTATTATCAACGGCCGCGTAATCTGATTAATAAAACATTTCATGCCGAAACGTTCTTTAATCACTGCATTACCGAACGCGCCCGAACAGGACACGGTTACTCCGTTGTGGTCTGGGGATATGCCTGGCGGCGAAAAACATATGCTCATATGCGGTTTAAGACACCGTTTTTTGAGGATGAATACTTCACCACCGAATTGCTACTCAGCGTGCCCGACGCAAAAGTAAGGTGCCTTGCCGACAGACTGTATTTCCATACCATTCGTAACGGCTCAATCACCACTTCCAGCAGCAAAGCAAAACGCGCGCTGGCTATCCTTGATACCTTCCGACTGCTGCTTCCCCGGGCCGGAAATATCAGCAATCCCCAAACCGTACAATGTTTAAACCGATATACGGGTATGCTATATCAGGATGCGATAATCCGTAATTTGCCCGAAACGCTGCCTTTATTTTCCGCACAGAAGATGATTCACTATCTGGCATCCATTTTTCATGAACTGTATGTAGACACGCCAACAGAGAATGGGCTTGTGTTGCTGCATGCCTTGATTAACCAAATTGCTCGCGACAGCAATATTATTGATGAGAGCGAATTCATCGCGCTATCAGGCAGAATTGAACTGGCGATAAAGAACAAAAGAAGAATATTAGCCGAAGGTTTTTAGTCTTCATACCACGCTATTTAGCAATACGATTGGCTATGCCACATAGCCAATCGCTTTTACCAGATATTCCTTCAGGAACCGGCACGACAAGAAATAACGTTATTCCTGGAGCGATAAAACAAAACTGACCATTTGGGTATACAGCATCGCCGGTTCATATTGTCGCAGACAACGGAAAGGGGTTTTATGAACGCACCAGTTTGCAAATTCCTGAGTCGTCGGCACATCAAAAGGGCGTTTAAGCACGGTGGTGAAAATGACATCGTTCATCAGCAAACGCGCACATGGCCCATGACTACAGGCGAGATCAATTCCCATACAACGCCAGCCCGCTTCCCCATAACGAAACGGCAATCGGTGTTCCGCAGCCACGGTTGAATAGAGGGCTACCACAGGGATATCTGTTGCCGCCGCAAGCATGACCGGCCCTGAATCACAGGAAACCAGCATGTTCGCTCGCTGCATAAGCGCAACCGTTTCCAGCGCTGAAAAGCGGTCAATAGCATTGATAACCCCGGCCGGATACGCTTCCGCCATCGATTTTCCCGCCTCAGAGTTGTTATTGCTCCCAATGAACACAACTTGCCACCCCGTTTGCAGCCACATTTGCGCCAGCTCATGCCAGTTATTTTGCGGCCAGGTCCGGTTTGGGTGCCCAATATTAGGGTGCATTAATAACACCGGCGCGTTCTCTAATTTATGTTGCTGCCAGAACGCGTCAACGGCACTGTGGGCAGATTCTGGAATGACCAAATCGAGGTGTTTATCCGCTGCGGACGCCTCAAGCCCTGCCTGCGCGAGAAAAGCATCGATCATATGTAGCGGTCTGAGCGCATGGGCCCAATGCGTAAAGTCAAAAAGTCGCCCTTGCGCCTGCGCCCGCTGAATGCATTGATGCTGCTCCGCATTAAGAGAATCCACCGGCCAGACCTCGCTGATATGCGGGCATGCCCGCGCCAGCGCGCTAAAGTGCGGCTGGCTCAGCATAACAATGCTCGCGCCGGTTTTATTTTTGATGGCTCTGCACGCTGCCAGGAGATACAGGGTATCTCCCATTGCAGCATTAAGATGTAAATAAACAGTATCCATATGATTTATTACAACAGCGACAACCCGCACAGCAGGCTGTAGTCAGAGGTATGCGCCGCATTCGCGGAGAACGGATTCTGCTGCTGCCACCCCTTCAGCGCGTTAATCAGCAGCACGACATCATCCTGCGTCAGCGCTCCCTGTTCGCGGCGGATTGCGCACAGCATTTTGATCTGGAAGAACTGGTTGGCCAGCCCCAGTAGCGCCTCACCGTAATTGGTGCATTGAATGCCGGGGAATACATCGTTATACAGTTGATAAATCAGCGCATTACGCAGGATATGCGGCTGTTCATCAAACAGTGGAATGGTTGACCAGAGCGATTCCAGTTGCTGAAGACGATCCGCCAGCCGCGCTGGCTGCATCACCGACAGCTCGCTCATTTTCAGCGCCACGCTCATTTTTTCAGTCAGCGGCAGATTCAGATTCAGGCGTACCCGGCCCATCTCTTTCAGCGCGGCAATGCGGTTTTCAGCAATCGGAGGCAACAGCGCAAACTGCTGTGTCAGCACGCCTTGTTCTGCCAGCATCGCCAGTTGCTCTCCCATAGAGGACAGCAGGGCCGGATCGTGCTCGCCGCCGTCCAGATACTGCTGCGCCTTACTCAGCAAAACGCCGATCGCATACAGGCTGCCTTCCAGCGACAGCGCAGGATGTACCGCCAGGTTAATACATTGCTGGTTCAGGGTTTCGCTCCAGGCGGATAACTCATCTTCGCCCTGCGCCTCCCCTTGCGAGGTGTGCAGGATAAAGGCCTCCGGGTTAAGCAGCATCTCTCTGGCCGCCGCTTCACAGGTGATATCCAGACTTTCACGCTGCTGGTTTTTCAGCTTCACGCTAATACGCGGCCAGTTTTGCTGCGCATGCTGGCAAGCCGGGCACTGGCACAGGGTTTCTCGCGCATCAAAGCGTGACACAAATTCAGGTTGGTAATGTTCTATCAGTTCCATGTTTGCTCTCTCCAGGCGTATTCTGGCCTGCGGTTAGCGGTGTTTACGGAAAAACCAGTGCGTACAATCGATGATTTCGCCACTTTTAGGGTCCGGGTGATGTTGCAGGAAGGCAAAGCTTGGGCTGAATCCCAGCCACAAATCCCCCTTATTCATTAATGCCGCCCAGCAGCGATCCAGGCTTGCCGGATAGTCCATCGCCTGGCGATAGGCGTCCAGCAGGGCATCGTAATAACCCGCGTTAACGGCATACGCGCAGCCGCAGCCCGCGTTATAGATCCGCGCTACGCCCTTCAATGACTGGGTGAGCGTAAAGTTTTCATAGCGCCCGCCGAGCAGAAGCACCTGCCAGTTAAGCTGGTTCAGGCCATTCAGCAGCTTGTTGATGTCGTTAACGGCGTTCTCTTTTTTGACGAACTGCACGTCGGCATCCAGCAGCAGCACATTTTTCCAGCCTTCTTTCTGCGCCCGCTCAAGCACCTGGCAGTGCGTTGCCAGTTCCGCCCGTTCCGCCGACGCCTCCGCGTTTTTCGCTACCGGCCAGATCTGTTCGCCTCGCAGGCCAAAATCCAGTAAAGCCTCGCAGCGACGGGCCAGCTCCGCCTCTTTTGCCGGGTCGTAGAGCACCGCCACCTTTTCAAAAGCCTGCCAGTTCACCTGAACATTCAGCGGCGCATGACTCAGTCGACGGTAGTGCGCCAGCAAGTTCGCGTCATCGACAATGTCTTCCAGCGTCAGATCCACCGGCGTGGAGCTGCCCATGATGAAATCTTTGTCATAGGTATTGCTGCTGTGCGAAATACAGAGAATGGCGCGCTTCGGATCTATCTGGTGAACCGGCGTGGTAAAGCCTTTCAGGAATCCCGTCTCTTCCGCTTTTGTCGCATCGTCGTCATAACGATTTTTTTTCAACAAATTGCGGTGATACCCAAAAGTGCCGTTCAGCGCATGTCTCGGCCCGAAAGGGTGCGTGATATAGATTTTGTCCAGATGGCTGTACCAGATATAAATCTGATCGCTGCCGGAGAACAGCGCGTTGCTGGCCTGCATCTGCGCCACCTGCCAGGAAATTTTATCCGGCGGGTAATAATCGTCATCGTCAAAACACAGGATGTACTCTCCCTGCGCCATCGCATTGAGCATGTTACGTTTTTGCCCCAGTACCAGGCGCGCTTCACTGTGGACATAACGCACGTTGGGCTGCGACGGGTCCGTCATCATCTCAATCAGATCGGCATTGCTGACCGGAGAATCATCCAGAATAATCAGTTCGCGTTTGTCAGCCGGATAGTCCTGGTACTGCCAGATATACAGCAGATACGGCAGGAACTCGCGTCGGTTATACGTCGGGCAGACGACGCTAACGAACGGCGTGCTGTGAACGCGCGCCGTCTGCTGACGGTGAATCAGCGTCCCCATCAGAGAACGCGAAGACGTTTGCGGGAAACCCGGTTTGTTTCTTTTCATAGCGCTTATCGTTGACGAATCAGACGTTGTTGACGCAGCCAGCACTGGGCAGAGAGCGAATCGGTCATTTTCTGTTCCCGACGGTTGATTTCAGCCTGCCGGTCAGCGCGTTTAGCGTCGAGAACCAGCTCAATGCTTTTTTCCCGCTTCGCCTCCGCCAGCAGGTTGCCCTGAATTTTTTGCGCTTCCAGGTGCGCCAGCGCCTGCTCCTGTTTTTGCCAGTCGATAATGCGTTGAATGTTATGTTTATATTTCGACTGGTTAATCATCATGGCCGCACTGTTGGCGCTCTGGGACACCAGACCCGCAGCAAGTGACGTCAGCGTATCGATATTTTTCTCAAACCGTTGGCACAGCTGGTTTTGCGATGCCAGCTTCGTGCTTAAGTCTTCTACCGCGCGAGTGCGCAGCAGGTGAAGTTGCTCAAGCGTAGAAATCAGTTTGCTCATCGTGCATTACCCTGCCTGCGCCAGGGCGCACAGATCGCTGATTGTCGGCTCAAGCAGCGCGGCATCCTGGACTTCCTGTTGTAAGAATTGATTGATCGCGGGCGAAAGGCGTACCGCTCTGTCTGCCAGCGGATCGGCGCCTGCAACGTATCCCCCCAGCGGGATCAGCGGTTTAATACTTTGGTATTCGGCATACAGCTGTTTCAGCGTGCGGGCGGCGAGCTGGTGCTCACGCTCCGTCACCTGACTCATACAGCGGCTGATAGACTGGCCGACATCAATCGCCGGATAATGCCCGGCCTCGGCAAGGTGGCGCGAAAGCACGATATGCCCGTCAAGCACCGCGCGGGCGCAGTCCACAATCGGATCTTGCTGATCGTCCCCTTCCGCCAGCACCGTATAGATCGCGGTCATCGATCCCTCGCTTTCGCTGTTTCCGGCGCTTTCAACCAGCCGCGGGATCATCCCAAACGCCGACGGCGGATAGCCTTTGGTCGCAGGTGGTTCGCCAAGCGACAGGGCGATTTCGCGCTGCGCCATCGCGTAACGCGTGAGGGAATCCACCAGCAGCAGAACGTCTTTCCCTTTATCGCGGTAATAGCCGGCAATGGTGTGGCATAACTCGGTGGCTTTAATGCGCATCAGCGGCGATTCATCCGCTGGCGCGGCGACAATCACCGACTTCGCCAGCCCTTCAGCCTGCAAAGCATTTTCAATAAACTCTTTGACTTCACGGCCTCGCTCACCGATCAGTCCTACCACCACGACTTCCGCCCGGGTGTAACGCGTGATCATGCCGAGCAGAACGCTTTTACCGACGCCGCTGCCCGCCATCAGCCCGACGCGCTGGCCTTTACCAATAGTCAGCAAGCCGTTGATGGCGCGAACGCCAACGTCCAGCGGCGCATGAACAGGCTGACGCTTAAGCGGATGCACCTGCGGAAGCTGCTGTGCTAACAGCGTATCTCCGCCGAGCTTTCCTTTATTATCAAGAGGTTCGCCAAGACCGTTTACCACGCGTCCCAGCCACTGATCGCCGATCATAACCCCTTCAGTTTTGCCTGCGGGAAACACGCGGGCGCCAGCGATCAGGCCAGAGGGATGCTTGAAGGGCATCAGGTAGGTCACGTCACGATCAAAGCCAACCACCTGCGCATCCATCATCTCCTGATCGACGCTTTCAACGTGGCACATCTGCCCTACCGCCAGACGACAACCGACGCACTCCAGCAGAATGCCGTTGACCCTGACCAACCGCCCGGCGACGCGCGCCAGATCGATCTGCTCGATAGAGCGCAGCGCCTCTTCAAAATCAAGGCTGCTCATGCGGCGATTCCGGCAGCAAACTGTTTTTCAGTACATCTACGCACTGATCGAGACGGTGCTGACAGCCCACATCCATCTCCGTGGTATCGGTGATAACGCGGCACTCTCCCGGCTCCAGAGAAGGATCGGCAACCAGTCCCCACTCACGCGCTTTCTCCGGTTCGGCCTCGCTGATGCGCATAAATTCTTCGCTGTTTAGCTGAACACGTACCTGCTCCGGCTGATGCGGCAGGCTGGTCAACGCCTCTTCCACCAGCGCCAGTAGTTGCGTCGGGTGCAACGCCAGTTCACAGCGGATCACCTGGCGGGTCACTTTTTCCACCAGTTGCAGCAACTCTTCGCGGCGACGCTGCTCGTAACGCTCCAGGTAGTTCCGCACCTCTGCGGTCAGGCGCTCAAACGGGGCGGCGGCGTCCAGGAACTGTTGGCGCGCCTGCTGTTTACCTTCAATCAGCCCTTTGCGCATCCCTTCGTCAAAACCAAGACGAATACCTTCCTGGTAGCCCTCTTCCCGGCCTTCTTCCATCCCCTGGGCAAACCCCCGGTTCATCCCTTCCTGGAACCCCTCTTTTACCTGTAACTGGTAGTCGGCGGGGTCCAGCGTCGGTGCGGCGTCTTCATCAGCGACAACACCGGCAGGCATCCTGCGATTACGCAGGGGCGGGAAGCGGTATAAGCGCGGCTTAACCACCGCCTGGCGGCTGGCGGTCAGGGCATCCAGCGGTAAACTCCGTTTCTTGAACATGGTTTACTCCACCGTCTGCTCGGCAAACAGTTGCACCTGAATTTCACCTTCTTCAGCCAGCTGGCGCACAACCTGCATGATCTCTTTGCGCACCTGCTCTATACGGCTGATCGGCACTGGCCCCAGGCGGGTCGTGGTGCTTTGCAGCAGCGTGACCTGGCGTTTTGGCATCACGTTAAAGATGGCCTGACGCAGAACCGGCTCCGTCCCTTTCAGGGCTACCGCCCACTCTTCGATCGGGATTTCATCCATCAGACGCTGCAACGTCACCGGCGTCTGACGACTGAGAATGTAGAACTCGTACATCTCGTCTTTCAGATCTTCGACCACTTTCTCGTCGCGCTCGCGCAGTTGATCCAGCAGCTGTTGCTGATTGCTGGGGATACGGTTAACGATGTTGGCGGCATGTTTGAGGCCAATCACTTTTGAACCATGCTCGGAAAGCACCGCGACGCCGCGATCGATCAGTCTGTCCAGTTCGTCGATAACGTCACGGTTGATGTCGTCCAGACGCGCGACGCGATAGATAATTTCATCCTGCCGTTCTTGCGGCAGAACGCTTAACACGCTGGCGGCAATATCCGGTGGCAGGAAGGCGAGAAAAACGGCCTGGAGCTGGAGATGTTCCTGCTCAATCAATGCCGCCAGCTGTGGGATATCGACCCATTGCAGGCGTGCCATACGGTAGCGAATCTCATCGCCGTAGATACCGTTGATCACGCTGCGGGCAATCTCACCGCCCAACGCTTTTTCCAGAATGCTGCGCAGATACGTGCGTGAGGCACCGTTGATCCCGCTTTGTTCGCGGTAATCAGAGAAAAAATTGTTCATTGCCAGACGCGCCTGATGTACCTTCACATCATGGAGACGCGCCATCGTTTCGCTCAACAACATAACCTCTTCGCGGTTCAGCTTCTGCATCACCTGCGCGGCGGCCTCTTCGCCTACGCTCATCAGCAGGATCGCCGCCTGCTCCAGACGGCTGCGCCCGGCTGAGGCTGAGTGGTTTTTATCATTCCGGCTTACTGTTGCTTCGGTCATTGCTGTTGATCCATTGTTTCAATACTTCTGCTACGCGCTCGGTTTCGCTCTGGGCCAACAGCTGGAGGAATTCCACTTTGGCTTCCAGGCCGGAGCTTTGCGGCGGCAGCAGATCTTCATTATTGTTGAACGCCGCTTTCGACAGGCTGGCGAACTCGTCATCGTTCATCACCACCCCATTGTCAGGCGCTTCCAGCTCTTTCTTCGTCGCCTCGCCATCCAGGGTGATCGGGTCGCGACGTCCAAAGCGCTGTACCAGCGGGCGAACGCCAAACAGCAATGTCAGCAAGGCCAGCAGCCCAATTCCGCCATTCTGTCCCCAGTACTGCATGGAAGGGTCTTGCCACCATTTCAGGTCTGGCATGACATCGTCTGCCGGGGCCGTGAAGGTCAGAACATCCAGCGTTAAGGCATCGCCGCGCGCTTTTTCGATACCCGCAGCGCTTTCCACCAGGCGCGTCATCGACGTCAGTTGTTCCGGCGTAATTTTCGCCAGCGCAGGAGCGGCCTGGTTCAGCACCACCGCAACACTCAGTTTTTCCAGCTTGTAACCCGGGTGGCGGATATGGCGAATATCACGATCAAACGCGTACTTACGCTGTTCCTGGCTGCGGCTGGAAAGCGAGCGCGGGTCGGTGTTATTCGCGGCGTTTGCAGCGTTTTCAGCGGGCGGATTGCCCTCCGCCGGGTTGGCGGGAGCCTGCGGCGTCGGGTTGACCGGACGGTTACTCAGCGAGCCGGGAATGCCAAACGCCATTTCATTGGTGGTGTTTTCCTGGCTCAGTTGTTCATCGCTGACGCGCGGATCTTTACCCAGCCGTTCCTGAGTCTCTTCCACACGGCTTAAATCTACGGTCGGCGCGACGCTGATACGGAAGTTGCCCGGCCCCACTAACGACGTCAGCAGGCTGGTGATATTTTTCGTGGTATCCTCGCGAATGCGCTGCATGACGTCATCGCCCATGCGCTTGCTCGTCATGCCGCCATCCGGGCCTTCGATGCCGTCAGACAACAAATTACCGCTCTGATCGACCACCCGCACCGCGCCAGGTTGCATACCCGGTACGCTTCCGGCCACCAGTTGAATGACAGAAGCGACCTGCTGCTCATCCAGTTTTCTGCCATAGTGCAGTTGCACCATGACCGATGCGCTGCTGGTCGGCTTGTTGGTCAATACAAAGGAGCTGGACTCGTTAAGCCCAAGATGGACGCGCGCGTTTTCCACGGGGTCCAGCGCCATAATGCTCTTCGCCAGTTCCCCTTCCAGGCTGCGTTTGTAACGGACATTCTGAATAAACTGGCTGCTGCCGAGCATCTCTTCTTTGTCCATCAACTCGTAGCCATCGGGCGTCGCCGCGCTGATGCCTTTTGCCGCCAGCGCCATTCGCGCCTGCGGCAGTTTGCTTTCGCTCACCAGAATCTGGCCATTGTCCGGGTTAATGCGGTAAGCGATGTTTTCTGCCCCCAGAACGTCCACCACCTGTGACACCGGCAGATGTTCCTGCGAACCGTAGAGCGCGACATAACCCTGATTGCGGTTCCACAGCGACAGAATAATCGCGGCCGCCAGCACCACGCCGCCCACAATCGCCATGAGCTGGGGCTTATTCAGACCGGATGGCACCGACACGGAAGGGAGACGACTTTTAATCTTAGTAAGCACGGTTAAAACCTTAGAGCGGAATATTCATTACTTCGTCCAGTGCCGTGGTGAGCTTATTACGCACCTGCATCATGGCCGAAAAAGCCACGCTGGCTTTCTGACTTTCGATCATCGCACCGGCTAAGTCGTCGCTCAGCCCCATATCAATCGCTTTTTGCTTTGCGCCTGCGCTGTGTTGAATCGCATCGACGTTATCGATAGCGTTATTCAGCGCGCCCGCAAAGGAAATCGGTTCACTGACGCCAAACGCGTTGCTGGCGGGAGCGATAGTTAAAGAAGCGTCAACCGAACCGGCTGACGCTAATGAAGCGGTCTGCTGCATTCTGTCCAGCAACGCCTGGTGTGTCGTGTTGATGCCTGCGGCAGTAATCTTATCCATTCATCAATCCTTCCTGGCCTCAGGAATAACATTCAATATCAATACCCTCGTCGCGCATGGAGGCGAGACGATAACGTAGAGCGCGTGGGGTGATGCCTAAAAACTCTGCGGTTTTGGATTTGTTGCCTTTATGGCGTTTAAGCAGATCGATGATGTACTGGTATTCCGCCAGCCGTCCGTGCAGTTTGACATCGCGGATCGACGGGTTGCCCGTCTCCTGCTCGCGATAGGCAGGCATCATTTCGATAACCGCCGCTTCAGGCTGGGAAGCGCGAACGGCCAGGCCAAAGTCGGCGGCGTGAATCTCTTCGCCGTTGCACAAAATCATGCCGCGCTGAATCACATTCTCCAGTTCACGGACATTACCCGGCCAGTCGTATCTGAGCAGGACGGTACGCGCCTCATCGCTCAGACGCAGATCGCCTTTATGAAAAGCGCGGTATTTAGTGATAAAACGCTGGGCCAACGGCAGGATGTCCTGCCTGCGTTCACGCAGCGGCGTAATATGAATAGGCACGACGGAAATACGGTAGAAAAGATCCTGGCGGAAACGGCCTTCGGCAATTTCCTGCTGCAAATCTTTATTTGTAGAAGCGATCAGGCGAATATCCAACGGAATACGCTTATGGCTCCCCAGACGTTCAACTTCCTGCTCTTGCAATACGCGCAGTAATTTTGCCTGCAACGCCAACGGCATATCGCCAATCTCATCAAGCAGCAGCGTGCCGCCATTAGCCTGCTCAAATTTACCGGCAACGCTCGCAACAGCGCCGGTAAACGCGCCTTTCTCGTAACCAAATAAAATGGCTTCCAGCATACTCTCTGGAATAGCTGCACAGTTAACGCCGACATACGGGGCGTCACTGCCGCAGGCATTCTCGTGAATGTATTTGGCGATACACTCTTTCCCTGTTCCCGTTTCGCCCGTAATCAGTACTGATACATTATACTTAGCAACGCGACGCGCTAACGACATTACGCTAACGCTGGCAGGAGAAACGGCGATAAAGCCATTTCTATTACGATCTTCGCATTCAATGATAATACTCATTTAGGTGTACCAACAGAAAAAACAAAATAAGAAATATGCTGTTCAGCCATTATTCAAAGCATCTTTTAAAAACATCACAAACCCAGTTTGTTAATGGGTTTTTATAAGATGTTAATAAAAATAAACAGTTTTTTTAACTCATGAATCAGGCAACTTTCATAAAGTAAAGGCAGTATACGTAGCGAATAGGAATTGTCTTGTTTTTAATGGGTATTAAAATATTAATCTATAAAAATCAATAAATTAAAAAAGTTATTAATGAGAAAATTCCTAGAGAAATAATGGATTAATAACCCCTGGATGCTTGCAATAGCAGGGTTAAGATTGTCTAATCTACATCCTGACGTAATGTGTGAGAGTTTTCGACAGCGACGTTTCTTCTGTGTTGTTCAAGAGCGACACATAATTTTTAAAACTCAAATACCTCCAGGAAATTTTACGGTTCACGCTACACAACAACCAAAAAGTGGCGTTATTTTTCATCTAAACTTTTGGTAACCCGGAATAATCATGAACCCTGCATCACAGCGAGTCAGAATTCATCAGAGAAAGGATTTACCTTCTCTGGTAAAGCTCGACACCAGTAAACTCGGTCGGCCGTGGCACAAGTTACCCAAGTTGATGAATGACAGTTTTGACATACTTGATGCACGCCTGAGCATTTATTTTCTGAAGAAACTCCGTGTTAATGCCGCGTTGAAGTCGATGACCTTCGCAATCGACCAGCAATATAAGAATGCGCAGGTTTTTTCGACGCCTTACGGAAATGTCGCCTTTGTTATTGATCGCATCTTATTGCTGAACATCCTTCATGATTATTACGGTTTAAGTAAAGACAGCAGTCATGTTGCGCCAGATGAATCGTTGCGTGTGACAAAAACAGAAGAGCGCCTGAGAAGTAAACTGGGTCAGGAACTCACGCAACTGGTGATTTGCAAAGAAACCTTTGGCGAAAATCTCGATATTAAGGTCGATTATTCAACGGTCATTAGCCACTGGTCCTGGTGCATTACCTTTACCCTCGAAGGGTACGATCACGGCTCTTTTACCATTCTGCTCGATCACCACCATGTTGATCAGATGCTGGCGATACTCCGTTCGCCAGATGCGGCCGATAGCCGCGCCGTGAAAAGCGTGCCCCTGAGCCCTGCGCAGATAGAACGGTTGTTCGACAGTCTGCCGTTAAAACTGAGCGGGCGTCTGGCCAGCCTGAACCTGACCGTCGCCCAGATTTCCGATATTAAACCCGGGGATATCATCCCCATCGCCATTAACGAACCTTTACCGGTATTTATCGGCAAAGAACAGATTTTTGAGGCTGCTATCGTTGAAGATCGTAGCAAGCTGTTTTTGTGCGATATCTATGATAAGACAACCGAGAAGCAATATGAGTGATTTGCAACACGAGCTAAGCCAGTCTCTTGACCTGGATGACCTGAACCTTAGCGATATGACGCAGGAAGACACCGTCGAAGGGAATATCCGCCTGGATTTGCAGCCTGAAACGCGCAACACCGCGATGACGGATATCCGTAAAATGGCGCTGTTTAGCCGCATTCCCGTGACGCTGACGCTGGAAGTCGCTTCCGTAAATATCTCGCTTGCTGAATTAATGTCAGTCAACAGCGATTCGGTGGTCGAACTGGACAAGATGGCGGGCGAGCCGCTGGACATTAAAGTGAATGGCATTCTGTTTGGTAAAGCAGAAGTGGTGGTGCTCAACGATAAATACGGCCTGCGAATCATTGAATTCAACGCCAAAGAACTCGGTGAGCTCACGCGATGAACCGCTTGTTTAACAGAAGCGGCATCGCTCTGCTGCTCCTGAGTCTGCTTGTCGCACAACCGGCACTGGCTGCAAATGGCGACATTACCCTCTTTAGCACCGCCGCCAACGGCGCAGGTCAGGATTACAACGTTAAAATTGAGATCCTGATCCTGATGACTTTGCTTGGCTTATTGCCGATCATGGTGCTGATGATGACCTGTTTCACCCGCTTCATTATCGTTCTGGCGATTCTGCGCCAGGCGCTCGGGCTGCAACAAAGTCCACCCAATAAAATTCTTACCGGGATTGCGCTGGCGCTGACATTGCTGGTGATGCGCCCGGTCTGGACCACGATTTATACTGACGCCATTGACCCTTTTCAAAAAGATGAAATCACGCTGAAACAGGCGCTGGCGAAGGCGGAAGTGCCGCTGAAGAACTACATGCTGGCCCAGACGAACAATAAAGCGATGGCGCAAATGATGAGCATCGCCGGGATCGAGGGCGATGCGCGCGAGCAGGATCTCACGATCGTGACTCCGGCCTATCTGCTGAGCGAACTGAAAACCGCCTTCCAGATCGGCTTTATGATCTATATCCCCTTCCTGGTGATCGACCTGATTGTCGCCAGTATCCTGATGGCGATGGGGATGATGATGCTCTCGCCGCTGATTGTCTCGCTGCCCTTTAAGCTGATGCTGTTCGTCCTGTGCGATGGCTGGACATTGATCGTCGGTACGCTGGCCTCCAGCGTTCAGGGTCTTTAGCGATGATGAACATGGACACGGCAGGCGACATCATGGCGACCGGCATCCATCTGGTGCTGCTGATTTCCGCCGTCGCCATTATTCCCAGCCTGATTGTCGGGCTGTGCGTCAGTATTTTTCAGGCCACCACGCAAATTAACGAACAGACGCTGAGCTTTCTGCCGCGACTGGTCGTCACCCTGGGCGTGCTGATCTTCGCCGGTAAGTGGATGCTGACGCAACTGGTGGATTTTACGATCCAGATCTTTCACCAGGCGGCGGCGCTGGTCGGTTAAGCGGCGATGGGAATCGATATACAGGCGCTGTTCACGCCGCTGATGGCTCTGGTGCTACCCTTTTTCCGCATCCTGGCGTTTTTGCAGTTCGCACCCGTGCTGGACAACCGGGCTTTTTCCCGTCGCATTAAGATTGCCGCAGCGCTGGCGCTGTCGATCATTATCACCCCCATGCTGCCCAATAATGTTGTGCTCAGCGAACTGCTTTCGATGCGCACCGTCTTGCTGATCGGCGAGCAGCTCCTGTGGGGATTCCTGTTCGGCATGGCGCTCCAGCTCGTCTTTGTCACGCTGCAAACCGCCGGGCATATTCTGTCGATGAACATGGGGCTGGGGATGGCGATGATGAACGACCCGGTCAACGGCAGCTCCACTACGGTGATTTCGCAGATCATTTATGTTTTCTGCGCACTGCTCTTTTTCATCATGGATGGGCACCTGCTGCTGGTCACGATTCTGTTCAAAGGCTTTAGCTACTGGCCTATTGGTCAGGCGATTAACCAGCCAACGCTGACGCTGATTGTTCAGGGACTGGGCTGGATTATGGCATCCGCGACGCTTATCGCGCTGCCAACGACGTTCGTCATGCTGATTGTGCAGGGCGGATTTGGCCTGTTAAACCGCGTTTCACCGACGCTGAACCTTTTCTCGCTGGGTTTTCCGATCAGTATGCTGTTTGGGTTGCTCTGTATCTCGATGATGGTGACCAACATTCCTGATCACTATCTCAATCTCACCAATGAAATACTGGCGAAGCTCGACGCCATAAGGGTGCCGTAATGTCCTCCAGCGGCGACAAAAGCGAAAAACCCACCCCCGGAAAACTGCGCAAAGCGCGTGAAAAAGGCGACCTCCCGCGCTCAAAAGATCTGACGATGGCGGCGGGACTGCTGGCGTCGTTTTTCACCCTCGCCGCATTTCTGCCCTATTACCAGCAGTTAATCCGTGAATCGTTTGCCGCTGTCGGTGAAATGGCGGGCAGGCTCGACGATCCCACGGCGCTGAATCAGTTTATGCTGCTGAACGTCTGGGTTGTACTGCGCTTTATCGCAACGCTGATTCCGATTCCGCTGTGCTGCATAGTGGCAAGCCTGGTGCCTGGCGGCTGGATTTTTACCCCCACAAAACTGAAGCCGGATTTTAAAAAGCTCAGCCCCATTAGCGGCATCAAGCGGATGTTTTCCGCCAGCCACTACACGGAAGTCGGCAAGATGCTGCTCAAGTGCGGCATTATTCTTACCGTGTTGTACATGATGGTGCATGACTCCATGCACGCTCTGCTGCACCTGCAACAGCTTTATCTTCGTCAGGCGATCGGACAAGGGTTTGCCATTTTTCGTCACGTCTTCAGCTACTTCATCGCCGTTATCGTCATTTTCGCCCTGCTGGATGTACCGCTCAGTAAGTTCATGTTCACCAAAAAAATGCGCATGACCAAACAGGAAGTGAAAGAAGAGTATAAAAACAACGACGGTAATCCACAGATTAAAGGACGCATCCGCCAGCTTCAGCGTCAGATGGCGATGGGGCAAATCGCGCGAACCGTACCAACGGCAGACGTTATCATCACCAACCCGACGCATTACGCCGTTGCGCTGAAATATGATCCACAGCGTGCCGAAGCCCCTTACATCGTTGCTAAAGGAATCGACGATGTTGCGCTCTGGATCCGTGAAGTGGGCGCTAATCACAATATCGAGGTGGTGGAATTTCCGCCGCTGGCGCGGGCAGTTTATTACACCACCCGCGTTAACCAACAGATTCCCACGCAGCTTTTCCGCGCTATTGCCCACGTACTGACCTACGTCATGCAATTAAAATCCTGGCGCGAAGGCAACGTGGAACAAAAGCCCCGCCTGAACAGGCAAATCAACATTCCTCAAGAGGTACTGAAAGCCAATGGCGAACAGTAAATTGCGCAACGCGCTGAGCGTGCTCCGTCAGGGGCAAGTCGGCGTGCCTATTCTGCTTCTCTGCGTGCTGGCAATGGTTATTCTGCCGTTGTCGCCGCTGATGCTGGATATTCTGTTTACCTTTAATATCGTCCTGGCGGTCATCGTGCTGCTGGTATCGGTGAATATGCAGCGTCCGCTGGACTTTGCGATTTTCCCGACGCTGTTGCTGATCACGACGTTAATGCGTCTGACGCTGAACGTCGCCTCTACCCGCGTGGTGTTGCTGCACGGTCATGAAGGCGAAGGCGCGGCGGGTAAGGTCATTGAAGCCTTTGGTCAGGTGGTCATCGGCGGCGATTTCGTCGTCGGTTTCGTGGTGTTTATCATCCTGATGATCATCAACTTCGTGGTAGTCACCAAAGGGGCGGAACGTATTTCCGAGGTTTCCGCGCGCTTTACCCTGGATGCGCTGCCGGGCAAACAGATGGCTATCGACGCCGATCTGAACGCGGGTCTGATTAACCAGCAGCAGGCCCGAAACCGCCGACAGGAAGTATCGAAAGAAGCAGACTTCTACGGTGCGATGGACGGCGCGTCGAAGTTTGTTCGCGGTGACGCCATCGCCGGGATCATGGTGCTGATCATCAACGTGATCGGCGGTATCTGTATCGGTATTTTTAAATACGATCTCGATGCCAGCCACGCGTTCCGCCAGTACGTTCTGCTGACCATTGGTGACGGTCTGGTCGCCCAGATCCCGTCGCTGCTGCTGGCGACTGCCGCAGCGATTATCGTGACCCGCGTCAGCGAAGGCAATGACGTCAGCGATGAGATTAAAATCCAGCTTCTCTCTCGCCCGAAGGTGCTCTATACCGCCGCTTTCGTGATGTTTATTCTCGCGATTGTGCCGGGAATGCCGCACATTGCCTTCCTGAGCTTCACCGCCCTGCTGCTGTTTGCCGCCTGGCGGCAGAGCAAAGCGGTGCAGCCCGCCCAGGAAGAGACGGATATGGAGGCCATCACCGAAGCCATCGCGCCGGATGCGACGCCAGGCGTCTCCTGGGAAAGCATTCCATTGGTGGAGCCCATTGGCCTGAATCTCGGCTATAAACTGGTCACGCTGGTGGATGAGTCGAAGGGCAGTCCGTTGTCACAACGTATACGCGGCGTTCGCCAGGTCATTTCCGAGCACTGCGGCGTACTGCTGCCGGAGATCCGCATCCGGGAAAACTTCCGCCTGAAACCGGCGCAATACGCGATTCATATCAACGGCATTCGTACCGCGATCGGCGAAGTCCAGGCTGAAAAACTGATGGCGATTCCCGGCACTGAATTGTACGGGGAGATCAACGGCATACTGGATACCGACCCCGCTTACGGCATGGCAATTGTCTGGATCGACCCGGAACAAAAGGCGAAAGCGCTGAATCTTGGTTATCAGGTGGTTGACTGCGCGAGCGTGGTGGCGACGCACGTCAACAAGGTCGCCCGCGAACATCTGCCAGATCTGTTTAACTATGACGATATTACCCACCTGCATGCGCGCCTGGCGCTCCAGGCGCCAAAGCTGGCGGAGGATTTAAATGCCGCGTTTAGCTACAGTCTGCTGCTGCGCATTTATCGCCAGTTATTGCTGGAGCAGATTTCACTGAAGGATATCGTCACCATCGCGTCCACATTGCTGGAAAGCGTCACCGTGACGAAAGATCCCGTTCTGCTGACCTCCGACGTGCGCTATGCTCTGCGCCGCGCCATCGTTCACACCATTAACGGCGATCGTCAACAACTCGCGGCCTACACCATCGACAGCCAGCTGGAGAATATGCTGCTGGGCGCGCTCAACCAGGCGCAGCAGGCCGGAAAAGTGGCGCTGGATAGCTTCCCTGTCGATCCGAACATTCTGACCCAGTTGCAGACGACAATGCCGATGATTTACGAGCAGATGAAGGCGAAAGGGCTGCCGCCGCTGCTGCTGGTAACGCCGCAGCTACGTCCAGTGATCTCCCGCTATGGCCGGCTGTTCGCCAGCGGGCTGCATATTCTTTCTTATAATGAAGTACCGGATGACGCGGATCTGAACGTCGTAGGGACGCTGGCATAACCGGCAGGAGATCGACAAAGGAGATCGCGATGACGATCTCCTTTCCCATAACGACAGGTTTTATTGATCCAGGTAACGCAGTTTCCAGCCAGCGAGCGTACGCGGCATTTTCTTGATATCGTTACCTCTGGTGCTGAAGTAGTACAACTGCATTTTTCCGGCGCTGTCGCGTTCTACCCTCGCCGCCCAGATATTGCTTTGCGTGTACATAATAATGGCCGTATGGTTGTTCGCCGCGCCACGCACCCACATAGAGACGACCGTTGCGCCGATGTTATCTATATCATCCTGATAAATGTAAACGTTGGCGGTATCCACAAACTTCTGGTAATCATCCCCCACCAGCGCGCGGAAGCGCTCATCCATTTTGGGGTCGGAGAAAATTCCCAGCGAGTACAGCGTCGCCTTCGGGCGAGGATCGTGATCCGAGCGCAGATAACGCCCATCAATAAATGCCCCCGTCGGCATCGAAATCCGGCATCCCCAGTCCGCGTTGCTGTAGACCTGAAGCGCGCCGCTTTTACGGGGGATAAACAGCAGTTTGCAATTACTGGTATCGGCAATACGTTCGACCAGCGCCATGCCGTACAGTTTTCGGGCTTCAGCCGTAAACTCATCTTTATTTAATCCCGACCAGACACGAATATCCGTCGTGACTGACCATTCCGCGCTCCGGCTGAACTGGATCATTCCGCCACTTAAATTGGACACACTGGTGTTCCACCACAGCCCTTCCCAGTCAAAATCCGGGGCAACGTCTGAAATAGAACTGATGCCCTGATAGTAGGCACGCTCAATGCAGCTGTCGGAGGTACACGCCTG
Source organism: Citrobacter sp. CK180 (assembly GCF_030333655.1). NCBI lineage: Bacteria > Pseudomonadati > Pseudomonadota > Gammaproteobacteria > Enterobacterales > Enterobacteriaceae > Citrobacter > Citrobacter sp. CK180. Next base: position 8,470 of record NZ_JAOWFM010000037.1, on the reverse strand, counting down.
TAGCGACTTTTCCCATTCCTGGTACTTCTTGTGAACCTGTTGAGAAGGGTTTCTGACCAACATCGTGTGATAGATAACCGTCATTGTGCTGTCCAGCCAATGAAGATTGTCGTTGTTACAAATGGTGTTTTCTAAAGGCATAGAAGCACGCTGACAGTTAACCGCATAAGCGCTGGCAGCGGAGAATGACACAAGGAGTATCAGACAGTTAATCAGGCGACCAATCATTATGAATAATCTTTAACCAATACAGGGGCTTATTTTGGCTAAATTATGTTTTATTTGCAATAAGTCACAAGATTTTATTCACATTATGAATAATCACCTCCCTGATTTAAGTTGTTGCCGGTAAATGCCGCTTGATAACAATATGTGTTCCTCATGGATTGTTAGGTTATGAAGATAGACAGTAGTAATTACATGCTTTCGACACTCTCCTCAGGTTCGTCACAAAACGATGCCAGTCGCAAACCTCTCGGCATCACGCGTAACAGCGGGCAGGCCAGTCCACAAAGCGGCTACTGGCAATTGTCCAGCACCGCGGTATCGGCTGTAGTGAACCTAAAAAAAGGGGAAATGATGCCTTATTATCAGGGCTCACCCGTGCAATGGCAGTTAATTCAGTATGATTTAGGTAAAGAGACGCCAGTCTGAATCATCGCTATACAGCATAATTATTATGAGCGGTAATCTGTCACGCACTTGAGATAGCTTATCGTTCATATCACGCCCCCTCCCCCGCGCAGAGTCCTTCAGGATATAATTCCTATAATCAGTATGTTACGTGACAACCTGATAACCTCTGATAAAGCGGATAAAATTCGCGAATGAAAGTGGCCGGGAGAAGAAATAGCCCTGGAAGAAATCAACATTTTTAGATCGAAGATAATCAACCTAGTACTTATGCTCCACCCCTTCCGCAGTCGTTTGAATACGCATTCTTTGTGCCATCTCGACCACACAATCAACAAGCGGCGTATTTTTCCCTTCCGAAATCAGATTAATAAACATGCGACCTATTTTAATATTCTCTGGCCGCAGGCCAGTGATATAAGACAGGTTAGAAAATCCCGTGCCAAAGTCATCCAGCGACAGCCCGACATTATGAATCTTCATATAATCAATTTTATTGGAGATATCATCATTCACTTCGATCTCTCCACGCTCGGTGATTTCAAAAACAAGTTGCAGGTTCTGTTCGCGAAACACACCTGAATACGTCCCGATGAATGAATAAAAAGAGTCCTTCACCAGATGAGCATGGCTGATGTTCAGGTTAAATTTAAAACCCGGTTTAAATACCGTGACCGAGCGTTGAATATCGATAACCACCAGATCCAGTAATCCTTTCGTCAGGTCGGCAATCAACCCGGCACGTTCTGCCACCGGGATAAAGATATCGGGAGAAACAGAACCCGCTTCACAATGTTGCCAGCGGGCCAGAACTTCCGCGCCAATCACGCGGTTTGTTTTGGCGCATACAATCGGCTGGTAGTAAGGCTGGATTTCATTTCTTCTGATGGCCACCGCAAGGTGATGAGGTAATGATGCCCGATGCGATAACAGTAACCAGAGCAATATGGATGATACGAGCGCACTGGCGATAATCATCGCAATATAGCGCCATGAGTGGGCGATCACGACCAGCGCATCCCCCAGTTCGGTTTTTCGCCAGGCAATCGTATAAAGTTTGTTATAACTTTCCGCTTTTATATAGTGTGAAAAATGCGACTCCTGCAAACTCCCCGGTTTAACGCCAGAGGCGGTTAAAATTTTATCGTTCATGCGTAAAACAATACGATCGCTGAACGCCATATTTTTGATGCGCTCAACAATAATGCGCACATCAGAAGCCGCAAATATTCTTCCCGCCGGATAAGAAACATAAAGCATCATGATGAAATCATGCGGAGAGGTGATCACCCGATCAACCCTTATGCCCTGCTGTAAAGAGAGAGCAGGACTCAGGGTGTACCCTTTGTTGTAGAGTAGCGAGGAACAATAAATCGTATTGCCCTGCGTAAAGTTAAGCGACTGAAGATGCGGGTAGCGTGTGGGGATAATATTGAGCTTTTTTTCCAGTGTCGTATTACAGGGCTGACCCAGTAACGGTTGCGCCTGCGCAATCGCCAGTCGGGCATCGCCTAATACTTTATCGACGACAAAAGCCAGACTTTTGACCTCAGATTGCAGCAGCGCCTGCTTACTTTGCTGTACGCTCGTTAACTCCAGCCACAGCACACTGGCAAATACCAGAAAAAACAGAAAGACAGAAGCTGTAAGGATTCTTTTATCTGATTTTGTTATAAACCTTAAAGACATATCAGGTCGCTTCTTTTCTACTCAGGGCACTCTGTATTCAGGCGACACAAAACCGGCCCGTCTTAAATGACAGCAATAAAAAGGATGGATACCCAATTTGCATGTAACGACGACGTTCTGCGATGCCAGAATAGTCACGCCATAAATTATTTTATCCGGTGACAGTCCTCGCGCCATACGGACAAAGCGTGAATACGCACCGCTGCTGTCGCACACAGTGATTGATGGTAACAACGCCATTTCCCGGGCAGTCAATTCGGTTATGAAAAGAGGCCCATAACGCATTGCTGTAGGGGAAAACGTGCAGGATTTTGATGTTTCTTTTTTTCCCGTTCGCCAGGACGCCTGAATCCTCCGGGGAGATAACGGAACCTGTGCGTAAAAAATAATCGCCCTTATACCACAGAATGAACTTAAGATTTTCCGCTCCGCTGGTCAGCGCAAAGGCGGTTCCCGTTGTCGGGCACACCAGGTTATTTTCGACGCTCCACTCCATAACAAACTCCTTTTGTTGTATGTTCGTCCATTAACGCCCTAAGAGAATTACTAATACTCTGCCTCATGTCTAACAGAAATAAGAAAAATCAAAAACCTTACGCTTGAACAGAAAACAAATACTTTATTTACACATTGACAAGGCGATCTGATTTGACTTAATGAAACATATCAGCTAACTCTGCATCTATTTTTTAAAATATCAACAGAATTTATAGCAATCACACAACATAAGATTTAAGTACGGGCCGGATTGTGTCGCAATGGTACTCAGGCAATTTGAGCAAAATAACAAATGAAGGAGTCTGATGTATGGACATAATATTTATTATCTCCTTAATCATAATTGGCTGCATCCTGGCACTGTCTGGAGGATGGATACTCATTCTGAAAGCCGAAGCTAAAATAGAACAAAAAATAATGGATGGGCTGGAACTCAAAAGGAAAGAGGATCAGAATAATAAAATTCTGCAAAAATATGAGGAACTGTTAGCAATGGAAATCGAATGGCATACGTATCGAATATCCACCATTGAGTTTTTCATTACAAAAGTGAAGAGTAAAAGCGCCACGGAAACGCCGATAACACAACCGACAATAAGCGGCGACAGCAAACTTTACTCCAAAATAAAAGCATTAATATCTATTTACTTCCCGCATCTACAGGATGATTATAATACGCTGTGTAAAGTTTCAAACTGCTCTATCTATTTTGACTTTATCTACGGCAGATGTACCAGCAGCAATAAAGTCATTACCACACTAACAGAAAAGCGAGCACAATTTAAATCGCTGTCTACGGAATTTCAAAACAAAATCCGAAAAGAAGTCACCATTACATGATACGTGATTCGCACCCGATGCGGGGCTGAGTCACCGGCAAGGGAATCGCCCTGAAGATAGAGACTGGCGAAGAATGCAGCACATCGTCAGTCATCTCTTCAGGCTGTTTATCTCTTTACGAGGCAGCGCGTAATTGCAGGTCGGTCAGGCAAGTCTGACTGTCATTCGCGGTTTTAAACGAATAAGCCGCTTTTTTCCCCTCATGACTGATTTCAATCATCCCCTCAGTGTTACGCGGCAGCCATAACCCGATAAAGCCATTCTGATAACTTTTCATTTTCTTATGTATCAACACCGTACCGTTCCGATCTGTCACGTTCACATCAAACCAGGTGTCCGGCATTTCTCCCTGGCAACCTGAAAGACTGTGGTTAAAACAGGGATGGGTTTGATATTCATAAGGCGCCAGCGAGAGATAAAATTTCTCACCCAGCGGAAAGGTGTACGTTTCGCCATTCGCCGACAGTTTCAGATCCGTGCTGGTCACAGAAGCGGTATACGGTAAAGGACGCGCCTGAGGGTTTTGATCGATAGCATCCACCATTTGCTCAACCGATTTTCCCGCCAGCCCGCGTTCAGCCAAAAACGCCGTTTCCTGCGTCGATGCCATTGAGATATTACTTAGTGCAATAAATAATAATAAAGACTGAATGATTTTCGGCATAATTATTATCCTTGTACGAATTGTGTTTCACAATTATACGTCTTTTCAGGAAGAAGAAGACAGGCGCACATCAGGTAAAGTTTAGAAAAGATCTGTATGAGCGTGCTAAATAAGCAAAAAAATGAAAGACATGCAGTCTAATAAAAAAGAGTTCAAGTGACCATATCACAATTATGAACTTTTCCCTGTAAAATATATGTTATATAAACAACTAACTGATAACATGTCAACACTGATAAAAGCGTAATACATCAATGTAAACAGAACACGCCTGAGTCCAGAGTCTCATTTATTCTCTCCGGTACATTGTCCTTGCATCTTAAATCCAATGAGAAAAAATAATAATCTTGACAAGATAATTACACAGCATAAATATGAGCAACAAGAAATAAAGGCATAACCTTATAAGCATAAGGAATATTTATGAAAAGGGAACTGTTAAACATAAAAAAAACAGGAAGAAATAAAACAGATCACGACCTTAACTTAAAAATTAATGTCTTTAAAACGTTGCGACAAGAAAATGTCCTGATGAAGGATTATATTAATCTGCTGGAAAACAGAATTATTTTTCTGGAAGGCGTCATTCTGGAGAAAACGAAGAACAAATCATAAGATTCTATTATACAGGCAGGGATGTCTGACTCCGTGTGCCTTGTCGCATAAGTGACTCTATTTATGCGACCTTTTTTTAAACCACATTCGTACCATGACCGAAACGCAGATAGAACTGCCCTGGCGTCATTCCCATAAAACGCCTGAACACGGCAATAAATGCACTCACATTCTCATAACCCGCTAATTGCGCGACAAGGCTGACAGGCTCTCCGCGCAGTAAATATTCCAGCGACAAAATGACTTTCGCTTTTTGCTTCCACTGACCGAATGTTAATCCCGTCTGCTGTATAAAAAGGCGGCTCAACGTCCTGACGCTCAGCCCGGCCTGTTTCGCCAGCTCTGCCTGACTCAGCGTACAGGCCCTGTCGGCCAGTATTTTTTGCGCAATCTGTCTGACCCTTCTGTCGTCGGGAAGGATCAATTGTGAAGAGAGCGCATCAGCATAGCGAATCTCATCGACCATAACCTGCAACAGGTGGGCCAGCCGCTCTGAAGGCTCTCCGATGGTTCCCTCCCCACAAATTTTCTCAAGCAACAGCAGTAAAAAAGGCGACGCTGCCCGAATGCACGGCGAGGAGGGAAAGACCCCGCAAAATTCCGCGCTGAAGTGCAGACTGGCGCCATATGCACTCACCGGCATCCACGCGCAATGGGGTAACGACGGCGGAATCCACCCTACCGAACCGGGCGTCAACGCCCACTGCCCTTGCTCCGTTTCGACCATCACCATGCCACGCGTGATCCAGTACAACTGCCCGCCAGGGTGATGGTGCCACTGAGTCGTATGCTTAGAGGAGTGATGTAAAGGTTGAATACTTTCTATCATCATGGCCGATTTAACGTATTTATTGTCTTACTACGGTTACTTTGCCGCTTCAGTCTGAGGGTAATCTTCCCTGTACGCAATCACGATGAGGAAGAGAACATTGGAAAATATGATGCAACGCATTGCTCAGGCGCTTGATGCCGTTATTTCCCGGCCCGGGCACGATGAACACACTATCGAATTATTTTTCACGCCCGATTATCGCCAGACGGTAAATGGCATCGACCTTGATTACGATAACTTCGTCACGCACATGGCAAAACTAAAACAGGTTACTCGTACCATGAAGGTGAACATTCTGGTCATCGCTCAGCAGGGCAATCACGTTCTGACCCATCACCTGGTGACCGTCATCAAAACGAACGGCGAACAGGCACAAACCGAAGTCTTTGCCTGTTTCACATTAGAAAATGGCCGTATTGCTGCCTGTCAGGAATTAACCCGGTTAATCAGCGGCGCCGAAGAAGATAAAATGCTGGGAAGTCTGCGGTGATCGGGAGCGAATTAAGGGACAGATAAAGGCCGGAATGCAACGACAGAACGCAGCCCCGCCTATAAAAATACGGAGTTTGCGGTATATAACAGTCCCCATATGGCAAAGCCGTACACTCTGCTCCCCTGCCATTGCGCTATTTAGTTAGCGTCAGTGCGTACCTGCAAGAATAAGGCAGCAATCCCCCTCTGCTCTCCTTTTTATTAAAACGCCATTTTATATTGCATGCCTGGGCGTTTTTATCCCTTTTGCTCATCCTCTTCACCCACTTTCATTTTAATAAATCTTATTAATTAAAATAATTCACCCCGAACAATGAAACAAAAACAAAACAAATAAAGAACATTTAACTACTTTTCTTTATAAATATAACATTAGCGCGCAAAATATTCTCTTTTTTTGTCGTTACCTGATTGTGTAAATCAATATTACTGAATGTAAGCATCAGATTTTTTCCATTTTACCTTTCGTTTTATAAGAATTTTAAAATTTAAAGTTACATCTCAGTTACACGATCAGTGCCATATGCTGATAAACAAGAAAAAAAACCAAAACAGCAGACTAATACACTTAATTTAAGTAAATTCTTAAACTGATATTTTAAGATTGTGTTACATCAATTAGGATCATCACCTAACCTGATGGAAATAATGATGCAGGCTCCATTTTTCCGTTTTCAGGGATTTTACGGATGTAGACAGCAAGACCAGGACGGTTTTGTGACATGAAATGTTCGTCCCCAGGACGGGAGCAAACATACTGGAGTTAATATCAATGAAAAAGCTCGCTATCTCTTCTTTCGTTATCGCGTCATCCTTCGCAGCCTTTAATGTCAGCGCTGCAACCGAGGCTTCTGGCGGTACTATCACCTTTACCGGCCAGGTTACTGATACAACCTGTACAATTAACGGCGGAAACTCTGCTGACCTGACGATTCCATTAGATCCCATCGCCGTTAGCGATGCATCTGCCGCAGGTCTGATCCAGAAAAACCGTAAACAATTTACTCTGGAATTTACCGGCTGTACTTCTGCTTCCCTGGGGCAGGACGATGGCGCGGGAAATAAAAATACCCTGAATCTGATCCTGAGTTCAGACAGTATTTCTAACGATGGTCTGTATCTGAACAACACACAGTTGAGAACCGACGGCACGAAGAAAAACGTGGGTATCGCACTCAGCACGCTGGCCAATAGCCAGACGCCGCTGAACCTGCATACTAACCTTGATACGAATGTTGAAGGTGATAGCGCCACTGTCGATCTGTATGCGAACTACTATAAAGTCGGTTCAGACGCTGCCGATACCGGTGCCGTTAACACCATGCTGACTTATACCGTCGCGTATTTATAAGCAACGGGTTAATTTACTCATATAAATAAAGAGCCTGATCCGTCATTATTGACTTATTGTATTAGCGAATTATTTTCACCTTCTGGTGAGGTATTCTTATACCTGCAATTCAGGAGGAAAGAGAGAAAATAAACGCGACCAGGTATATTGATTAGATTAGGCTCTCTTTTTTCAGGTTAATATGAAACGTTCTCTCATTTTTCTAACGCTTATTGCCTTCAGCTTTAGCAGTCTGGCGAATGTTATTATTAGGGAAGGTGCGAACAAGTCCCTGATATGAGATCATGTTTGTCATCTGGAGCCATGGAACAGGGTTCATCATGAGTCATCAACTTACCTTCGCCGACAGTGAATTCAGCAGTAAGCGCCGTCAGACCAGAAAAGAGATTTTCTTGTCCCGCATGGAGCAGATTCTGCCATGGCAAAACATGGTGGAAGTCATCGAGCCGTTTTACCCCAAGGCTGGTAATGGCCGGCGACCTTATCCGCTGGAAACCATGCTACGCATTCACTGCATGCAGCATTGGTACAACCTGAGCGATGGCGCGATGGAAGATGCTCTGTACGAAATCGCCTCCATGCGTCTGTTTGCCCGGTTATCCCTGGATAGCGCCTTGCCGGACCGCACCACCATCATGAATTTCCGCCACCTGCTGGAGCAGCATCAACTGGCCCGCCAATTGTTCAAGACCATCAATCGCTGGCTGGCCGAAGCAGGCGTCATGATGACTCAAGGCACCTTGGTCGATGCCACCATCATTGAGGCACCCAGCTCGACCAAGAACAAAGAGCAGCAACGCGATCCGGAGATGCATCAGACCAAGAAAGGCAATCAGTGGCACTTTGGCATGAAGGC
>NZ_JAOWFM010000036.1:0-4168 GCF_030333655.1 Citrobacter sp. CK180 | reverse complement strand
GTGTCGTATTCAACGTGAGAAGTGTTGATGGTGATACCACGAGCTTTTTCTTCCGGCGCGTTATCGATCTGGTCGAATGCGCGAGCAGCACCGCCGTAGGTTTTAGCCAGTACGGTAGTGATTGCAGCGGTCAGCGTTGTTTTACCATGGTCAACGTGGCCGATAGTACCGACGTTGACGTGCGGTTTTGTACGTTCAAACTTTTCTTTAGACATCGATTGTCCCTCTAAGACACGGATAAATCGGTGATATCACCACATCAACCAGGCGATATGCCTGAATTGTTGAATATTTAAGTTTATACAGAGAGAAACGGGAAGGAGAAGTGAAGTGGTGCTGATACCCAGAGTCGAACTGGGGACCTCACCCTTACCAAGGGTGCGCTCTACCAACTGAGCCATATCAGCACGTCTGGAGCGGGCAGCGGGAATCGAACCCGCATCATCAGCTTGGAAGGCTGAGGTAATAGCCATTATACGATGCCCGCATCCTGGAACTCGGCTACCCAGTTCTTTCTGTAACAAAAAAAGAGACATGTCTCTTTTCTTATTCGAACCGGTTAATTTTTTCAACCAGTTCAGACAGCAAACACGCTGCCAGAAAGTGGTGGTGGGGGAAGGATTCGAACCTTCGAAGTCTGTGACGGCAGATTTACAGTCTGCTCCCTTTGGCCGCTCGGGAACCCCACCGGACTTGATGGTGCCGACTACCGGAATCGAACTGGTGACCTACTGATTACAAGTCAGTTGCTCTACCTACTGAGCTAAGTCGGCATCAAGTAGCGCGCATTCTATGGAGACCTGCGACCTCATGCAACTAAAAAATTGCATAAAATGTTCTATCGCTCACATTTTGCACGACAAGACTGCTAAATGGCCTATTTTTAGTCAGGTCAGTGCGATTTTTCGACACCAGGATGCTAACAGCTTAACGGAGAGCATCATCATATCTACGTTTGAAAGAGAAAAATTCTTCTTTTACATATGGTATATCCGTCACATTGCGTTTCAGGGATAACTTATCAGGAGAGATTTTTTCTTATTATTCCCTCCCATCTGGTGTTACCCTCCTGCCCATTGTCCAAATTAACTGAAATGTGTCGTGCCATTGCATGCCGGGGATGATTCGCTTTTTTATCGCTGACCTGATGTAGCAATGACAGCCAGAAACATGCTTATGAGTAAAGAGCAAACGTTAATGACGCCTTACCTACAATTTGATCGCAACCAGTGGGCTGCGCTTCGTGATTCCGTGCCGATGACCCTGACCGAGGGCGAAATCGCACGACTCAAAGGCATTAATGAAGATTTATCACTGGAAGAAGTTGCCGAGATTTATTTGCCCCTGTCGCGTTTGCTAAATTTCTATATCAGTTCAAACCTGCGCCGTCAGGCTGTTCTGGAGCAATTTTTAGGCACTAACGGCCAGCGTATTCCTTATATCATCAGCATCGCCGGTAGCGTTGCCGTGGGCAAAAGCACCACCGCGCGCGTACTGCAAGCGCTGCTGAGCCGCTGGCCGGAACATCGTCGCGTCGAATTGATCACCACTGACGGTTTTCTACACCCTAACCAGGTGCTGAAAGATCGCGGGCTGATGAAGAAGAAAGGCTTCCCTGAGTCTTACGATATGCACCGTCTGGTGAAATTCGTATCCGATCTCAAATCAGGGGTGCCAAATGTTACCGCACCAGTCTATTCACACCTGATTTATGATGTGATTCCAGACGGAGATAAAACCGTCGCACAGCCCGATATATTAATTCTTGAAGGCTTAAATGTACTACAGAGTGGAATGGATTATCCTCACGATCCACATCATGTATTTGTTTCTGACTTCGTTGATTTTTCTATTTATGTTGATGCGCCTGAAGATTTACTCCAGACGTGGTACATCAACCGCTTCCTGAAATTCCGTGAAGGGGCGTTCACCGACCCAGATTCTTATTTCCATAATTACGCAAAATTATCGAAAGATGAAGCGATCAATACCGCCGCATCATTATGGAAAGAAATCAACTGGTTGAACTTAAAGCAAAATATTTTACCCACTCGTGAGCGGGCCAGTCTGATTATGACCAAAAGCGCCAATCATGCGGTCGAACAAGTCAGGTTGAGAAAATAATGTAAAAAGGGAGCCTTAGCTCCCTTTTTATTATTCTGCGCTGCGTAAAGATATTTCTCCGCCCATCCACGGCTTAATTACGCCATCCTGTTCAAGCAACAACGCGCCTTGCGCATCTATCCCACGGGAAATACCAAATATTTCTTTATCACCAATAATCAGTTTAACCGGTCGGTTAATAAAATTATCCAGTTTTTCCCAGCGAGACAGGTAAGGTGCCAGACCTTCCTGCTCAAAGAGTTCCAGCGCCGCACGCAACTCTTTGATTAACGTCGCCGCCAGCATGTTGCGATCAAGCGTAATGCCCGCTTCCTGGAGATTGATCCATCCCTGATTCACAACGCCTTCTTCCACACGGCGCATGGCCATATTGATACCTGCGCCAATAACGATTTGCGCAGCGTCGCCCGTTTTACCCGTAAGCTCAACCAGAATGCCTGCCAGCTTGCGATCGAGTAAATAGAGATCATTAGGCCACTTAACCCGAACCTTCTCTGCGCCCAGATCGCGCAGAACCTCAGCCATCACAATGCCGATCACCAGACTCAGCCCAATCGCGGCTGCCGGCCCCTGCTCCAGACGCCAGTACATAGAAAGATACAGGTTCGCACCAAATGGAGAGAACCATTTCCGCCCACGACGACCACGCCCAGCCTGCTGGTATTCCGCTACACAGGCATCACCCGACGTCAACTGGCCAATACGGTCCAGCAGATACTGGTTCGTCGAATCGATAACCGGAAGTACCGTGACATTCCCGCTGTCCAGTTGTGCATGGATGACAGAAGCATCTAATAATTGGATAGGTTCTGGCAGGCTATATCCTTTGCCGGGTACGGTAAACACATCAACACCCCAGTCACGCAGCGTCTGGACATGCTTGTTGATGGCTGCGCGGCTCATTCCCAGTGTTTCACCCAGCTGTTCACCCGAATGAAACTCACCATCGGCCAGCAAAGAGATCAGCGTCAGGGGAACGGTATTATCCTTCATGCAATGATCTCCACAGCATTCACTTCACCGGTCTGCCCGATAAACCGAACTTCCGGTTCCAGCCAGACATTAAATTTCTCACCCACGTTCTGACGCACATGATGCGCGAGTTTCACCACATCCTCGCTTGTCGCATTATGTGCGTTAATCAGCACCAGGGCCTGCTGACGATGTACCGCAGCGCCCCCAATACTGACGCCTTTTAGCTGGCACTGTTCGATCAACCAACCGGCAGCCAGCTTCACTGAACCATCGGCCTGCGGGTAATGTGGCGCACCGGGAAATTGCGCCAGTAATGTGTGCGCAATCTCTGCTGCAACAACAGGATTTTTAAAGAAGCTACCTGCATTACCATTTACTTTTGGATCGGGCAGTTTCGTGGTGCGCATATGGCATACGGCATCAAACACCTGCTGCGGCGTGACCGTTTCAGGTTCAAGGCGAACCAGGTCGCCATAAGTGAGTACGGGCTGCCACTGTTTTGGTAAACGCAGGCCGACAGCCACAATGGCGTAACGATCCTGATATTCATGCTTGAAGATACTATCACGATAACCAAAGCGGCACTCTGTGGCGCTCACCCGTAGAGACTTTCCGGTTGCCAGCTCGACACAATCCACATAGTCACAGACCCGCTGTAGTTCTACACCATAGGCGCCAATGTTCTGGATAGGAGAAGAACCGACGCACCCCGGAATAAGCGCCAGATTCTCCAGCCCCGGCATACCTTGCTGGAGAGTGTATCGTACCAGGTTATGCCAGTTTTCCCCCGCCCCTACGTGCAAGTGCCATGCTTCGGGTTGCTCTGTCACCTCAATACCTTTGATACGGTTGATAATCACCGTTCCATGAAAGGTATCAAGAAACAGAACGTTACTCCCTTCGCCCAGTATCAGTACCGGATGATTTGATGCTTTAGCCGATTGCCAGGCATCCAATAGTTGTTGTTCATTTTCGGCACAGACAATCTCGTTAGCGCGTTGATCGATACCGAAGGTATTCCAGGGTTTGAGGGAGTGATTCATAGACGCTTTCCTGATGCAAAATCGCG
>NZ_JAOWFM010000035.1:0-73336 GCF_030333655.1 Citrobacter sp. CK180 | reverse complement strand
AAGCGGGAATAGCTCAGTTGGTAGAGCACGACCTTGCCAAGGTCGGGGTCGCGAGTTCGAGTCTCGTTTCCCGCTCCAAATTCTTATCTCCATAAAATTATCCACAGCGTATTTTCACGTTGGGGACCTTTTATTTTGCCTCTGAAACACTCTTGTAAACAGACTTATCCACAGGTCCAGGCATTATTCCTGGAATACAAAAAACTTCGCCTGGTGAATAGTAACTTTGTAACTTATTGAAATTGATAGATTAATTATCATTTCGAAATGTTAATGCGATCACTTGACGATTTTTTCCCTCTTGAATCGCAATGTCTTTTTATTTTTATACACAAGCTGTGGATGACTCAGGCGTCGCGCGGCAGTCCCTTTTCAATGACCCTGACCAGGCGTTGTTTCTTCGGTAATTGCACCTCCACCACGCAGGCATTTCGCTTCTCAATTTGCTGCGCAATCGCCCACTCTATGTGTTCATCGAGAAGTGGGTGCTCACCCCGGCGACTTTCCAGGGCGGTAATTACGGCGTTATCCCAGGGCGCATTGCCTAACGCGACGGCAATATTTCGCAGCCAGCGTAAGTGACCAATGCGGCGAATCGCCGATCCTTCCGTAACTTTTAAAAACCAGGCTTCGCTCCAGCCAAACAGTTCAATCAGCTCTGGCGCGTGAAGATGCTTGCGGGGACTGAAATCTTCTTCATCGGTCAGTTGCGAGTAGCGGTTCCACGGGCAGATAAGCTGACAATCGTCGCAGCCGTAAATCCGGTTGCCCATTAATGGCCGAAGCGCTTCTGGTATCGCCCCCTCCAGCTCAATCGTGAGATAGGAGATGCAGCGGCGCGCATCCACCGTGTAGGGCTCGACGATTGCGCCAGTCGGGCAGATGGTCAGACAGGCAACGCATTTCCCGCAGCCTTCTTCAACTGGCGTATCAATGGGGAGAGGCAAATCAATTAACAACTCCCCCAGAAAAAAGAACGAACCGGCTTCGCGGTTAAGGATTAGTGAGTGCTTACCTGTCCAGCCAAGCCCGGCTTTTTCAGCCAGCGGACGTTCCAGAATGGGCGCAGAATCGACAAACGGTCTAAAATTCAGCGAAACGCAGTGCTGCTGAATCCTCTCGCCGAGTTTTTTGAGACGGTTACGTAACAGCTTATGGTAATCACGGCCCAGCGCATAACGGCTGACGTAGCCCAGAGAGGGATTTTTTAGGGTACTGGCGAAAGCGGCATTGGCAGGCAGATAATTCATGCGCACACTGATGACGCGCAGCGTGCCGGGCAATAATTCGTGAGGGCGGGCGCGCATCATTCCGTGGCGAGCCATCCAGTCCATTTCGCCGTGGTATTGTTTATCCAGCCATGCCTGTAATTTGGGTTCGCTGGCGCTGAGATCGGTATCGGTAATACCGACCTGCTGAAAGCCCAGTTCCAGCCCCCACTGTTTAATATTTTGCGCTAACTGATTGAGATCGAGGGGCTCTGACATGACGGACCATACAATGAAGAAAAACCCCGCAAGTATACCACACTCCATCTGGCCCGCCGATGAGATCAAACGGGCGGAACGCGAGGCGGCGGACAGCTTAGGGCTGACGCTGTATGAGCTGATGCTGCGGGCGGGGGAAGCCGCATTTCAGGTTGCACGCGACGCGTACCCCGATTCCCGGCGCTGGCTGGTGCTTTGCGGTCACGGTAATAATGGCGGCGACGGCTACGTGGTGGCGAGGCTGGCGAAAGCCGCAGGTATTGAGGTGACGCTACTGGCGCAGGAGATCGATAAGCCGCTTCCTGAAGAGGCAGCGCAGGCGCGCGAGGCGTGGCTCAATGCCGGGGGCGTCATTCATGCGTCGGATATCATCTGGCCGGATCATATTGATGTGATTATTGACGCCCTGCTGGGGACCGGCCTGACGCAGGCTCCGCGCACCTCCCTCTCTACGCTTATTGAACGAGCGAACAGCCATCCAGCGCCGGTGGTGGCTATTGATATCCCTTCCGGTTTGCTGGCGCAAACGGGCACCACGCCTGGAGCGGTGATGAATGCCGCGCATACCGTTACCTTCGTTGCGCTGAAACCCGGTTTACTGACGGGCAAAGCGCGGGATGTCGTGGGAGCGCTGCACTTTGACGCGCTGGGGCTGGAAAGCTGGCTGGCAGGACAAGAAGTTCGTATCCAGCGCTTTGCGGCTTCGCAACTTTCCCACTGGCTGACACCACGCCGCCCGACGTCGCATAAAGGCGATCATGGTCGGCTGGTCATTATTGGCGGCGACCACGGGACGGCGGGAGCGATACGTATGACCGGCGAAGCGGCGCTGCGTGCCGGAGCGGGATTAGTGCGGGTGCTGACGCGCAGCGAAAATATCGCGCCGTTGCTGACCGCCCGTCCCGAACTGATGGTGCATGAACTGACGCCTCAATCTCTTGATGACAGCCTGCAATGGGCGGACGTGGTGGTGATAGGCCCCGGGCTCGGACAGCAGGAATGGGGTAAAAAAGCGCTACAGAAAGCTGAGAATTTTCGCAAACCGATGCTCTGGGATGCGGATGCGCTGAACCTGCTGGCAATCAATCCCGATAAACGTCACAATCGCGTGATCACGCCGCATCCGGGGGAAG
Organism: Citrobacter sp. CK180; assembly: GCF_030333655.1. NCBI lineage: Bacteria > Pseudomonadati > Pseudomonadota > Gammaproteobacteria > Enterobacterales > Enterobacteriaceae > Citrobacter > Citrobacter sp. CK180. The sequence goes on along the minus strand of NZ_JAOWFM010000035.1, from coordinate 70,716 downwards.
CCGCGCGGCTACTGGGTTGTTCTGTCGCAGAAATTGAAAGTGATCGCTTACTTTCAGCACGTCGTCTGGTAAAACGGTATGGCGGCGTGGCGGTGCTGAAAGGTGCGGGAACGGTCGTCGCCGCCCAATCGCATGCGTTGGGCATTATTGATGCCGGTAATGCCGGGATGGCCAGCGGTGGAATGGGCGATGTGCTTTCCGGCATTATTGGCGCATTGCTTGGACAGAAGTTTTCCCCGTATGATGCAGCGTGTGCGGGATGTGTTGCCCACGGTGCGGCGGCGGATGTTTTAGCGGCGCGTTATGGCGCCCGCGGCATGCTGGCAACCGATCTCTTTTCTACGCTACAGCGTATTGTTAACCCTGATGTGATTGACGTAAACCATGATGAATCGAGTAATTCCGCTACCTGACGAGCAGGCGACTTTAGACCTGGGACTACGCGTAGCGAAAGCCTGTGACGGTGCGACCGTCATCTATTTGTACGGCGACCTGGGGGCGGGAAAAACCACCTTCAGCCGGGGATTTCTACAGGCGTTGGGCCACAAAGGCAATGTGAAAAGCCCGACCTACACGCTGGTTGAGCCCTATACGCTCGATAACTTAATGGTGTATCACTTCGATTTATACCGACTTGCGGACCCTGAGGAGCTGGAATTTATGGGGATCCGTGATTATTTTGCCAACGATGCCATTTGCCTGGTGGAATGGCCGCAACAAGGTAAAGGTGTACTGCCTGACCCGGATGTCGAAATACACATAGATTACCAGGCGCAAGGTCGTGAGGCGCGCATTAGTGCTGTCTCCTCATCAGGTGATTTGTTGCTGGCGCGTTTGGCCGGTTAACCTTAAGGGTGGCGGGATGATTTATCGCATCAGAAATTGGGTGGTGGCAACGCTGGTCCTGCTGTGCGCGCAGGCGGGAGCCGCCAGTCTCTCCGATATTCAGGTATCTAACGGCGATCGGCAGGCGCGGATTACGTTCAGTTTTATCGGCGATCCTGATTACGCGTTTTCGCAAGAAGGTAAACGTACCGTCGCGCTGGATATCAAACAGACCGGCGTGATTCAGGGACTGCCGTTGCAGTTTAGCGGCAACAACCTGGTAAAAGCGATTCGCTCCGGTACGGCGAAAGACGCGCAGTCGCTGCGGTTGGTTGTCGATCTGACGGAGAACGGTAAAACCGAGGCCGTGAAACGACAGAGCGGCGGTAACTATACCGTGGTCTTTACCATCAACGCCGATACGCCTCCGCCGCCACCTCCACCGCCTGTCGTCGCAAAACGCGTTGAGACGCCGGTGGTCACTCCGCGTCCGACTGAACCTGCGCGAAATCCGTTTAAAACAAACCAGGATCGCGCTACCGCTGTCACCAGCAGCAATACGGTAACGCGCCCGGCAGCGCGGACGACATCCAGTAACGGCGACAAAGTGGTGATCGCCATTGATGCCGGTCACGGCGGGCAAGACCCCGGCGCTATTGGCCCCGGCGGGACGCGGGAGAAAAACGTGACGATTGCTATCGCCCGTAAGCTGCGCACGCTGTTGAATAACGATCCGATGTTCAAAGGCGTATTGACCCGCGACGGGGATTATTTCATCTCCGTGATGGGGCGCTCCGACGTGGCGCGTAAGCAGAACGCCAATTTCCTCGTCTCCATTCATGCGGATGCCGCGCCAAACCGCAACGCGACGGGCGCCTCGGTATGGGTGCTGTCAAACCGGCGCGCCAACAGCGAAATGGCGAACTGGCTGGAAGAACATGAGAAGCAGTCTGAGCTGCTGGGCGGCGCGGGCGATGTGCTGGCGAACAGTCAGGCTGACCCCTACTTAAGCCAGGCGGTGCTGGATTTGCAATTCGGTCATTCCCAGCGCGTAGGGTATGATGTGGCGACAAACATGTTAGGTCAGTTGCAGCGCATTGGTTCGCTGCATAAGCGTCGCCCTGAACACGCCAGCCTCGGCGTGTTGCGTTCCCCGGATATCCCCTCGGTGCTGGTTGAAACGGGCTTTATCAGCAACAGCGGCGAAGAACGTTTGCTGGCAAGCGATGCTTATCAGCAGCAGCTGGCAGAGGCGATTTACCAAGGGTTGCGTAACTACTTCCAGGCGCATCCGGTGCAATCCGGGCCGCAGAGTGCTCCGGCGCAAACGGCCAGCGCGGTGTCGCCGGGTGAGTCGTTGATTAACTAAGGATTTTACATGCCGATTCAGGTTCTACCGCCGCAACTGGCGAACCAAATTGCCGCAGGTGAGGTGGTAGAGCGACCTGCGTCGGTTGTGAAAGAGCTGGTGGAAAACAGCCTTGATGCAGGGGCGACGCGGATCGATATTGATATCGAACGCGGCGGCGCAAAGCTTATTCGTATTCGCGATAATGGCTGCGGAATTAAAAAAGACGAGCTGGCGCTGGCGCTGGCCCGCCATGCCACCAGTAAAATCGCCTCGCTTGACGATCTCGAAGCGATTATCAGTCTCGGATTTCGCGGCGAAGCGCTGGCAAGTATCAGCTCGGTTTCGCGTTTAACCCTCACGTCACGTACCGCGGAACAGGCGGAAGCCTGGCAGGCCTATGCCGAAGGGCGTGATATGGACGTGACGGTAAAACCGGCGGCGCATCCGGTCGGCACCACGCTGGAGGTGCTGGACTTGTTCTACAACACGCCGGCACGGCGCAAGTTTATGCGCACCGAGAAAACCGAGTTCAATCACATTGACGAAATTATCCGCCGCATTGCGCTGGCGCGCTTCGACGTCACCCTTAATTTGTCGCACAACGGTAAAATGGTGCGCCAGTACCGCGCGGTTGCGCAGGACGGGCAGAAGGAGCGTCGATTAGGCGCGATTTGCGGCGCACCGTTTCTGGAACAGGCGTTGGCGATTGAATGGCAGCACGGCGATCTGACGCTGCGCGGCTGGGTGGCCGATCCTCACCATACTACGGCGGCGCTGGCGGAAATCCAGTACTGCTACGTGAACGGCCGCATGATGCGCGACCGGTTAATCAATCATGCGATTCGTCAGGCCTGTGAAGACAAACTGGGCGGCGATCGGCAACCGGCATTTGTGCTGTATCTGGAGATTGACCCGCATCAGGTGGATGTGAACGTGCATCCGGCGAAACATGAGGTGCGTTTCCACCAGTCGCGGCTGGTGCATGATTTCATCTATCAGGGCGTATTGAGCGTGCTACAGCAGCAGCTTGATGCGCCGCTGCCGCTGGCGGAAGAAGATCCTGCGCCGCGTCACATCCCGGAAAACCGCGTGGCGGCCGGGCGTAATCATTTCGCTGAACCGGCCTCTGCGCGGGAACCCGCCGCGCCGCGCTATTCCACGTCGTTAGGGGCAACCGGCGGACGTCAGCCTGCTGCCAGTTGGCCGCATGCCCAGCCGGGCTACCAGAAACAGCAGGGCGAAGTGTACCGCCAGCTGTTACAGACGCCCGCTCCGCGACAACCGGCGCTTGCACCGGAAGCAGAAACGGCAGCGCCGTCACTGGCAGGGCATAGCCAGAGTTTCGGTCGCGTGCTGACCATTGTCGGCGCGGATTGCGCACTGCTTGAGCGTGACGGCAATATCCACCTGCTGGCGCTGCCCGTGGCGGAACGCTGGCTGCGTCAGGCCCAACTGACGCCGGGGCAGACGCCGGTCTGCGCCCAGCCGTTGTTGATTCCGCTGCGCTTAAAAGTGTCGGCGGAGGAGAAATCCGCGCTGGAAAAAGCGCAAACACCACTGACGGATCTGGGGATTGAATTCCAGTCAGATGCGCAGCATGTGACCATTCGTGCAGTGCCTTTACCCTTACGCCAACAAAATTTACAAATCTTGATTCCTGAACTGATAGGCTACCTCGCGCAGCAGTCAGCGTTTGACGCGGGCAATATTGCACAGTGGATTGCGCGGAATTTGATGAGTGAACATCCACAGTGGACGATGGCGCAGGCCATTACGCTGTTGGCTGATGTAGAGCGGCTATGTCCGCAACTCGTGAAGGCGCCGCCGGGTGGTCTGTTACAACCTGTTGATTTACATTCGGTGATGAACGCCCTGAAACATGAGTGATGTAAGTAAGGCGAGCCTGCCAAAGGCGATTTTTTTGATGGGGCCGACGGCCTCCGGCAAGACGGCGTTAGCAATTGAATTGCGTAAAGTTTTGCCAGTAGAGTTGATAAGCGTTGATTCCGCCCTTATTTATCGGGGGATGGACATCGGTACGGCGAAGCCGACAGCTTCAGAGTTAAAGGCCGCTCCGCACCGATTGCTGGATATTCTCGATCCAGCGCAAGCGTACTCAGCAGCGGATTTTCGCCGCGATGCGTTAGCGGAGATGGCGGAGATTACTGCGGCGGGGCGTATTCCGCTGTTAGTGGGCGGCACCATGTTGTATTTCAAGGCGTTGCTGGAAGGACTTTCGCCCTTACCGTCGGCGGAACCTGAGATCAGAGCCCGAATTGAGCAACAGGCGGCAGAGCAGGGATGGGATGCGTTGCACCGACAGCTTCAGGATATTGATCCGGTCGCTGCCGCACGGATTCATCCAAATGATCCGCAAAGACTTTCCCGGGCACTGGAAGTTTTTTTCATTTCGGGTAAAACTTTAACGGAACTGACGCAAACGTCAGGAGACGCTCTACCGTATCAGGTGCATCAGTTCGCCATCGCCCCGGCGAGCCGTGAACTGCTCCATCAGCGAATTGAGCAGCGTTTTCATCAGATGTTGGCTTCAGGTTTTGAAGCAGAAGTTCGGGCGCTTTTTGCCCGTGGAGATTTGCATACGGACTTGCCTTCCATTCGTTGTGTGGGATACCGCCAGATGTGGTCATACATTGAAGGCGAAATTTCATATGATGAAATGGTTTATAGAGGTGTTTGCGCCACGAGGCAGTTGGCGAAGCGTCAGGTAACCTGGTTGCGTGGTTGGGAAGGAGTACGCTGGCTTGACAGTGAAAAGCCTGACCAGGCGCGAAACGAAGTATTGCAGGTTGTTGGTGCTATCGCGAACTGAATGTGTACAATTGAGACGTATCGTGCGCAATTTTTCAGAATCGAAAGGTTCAAAGTACAAATAAGCATATAAGGAAAAGAGAGAATGGCTAAGGGGCAATCTTTACAAGATCCGTTCCTGAACGCACTGCGTCGGGAACGTGTTCCAGTTTCTATTTATTTGGTGAATGGTATTAAGCTGCAAGGTCAAATCGAGTCTTTTGATCAATTCGTGATCCTGTTGAAAAACACGGTCAGCCAGATGGTTTACAAGCACGCGATTTCTACTGTTGTCCCGTCTCGCCCGGTTTCTCATCACAGTAACAATGCCGGTGGCGGCACCAGCAGTAACTACCATCACGGTAGCAGCGCGCAGGGCACTTCTGCGCAACAGGACAGCGAAGAAACCGAATAAGGTTTTGGCTGTTTTACACACGGGGAGCCAGGGAACCTGCGTTCCCCGCTGATATATATCGAGGGGTTGACGCTTGTTTGACCGTTATGATGCCGGTGAGCAGGCGGTACTGGTACACATCTATTTTTCGCAAGACAAAGATATGGAAGACCTCCAGGAGTTTGAGTCTCTGGTCTCTTCCGCCGGTGTCGAAGCAATGCAGGTGATTACCGGTAGCCGTAAAGCACCGCACCCGAAGTACTTTGTAGGTGAAGGTAAGGCAGTTGAAATTGCGGAAGCCGTGAAAGCGTCTAACGCTGCGGTCGTGCTTTTCGATCATGCTTTAAGCCCGGCCCAGGAGCGTAACCTGGAACGTTTGTGTGAATGTCGCGTGATCGACAGAACCGGTCTTATTTTAGATATTTTTGCTCAGCGTGCACGTACCCACGAAGGTAAGTTGCAGGTTGAACTGGCGCAGTTGCGTCATCTGGCCACGCGTCTGGTTCGTGGCTGGACCCACCTTGAAAGGCAGAAAGGCGGGATTGGTTTGCGCGGTCCGGGTGAAACCCAGCTCGAAACCGACCGTCGTTTGCTGCGTAATCGTATTGTGCAAATACAGTCGCGCCTGGAAAAAGTTGAGAAGCAACGTGAGCAGGGGCGGCAGTCGCGTATAAAAGCGGATGTCCCGACGGTCTCGCTGGTGGGATATACCAACGCCGGTAAATCCACCCTTTTCAATCAGATTACTGAAGCCAGGGTGTATGCCGCAGACCAACTGTTTGCGACCCTGGACCCGACGCTGCGCCGTATCGATGTCGCAGATGTGGGGGAAACCGTACTGGCGGATACCGTAGGGTTTATCCGTCATTTACCGCACGATCTGGTGGCAGCGTTTAAAGCGACCTTGCAGGAAACCCGGCAGGCCACGCTCTTGTTACACGTTGTTGATGCCGCTGATGTGCGCGTACAGGAAAACATCGACGCAGTGGATACGGTTCTCGAAGAGATCGACGCTCACGAGATCCCAACCCTGATGGTGATGAATAAGATCGATATGCTGGACGATTTTGAACCGCGTATCGACAGGGATGAAGAGAACAAACCAATCCGTGTCTGGCTTTCTGCGCAAACAGGGGTTGGGATACCACAGCTTTTTCAGGCTTTGACGGAGCGGCTTTCCGGCGAGGTGGCGCAGCATACGTTGCGTTTGCCGCCGCAGGAAGGGCGTCTGAGAAGCCGGTTTTACCAACTTCAGGCAATAGAAAAAGAGTGGATGGAGGAGGACGGCAGCGTAAGTTTGCAGGTTCGCATGCCGATTGTCGACTGGCGTCGCCTCTGTAAACAAGAACCGGCGTTGATCGACTATGTGATCTAATGGCGGCTCGTCTGGAGCATGGAGTAATTTCGCCTTATCCCTCTCGTCGAAAGACAACGGGGATCACCGCATAACAAATATGGAGCACAAACATGGCGTGGAATCAGCCCGGTAATAACGGACAAGACCGCGACCCGTGGGGAAGCAGCAAACCTGGCGGCAACTCTGAGGGAAATGGAAACAAAGGTGGTCGCGATCAGGGGCCACCTGATCTTGATGATATCTTCCGCAAACTGAGTAAAAAGCTCGGTGGTCTGGGTGGCGGTAAAGGTACAGGCTCTGGCGGTGGTAGTTCATCGCAGGGGCCGCGCCCGCATATCGGAGGTCGTGTCGTTACCATCGCAGCGGCAGCGATCGTCATTATCTGGGCTGCCAGCGGTTTCTACACCATCAAAGAAGCGGAACGCGGCGTGGTGACACGCTTCGGTAAATTCAGCCACCTGGTTGAGCCGGGTCTGAACTGGAAGCCGACGTTTATCGATGAAGTTACCCCGGTGAACGTGGAAGCGGTTCGCGAACTGGCGGCGTCCGGTGTGATGCTGACTTCTGATGAAAACGTTGTGCGCGTTGAGATGAACGTGCAGTACCGTGTGACCGATCCGCAACGTTATCTGTTCAGCGTGACCAGCGCGGATGACAGTCTGCGTCAGGCGACCGACAGCGCCCTGCGTGGGGTTATCGGTAAATACACGATGGACCGCATTCTGACGGAGGGTCGTACCGTTATTCGTAGCGATACCCAGCGTGAACTGGAAGAGACCATTCGTCCGTACAACATGGGTATTACCCTGCTGGACGTCAACTTCCAGGCAGCGCGTCCGCCGGAAGAGGTAAAAGCGGCGTTTGACGATGCTATCGCGGCGCGTGAGAACGAACAGCAATACATCCGTGAAGCGGAAGCGTACACCAACGAAGTTCAGCCGCGTGCGAACGGTCAGGCGCAGCGTATTCTTGAAGAAGCGCGTGCATACAGAACCCAAACCATCCTGGAAGCGCAGGGTGAAGTGGCTCGCTTCGCTAAAATTCTGCCGGAATATAAAGCCGCACCAGAGATTACTCGCGAGCGTCTGTATATCGAGACGATGGAAAAAGTGTTGAGCCATACGCGTAAAGTTCTGGTCAACGACAAAGGTGGCAATCTGATGGTTCTGCCATTGGATCAGATGCTGAAAGGCGCTAACGCGCCTGCGGCAAAAGACAGCACGGGTAACAATCTGCTGCGTCTGCCGCCGGCTTCATCGTCCAGCACGAGCGGAGCAAGCAATACCTCGTCCACCAGTCAGGGCGATATTATGGACCAACGCCGCGCTAACGCGCAGCGTAACGACTACCAGCGTCAGGGGGAATAACGATGCGTAAGTCAGTTATTGCGATTATCATCATCGTGCTGGTAGTGCTGTACATGTCTGTCTTTGTTGTCAAAGAAGGCGAGCGCGGAATTACGCTGCGTTTCGGTAAAGTTCTGCGTGACGATGAAAACAAACCGCTGGTTTATGAGCCGGGCCTGCACTTTAAGATCCCGTTCATTGAGTCGGTGAAAACGCTTGATGCGCGTATCCAGACGATGGACAACCAGGCCGATCGCTTTGTAACCAAAGAGAAAAAAGACCTGATCGTTGACTCCTACATCAAATGGCGCATCAGCGATTTCAGCCGTTACTACCTGGCGACAGGCGGCGGCGATGTTTCTCAGGCCGAAGTGCTGCTGAAACGTAAGTTCTCTGACCGTTTGCGCTCTGAGATTGGTCGTCTGGATGTGAAAGACATCGTGACCGATTCCCGTGGCCGTTTAACGCTGGAAGTGCGTGACGCGCTGAACTCCGGTTCTGCGGGAACGGAAGATGAAGTGGCGACTCCGGCGGCGGATAGCGCGATTGCCGAAGCAGCTGAACGCGTTGCGGCAGAAACCAATGGCAAAGTGCCGGTGATCAACCCGAACAGTATGGCGGCGTTAGGTATCGAAGTGGTGGATGTGCGTATCAAGCAGATCAACCTGCCGACCGAAGTATCCGAGGCGATTTACAACCGTATGCGCGCCGAGCGTGAAGCGGTAGCCCGTCGTCACCGTTCACAGGGTCAGGAAGAAGCGGAGAAACTGCGCGCGACCGCCGACTATGAAGTGACCAGAACGCTGGCGGAAGCCGAGCGTCAGGGCCGCATTTCGCGTGGTGAAGGTGATGCCGAAGCCGCGAAACTGTTTGCCGATGCCTTCAGTCAGGACCCGGACTTCTACGCCTTCATCCGTAGCCTGCGTGCTTACGAGAAGAGCTTCGAAGGCAATCAGGACGTGATGATCATGAGCCCGGACAGCGATTTCTTCCGTTACATGAAGACACCGAATACGGCAACACGTTAAAATCGTATCAACGGTTTTAGATGAACAAAACCACCGGCATCCTCAGGGAGGCGGTGGTTTTCTTTTTATATAAGGACGATGGATGAATTCAACTATCTGGCTGGCGCTTGCCCTCGTTTTGGTACTGGAAGGTTTAGGCCCGATGCTGTATCCCCGCGCCTGGAAGAAAATGATCTCTGCCATGACGCAACTGCCGGAAAATGTTTTACGTCGTTTTGGCGGCGGTCTTGTGGTTGCCGGAGTTGTTGTCTACTACATGTTGAGGAAAACGATTGGCTGATCAAAAAGTAGTCGTATTTGCCGATCTTAGCATGCAAAAAGTGCTGTATATCTGAAAAAGCGATGGTAGAATCCATTTTTAAGCAAACGGTGATTTTGAAAAATGGGTAACAACGTCGTCGTACTGGGCACCCAATGGGGTGACGAAGGTAAAGGAAAGATCGTCGATCTTCTGACTGAACGGGCTAAATATGTTGTACGCTACCAGGGCGGTCACAACGCAGGCCATACTCTCGTAATCAACGGTGAAAAAACCGTCCTCCATCTTATTCCATCAGGTATTCTTCGTGAGAATGTTACCAGCATCATCGGTAACGGCGTTGTGCTGTCTCCGGCTGCGCTGATGAAAGAGATGAAAGGACTGGAAGACCGTGGTATCCCTGTCCGTGAGCGCCTGCTGCTGTCTGAAGCCTGTCCGCTGATCCTTGATTATCACGTTGCGCTGGATAACGCGCGTGAGAAAGCGCGTGGCGCGAAAGCGATCGGCACCACCGGTCGTGGTATTGGCCCGGCTTATGAAGACAAAGTGGCTCGTCGCGGTCTGCGCGTTGGCGATCTGTTCGATAAAGCTACCTTCGCTGTAAAACTGAAAGAAGTGATGGAATATCACAACTTCCAGCTGGTGAATTTCTACAAAGTGGAAGCCGTTGACTACCAGAAAGTGCTGGATGATGTGATGGCAATCGCCGACATCCTGACCTCTATGGTTGTTGATGTTTCCGATCTGCTGGACCAGGCGCGTAAGCGCGGCGATTTCGTCATGTTCGAAGGCGCGCAGGGTACGCTGCTGGATATCGACCACGGTACTTATCCGTACGTTACCTCCTCTAACACCACTGCGGGTGGCGTAGCGACCGGTTCTGGCCTGGGGCCGCGTTATGTGGACTACGTTCTGGGTATCATCAAAGCTTACTCCACTCGCGTGGGCGCGGGTCCGTTCCCGACTGAGCTGTTTGATGACACCGGCGAGTTCCTGTGCAAGCAGGGTAACGAATACGGTGCCACCACCGGTCGTCGTCGTCGTACCGGCTGGCTGGACTCCGTTGCTGTGCGCCGTGCGGTGCAGATCAACTCCCTGTCTGGCTTCTGCCTGACCAAACTGGACGTGCTGGACGGTCTGGAAGAGGTGAAAATCTGCGTGGCTTACCGTATGCCGGATGGCCGTGAAGTGACCACCACACCGCTGGCAGCGGATGACTGGGAAGGCATCGAGCCGATCTACGAAACCATGCCGGGTTGGTCTGAGTCCACCTTTGGCGTGAAGGATCGCAGCGGCCTGCCGCAGGCGGCGCTGAACTACATCAAACGTATCGAAGAACTGACCGGCGTGCCGATTGATATTATTTCTACCGGCCCGGATCGTACTGAAACGATGATTCTGCGTGACCCGTTTGACGCATAATTTAGGGTCATGGCGCAGTGCCTGATGGTGCTGCGCTTATCAGACCTGTTCACACTGTAGGCCGGATAAGGCGCTTTTCGCCGCCATCCGGCTTAATACAGCGTAAGATCCTCGCTTTTTTCCTTCCCGAACTGAAATAAATTAGCGACCTGGCTGGTGGCTGGTTTATCATCAATGTAATTAATACAACCTGGTTTATCCCGTTTTCCCCTTTTCCTGAGGTTGATGTGCAGTTAACGAGTTTCACCGATTACGGATTACGTGCGCTAATCTATATGGCGTCGCTACCCGAAGGACGTATGACCAGTATTTCTGAGGTGACAGAAGTCTACGGCGTGTCCCGTAATCATATGGTCAAAATAATCAATCAACTTAGCCGGGCGGGCTTCGTTACTGCTATTCGAGGAAAAAATGGCGGTATCCGCCTGGGTAAACCGGCTAATGTTATTGTTATCGGTGATGTGGTTCGTGAGCTGGAACCTTTATCTCTGGTAAATTGCAGCAGCGAATTTTGCCACATTACTCCTGCCTGCCGACTCAAGCAGGCACTTTCGAAGGCCGTGCAAAGTTTTCTCAAGGAACTGGATAACTACACGCTTGCCGATTTGGTTGAAGAGAATCAACCGCTTTATAAATTATTGCTGGTGGAGTGACGAAAATCTTCATCAGAGCTGACAACGGAGGAACCGCCATGTCACAAGATCCTTTCCTGGAACGTGAAGCTGAAAAATACGCTAACCCTATCCCGAGCCGGGAATTTATCCTCGAACATTTAACAAAACGTGAAAAACCAGCCAACCGTGATGAGTTGGCTGCGGAACTGAACATTGAAGGTGAAGAGCAGCAGGAAGCCCTGCGCCGCCGTCTGCGCGCGATGGAACGCGACGGACAGCTGGTCTTTACCCGCCGCCAGTGCTATGCGCTGCCGGAACGCCTCGACCTGCTGAAAGGTACCGTTATCGGCCACCGTGATGGCTACGGCTTTTTGCGTGTCGAAGGACGTAAAGATGACCTGTATCTCTCCAGTGAGCAGATGAAAACCTGCATTCATGGCGATCAGGTACTGGCGCAGCCGCTGGGGGCCGATCGTAAAGGCCGCCGCGAAGCGCGTATCGTGCGCGTTCTGGTGCCGAAAACCAGCCAGATTGTCGGTCGTTACTTTACCGATGCGGGCGTGGGCTTTGTGGTGCCGGACGATAGCCGTCTGAGCTTCGACATCCTGATCCCGCCTGAAGAGGTGATGGGCGCGCGCATGGGCTTTGTGGTGGTGGTGGAACTCACCCAGCGCCCGACCCGCCGCACTAAAGCGGTCGGTAAAATCGTTGAGGTTCTCGGCGATAACATGGGCACTGGCATGGCTGTCGATATGGCGCTGCGCACCCATGAAATTCCTTATATCTGGCCGCAGGCGGTAGAACAGCAGATCGCCGGCCTGAAAGAAGAAGTGCCGGAAGAGGCGAAAGCAGGCCGCGTGGATCTGCGCGACTTACCGCTGGTGACGATTGATGGCGAAGACGCCCGTGACTTTGACGATGCGGTTTACTGCGAGAAGAAACGCGGTGGCGGCTGGCGCCTGTGGGTGGCTATCGCTGACGTAAGTTATTACGTGCGTCCGCCAACGCCGCTGGATCGCGAAGCGCGCAACCGTGGGACGTCGGTCTATTTCCCGTCGCAGGTTGTGCCGATGCTGCCGGAAGTGCTCTCCAATGGCCTGTGCTCGCTGAACCCGCAGCTTGACCGCCTGTGTATGGTCTGCGAAATGACCGTTTCATCAAAAGGGCGTTTAACCGGCTATAAATTCTACGAAGCGGTGATGAGTTCTCATGCGCGCCTGACGTATACCAAAGTCTGGCATATGCTACAGGGCGACCAGGACCTGCGCGAGCAGTATGCGCCGCTGGTCAGGCACATCGAAGAGCTGCATAACCTCTACAAAGTGCTGGATAACGCCCGCGAAGAGCGTGGCGGCATCTCATTTGAAAGCGAAGAAGCGAAGTTTATCTTCAATGCTGAACGTCGCATTGAACGTATCGAGCAGACGCAGCGTAATGACGCGCACAAGCTGATCGAAGAATGCATGATTCTGGCGAATATCTCGGCGGCGCGATTCGTTGAGAAAGCCAAAGAGCCTGCGCTGTTCCGTATCCACGACAAGCCGAGCACCGAGGCGATAACCTCCTTCCGTTCCGTTCTGGCGGAGCTGGGGCTGGAATTGCCGGGCGGCAATAAGCCGGAACCGCGTGATTATGCGGAACTGCTGGAGTCGATTGCCGACAGGCCTGACGCGGAAATGCTGCAAACCATGCTGCTGCGCTCAATGAAACAGGCAATTTACGATCCAGAAAACCGTGGCCACTTTGGTCTGGCATTGCAGTCTTACGCGCACTTTACCTCACCGATCCGCCGTTATCCTGACCTGTCGCTGCACCGCGCCATTAAGTATCTGCTGGCGCATGAGCAAGGGCATAAGGGCAATACGACGGAAACGGGCGGCTACCACTATTCGATGGAAGAGATGCTGCAACTGGGCCAGCACTGTTCTATGACCGAGCGCCGTGCTGACGAAGCCACGCGCGACGTCTCTGACTGGCTGAAGTGTGACTTCATGCTGGATCAGGTGGGGAACGTCTTTAAAGGGGTGATTTCCAGCGTAACCGGGTTCGGCTTCTTTGTTCGTCTGGATGAGCTGTTTATTGATGGTCTGGTACACGTCTCTTCGCTGGACAACGATTACTACCGTTTCGATCAGGTAGGGCAGCGTCTGATGGGGGAATCCAGCGGCCAGACCTACCGTCTGGGCGACCGCGTGGAAGTCCGCGTCGAAGCGGTCAATATGGATGAGCGTAAAATTGACTTTAGCCTGATCTCCAGCGAACGCGCCCCGCGCAACGTCGGTAAAACCGCGCGTGAGAAAGCGAAAAGAGGCGAAACGGCTAAAAATGCCGGTAAGCGTCGTCAGGTGGGCAAAAAGGTGAATTTCGAACCGGATAGCGCCTTCCGCGGCGAGAAAGCGAAAGGTAAGGCGAAGAAAGAGAAGAAAGCCAAAAATCCATCGGCAAAGACGCAGAAAATCGCTGCCGCGACAAAAGCGAAGCGCGCGGCGAAGAAAAAGTCAGCTGAGTAATTTCCCCCTCTCCCCCTGCGTGGAGAGGGCGTTTGTACTGTAGACCGGGCAGGCATCGCGCCGCCCGGCAAAATTGATCAATGAGAACCATCAATGAGTGAAATGATTTACGGCATCCACGCGGTGCAGGCTCTGCTGGAACGTGCGCCAGAGCGCTTTCAGGACGTCTTTATTCTGAAAGGGCGGGAAGATAAACGCCTGCTGCCGCTGATCCATGCGCTGGAAGCGCAGGGCGTGGTGATCCAACTGGCGAACCGCCAGTATCTTGATGAAAAAAGCGAGGGTGCGGTACATCAGGGGATCATTGCGCGCGTGAAGCCGGGACGCCAGTATCAGGAAAACGATCTTCCTGATCTGATCGCGAAGTTCGACAATCCCTTCCTGCTGATCCTCGACGGCGTGACCGATCCGCATAACCTCGGCGCCTGTCTGCGTAGCGCAGACGCCGCTGGCGTACATGCGGTCATTGTGCCGAAAGATCGTTCTGCACAGCTTAACGCAACGGCGAAAAAGGTGGCCTGCGGCGCAGCCGAAAGCGTGCCGCTGATCCGTGTGACCAACCTGGCGCGTACCATGCGTCTGTTGCAGGAAGAGAATATCTGGATTGTCGGTACGGCGGGCGAAGCTGACCATACGCTGTTCCAGAGCAAAATGACCGGCCGGATGGCGCTGGTGATGGGCGCTGAAGGCGAAGGGATGCGTCGTCTGACCCGCGAGCACTGTGATGAGCTGATCAGCATTCCGATGGCGGGCAGCGTGTCGTCGCTGAACGTCTCCGTCGCGACCGGGATCTGCCTGTTTGAAGCGGTGCGACAGCGCAGCTAAGCGCTTTTGACTGATGAAGCCATCCCTCGGGATGGCTTTTTTGTGACCGTTATCCCAGGCGTGTCCCCCGCAGGCTGACCATACTTAATGCGACTGCCATTGACGGAGGGAAACACAATGCACTGGCAAACGCATACCGTTTTTAACCAACCGGCACCGCTCAACAACAGCAATTTATTCCTGTCTGATGGCGCGCTTTGCGAGGCGGTCGCCCGTGAAGGCGCGGGCTGGGACAGCGATCTTCTCGCCAGCATCGGTCAACAACTGGGCACTGCGGAGTCGCTGGAGCTGGGGCGGCTGGCGAACGCCTTTCCACCTGAACTGCTACGTTACGATCCACAAGGGCAGCGGCTGGACGATGTCCGTTTTCATCCCGCCTGGCATCTGCTGATGCAGGGCCTGTGCGCTAACCGTGTGCATAACCTGGCCTGGGAAGAGAACGCCAGACAGGGGGCATTTGTCGCGCGGGCTGCGCGTTTTATGCTGCATGCGCAGGTGGAAGCGGGTACGTTGTGTCCAGTCACGATGACTTTTGCCGCCACGCCGCTGCTGCTACAGATGCTGCCATCCCCCTTCCACGACTGGTTAACGCCGTTACGCAGCGATCGCTATGATTCACACCTCCTGCCCGGAGGGCAAAAACGCGGCCTGCTGATTGGCATGGGCATGACGGAAAAGCAGGGCGGCTCCGATGTGCTGAGTAACACCACCCGGACAGAGCGACTGGACGACGGCGCCTGGCGCCTGGTGGGGCACAAATGGTTTTTCTCCGTGCCGCAAAGCGACGCGCACCTGGTGCTGGCGCAGACGAAAGGCGGATTATCCTGCTTTTTTGTCCCGCGTTTTTTGCCTGACGGGCAGCGAAACGGCGTTCGCCTTGAGCGACTGAAAGACAAACTGGGCAACCGCTCTAATGCCAGTTGCGAGGTTGAGTTTCAGGATGCGGTAGGCTGGCTACTGGGTGAGGAAGGCGAGGGGATTCGTCACATACTGAAGATGGGAGGGATGACCCGCTTTGATTGCGCGTTGGGCAGTCATAGTATGATGCGCCGGGCGTTTTCCGTGGCGATTTACCACGCGCATCAGCGGCAGGTGTTCGGCAAGTCTTTGATTGATCAGCCCATGATGCGGCAGGTTTTAAGTCGTATGGCGCTCCAGCTTGAAGGCCAGACGGCGCTGCTGTTTCGTCTGGCTCGTGCGTGGGATCGTCGTGGCGACCCGAAAGAAGCGCTCCGGGCGCGTTTGTTCACGCCAGCCGCGAAGTTTGCTATTTGCAAAAGCGGCATCCCCTTTGTTGCCGAGGCGATGGAAGTGCTCGGTGGCGTTGGCTATTGCGAGGAGAGCGAGCTGCCGCGCCTGTATCGTGAGATGCCGGTCAACAGCATCTGGGAAGGGTCGGGAAACGTCATGTGTCTGGACGTGCTGCGGGTGCTGAGTAAACAGACCGGCGTCTATGAGTTGCTCAGCGAGGCTTTTGCGGAGGTCAAAGGGCAGGATCGGCATTATGATCGGGCGGTACGTCAGCTGCAACAGCGCTTGCGCAAACCCGATGAAGCGCAGGGACGGGAGATAACGCAGCAGCTGTTCCTGCTCGGTTGCGGGGCGCAAATGCTGCGCTATGCTTCTCCGCCGTTGGCACAGGCCTGGTGCCAAATGATGCTGGACACGCGCGGCGTGTTACGCCTGTCTGAACAGGTGCAAAATGATCTGTTGCTGCGGGCAACGGGGGGATTGCGATAACGATTTGCCTGATGGCGGCGCGGGCGCGTCTTATCATGCCTGCGATCGGTGCAGGCCAGATAAGTTTACGCCATCAGGCAATCTGTTACGCATAAAGTATGGCTTGTACGCGCCAGTTATCGGGCTGCTGTTCTTCGTACATCTGGATAATCCGATACCACGAAGCGCCCTGCTCATCGGCTTTTAACGCAATGATACGTTCCACATCCTGCTGATTTCCCGAAATATTACTCACGGATATCAGACCAATTTCATTCAGGCCCGTTACGCAGTCCGCGCTGGCGAATTCGGCAGACTGCGCCGTCGTACTCACCAGGCCGGCAGAAAGCAGCAGTGAGGATAAGGCAAGAGATCGTTTCATCGTCAGCTCCTTTTACGTGACCCCGCATTCAACAGGGCATTCCATTGCGGTCATCCCATGATTTCATTGTGCACAGGTAAACGCATAGAGGCGCAAAGCAATGTAAAGCTGACTAAATTTCAACCTTCCGCTATTTACGATACAGGATGGCTTGCGAATACCATTGGCCTGTTACGATGGTTTCATCAACCAACAAAATAACGTAATAATCTGCTTTAGCGGCGGCGGCTTTCGCTCTGATCTCTGCCACAGCATCGTCAGGAGAACCCCGAACCATTGAGCTTACCGTTCCCAGGCGCTGCAACCCTTGTGTCTGGTCACGGCGAATTTCCTGAGGATGGTCAGCGACTGGCGGTGCTGGTTGCGGCGTCCCTTGCAATACGCTACAGGCGCTTAAAAACAGTACCAGCATCAATGGGGCGAACCGTCGCATAACTCTATCTCGTTTACTGATAGCCATAGTGTAGTGCCTTATTAATTTCCTTTAGGGGGAATGTTCCCAAATTGTTATCTCTCACGCGATTTTCGAATGAAAATAGAGTGAAAGCGTAATCCACTTCTCAACATTATGAATCATTGCCGTACTCATTAACTTGAGTTATGTATTTCTCCGTGGCATATCAGAGAAAGGGGGATATATGATAAAAATAGAAACACGGTACCTGGCAGGACATTCCATACTCCACGCGTTTCCTGACGGTAAATGTGACACGCCCCTTCCATGTATTATTTTTTACCACGGTTTTACCTCTTCCAGCCTGGTCTATAGCTACTTTGCGGTTGCCCTGGCGCAGGCCGGGTTCCGGGTTATCATGCCGGATGCGCCCGAGCATGGCGCGCGGTTTAGCGGTGATACGCAGGGGCGAATGGCCCAATTCTGGCAGATTCTGCGGCAAAACATGCAGGAATTCGCTGCGTTACGTGCGGCAGTTCAACAGGAAAACTGGGTGCTGGAAGAACGTCTGGCCGTGGGGGGCGCATCAATGGGCGGTATGACGGCGCTGGGGATCATGGCCCGCCACCCGGAGGTAAAATGCGTCGCCAGCCTGATGGGGTCGGGTTATTTCACCCGACTGGCGCATACGCTTTTTCCGCCATTAATTCCTGAGACGCCTGAGCAACAGCGAGAATTTGACGACATTATTGCTCCCCTGGCTGAGTGGGAGGTGGCGCATCAGTTGCCAAAACTGGCCGACCGGCCGCTGCTGCTATGGCATGGACAGGAAGATGACGTCGTCCCTGCGGTGGAAACGTTCCGCTTACAACAGGCGCTGATTCAGGCGAACAGGGATCAGAACCTGACCTGTCTGTGGGAAGCAGGCGTACGCCACCGTATTACGCCAGAGGCGCTGGCGGCAACGGTGTCGTTTTTCCGCCAGCATCTTTAAACGCGCAGAATGCTAACGCCTTGCGCTTCAAGCTGTTGCAGAATGTCAGGGTTAGCATTTTTGCCCGTAATCAGCGTGTCGATTTGATCGGCGCGGCTGAACAACATGCCTGCGCGCTCGCCGATCTTGCTGCTATCCACCAGCACCACCAGCTTTCCGACTACGCTGAGCATTTTCTGCTCGGCCATAGCGGTGAGCATATCGGTTTTATACAGTCCGTCTGCGGTCAGGCCTTTGCCGCTGGTAAACATCCAGTGCCCGGCATACAGGCTGTTTTCGCTGCCCTGGGGGCTAAGCGTGATGGACTGGCTCTTGTTGTACTGACCTCCCATGATGATCACGCTTTCATGTTCCTGATCGATCAGATAGTTCGCCAGCGGGAGATAGTTGGTGATGATCTGCACCGGCTTACCGCATATTTCTCTGCCCAGCAGAAAGGCGGTCGATCCACAGTTGATCACCACGCTTTCCCCAGGATTCACCAGTTGCGCTGCCGCTTTAGCAATGCGCACTTTTTCATCGTGGTTCTGCGCCTGATGCAGATTCATCGGCGTCCAGCGCGGACGTTGCTGAGCGATTGCTTCGGCGCCATTACGCACTTTTTTGAGCTTTCCGCTCTCATCGAGCTTGTTGATATCCCGACGCGCCGTGGCCGGTGAGATCCCCAGACGTTCGATCACATTCTCGACGGTAACAAAGCCCAATTGCGCCAGCATATCCAGCAATATTTGATGTCTTTGTGCTTCAGTCATGAGCTATTCCGATACGAATTGATTTTAAAAGATGATATTTGAAATAGCCTGAAAATACTAAAGTAAATATAGAAAAATGCCGGGAAAACCCGGCATCGGAGAACAATTACAGGAAGGATTTGAACGGTAAATCCGGTTCCATCGTGAAGCAGTCATCAAAACCACGCGGGTAGTGATATTCAAAGTTGTCTTTATCCAGTGGCCAGGTGAACTTACCGCCAACCTGCCAGATAAACGGCTTGAAGCCATACTTCAGGCGATCTTTTTTCATTTCCCACAGAACGCGAATTTCCTGCGGATCGGCCTGGAAGTTCGACCAGATATCATGGTGGAACGGAATCACAACTTTCGTGTTCAGCGCTTCCGCCATACGCAGCATGTCGGCGCTGGTCATCTTGTCGGTGATGCCACGCGGGTTCTCGCCATAGGAGCCGAGCGCCACGTCGATCTGATGCTCATTGCCGTGCTTCGCATAGTAGTTGGAGTAGTGAGAGTCGCCGCTGTGATACAGCGTACCGCCCGGCGTTTTGAACAGGTAGTTCACCGCGCGCGCATCCATGCCGTCCGGCAGTACGCCCGCCGCCTTTTGATCGGCCGGAAGCGTGATGAGCGCAGTACGATCAAACGCATCAAGCGCATGAATTTCGATGTCTTTCACTTTCACAACATCGCCCGGTTTGACCACGATGCAGCGCTCTTTCGGCACGCCCCAGCCAATCCACAGGTCAACGCAGGTTTGCGGCCCGATGAAAGGCACATCGTCAGCGCAGTTTTGCATCACCGCTGCGGCGACGTTGACGTCGATATGATCGTTATGATCGTGAGTGGCCAGCACGGCATCGATCTGGCGAATCGCGAAAGGATCGAGAACAAACGGCGTGGTGCGCAGGTTCGGCTGCAATTTCTTCACCCCTGCCATGCGCTGCATCTGATGGCCCGTTTTCATCAACGGATTGCCGTGGCTTTGTTTGCCGGTGCCGCACCAGAAATCAACGCATACGTTGGTGCCGCCTTCTGATTTCAGCCAGATGCCGGTGCAACCGAGCCACCACATAGCAAATGTGCCGGGCGCGACCTGTTCCTGTTCGATCTCTTCATTCAGCCAGCTTCCCCACTCAGGAAAGGTGCTCAGGATCCATGATTCACGCGTGATACTTTTCACTTTACTCATCGCATTTACCTTCATGTTTGTTCAAATTGAATCAGTGTGTGATTGGTTTTGATTAATCCTGACATTATTTTTTCAAGATGGCAACGGCATATTTTTGCTTGTGAAGGGCGGTCTGGAAGTAAAGGAGAACGTAATGAAGGGCGTATAACTATTGAAATTAAATATATCTATTTGATTAAAATGAGTTTTATTGATGGCTGGTTAACGTCGGGTTAATCCTTTTCTGAAGTGTGGGAATTATTTGCGTGGTGCGTCACAATTAATCAAATTCAATCTTGTTGTGATTACTTTTGAAAATTAGAGTGGTGACACAACAACCTGAGCGTACGCAGAGCTCAGCAACTTCGTCTACTGGAGATCGTTATGGAGATCCTCTACAACATCTTTACCGTTTTCTTTAACCAGGTTATGACCAATGCTCCGCTGCTACTGGGTATTGTCACCTGTCTGGGCTATATCCTCCTACGCAAAAGTGTCAGCGTTATTATCAAAGGTACGATAAAAACCATTATTGGTTTCATGTTATTACAGGCAGGGTCCGGCATCCTGACCAGTACCTTTAAGCCCGTCGTGGCGAAGATGTCTGAGGTGTATGGCATCAACGGCGCGATTTCTGATACTTACGCCTCCATGATGGCGACGATCGAGCGCATGGGCGACGCCTACAGTTGGGTCGGGTATGCCGTGCTGTTAGCGCTGGCATTGAATATCGGCTACGTGTTGTTGCGCCGGATTACCGGGATTCGCACCATCATGCTTACCGGGCATATCATGTTCCAGCAGGCAGGGCTGATCGCGGTGTTCTTCTACATCTTCGGTTATCCGATGTGGACCACCATTATCTGCACGGCGGTTCTGGTGTCCCTGTATTGGGGGATCACCTCCAATATGATGTATAAGCCGACGCAGGAAGTCACAGACGGCTGTGGTTTCTCCATTGGTCACCAGCAACAGTTTGCCGCATGGCTGGCGTATAAAGTCGCGCCATATCTTGGTAAAAAAGAAGAGAGCGTTGAAGATCTCAAACTGCCCGGCTGGCTGAATATCTTCCACGACAATATCGTCTCCACGGCAATTGTCATGACCATCTTCTTCGGCGCGATCCTGCTCTCTTTTGGCCTGGATGTGGTTCAGGCGATGGCGGGTAAAACGCACTGGTCTATCTATATCCTGCAAACCGGCTTCCAGTTCGCTGTCGCTATTTTCATCATCACGCAGGGCGTGCGCATGTTTGTCGCCGAACTGTCCGAAGCATTTAACGGTATCTCTCAGCGTCTGATCCCCGGTGCTGTGCTGGCGATTGACTGTGCGGCGATTTATAGCTTCGCGCCGAACGCGGTGGTCTGGGGCTTTATGTGGGGCACGATTGGTCAGCTGATCGCCGTTGGTATTCTGGTAGGTTGCGGCTCCTCCATTCTGATCATCCCTGGCTTTATCCCAATGTTCTTCTCTAACGCCACGATTGGCGTGTTCGCTAACCACTTTGGCGGCTGGCGCGCGGCGCTCAAGATTTGCCTGGTTATGGGCATGATCGAAATCTTTGGCTGCGTCTGGGCGGTGAAACTGACCGGTATGAGCGCCTGGATGGGAATGGCGGACTGGTCGATTCTGGCGCCTCCGATGATGCAAGGCTTCGTCAGCATCGGGCTGATGTTTATGAGCGTCATGATACTGATTTCACTGGCTTATATGTTCTTCGCAGGGCGCACATTGCGCGCTGAAGAAGATGCAGAAAAACAACTGGCAGAACACTCTGCTTAATAAGGAGTTCCGATTATGACCGTACGTATTCTGGCTGTTTGTGGTTGTGGGCAAGGCAGTTCAATGATCATGAAAATGAAAGTTGACCAGTTTCTGACGCAGCAGGGCGTTGCGCACACGGTAAATAGCTGCGCGGTGGGTGAGTACAAAAGTGAGCTGAACGGCGCGGACATCATTATTGCCTCGACGCACGTCGCCAGCGAAATCACCGTCTCCGGTAATAAATATGTGGTGGGCGTGCGCAATATGCTTTCCGCCGCTGATTTTGGTCCGAAACTGATGGAAGTGATCAAAGAGCACTTTCCGAACGACCTGAAATAAGGACGCAGCATGAAATTACGTGATTCGCTGGCGGAGAATAAGTCCATTCGCCTGAATGCAGAAGCGAGCACCTGGCAGGAGGCGGTGAAAATCGGCGTAGACCTGCTGGTGGAAGCGGATGTTGTGGAGCCGCGTTACTACCAGGCCATTCTTGATGGCGTAGAGCGTTTTGGTCCGTATTTTGTGATTGCGCCAGGCCTGGCGATGCCGCATGGCCGCCCGGAAGAGGGTGTCAAAAAAACCGGCTTCGCGCTGGTGACGCTGAAAACGCCGATGGTCTTCAATCACGAAGATAATGACCCGGTCGATATCCTCATCACGCTGGCGGCAGTGGATGCCCGCGCGCATCAGGAAGACGGCATCATGCAAATCGTCAACCTGTTTGAAGATGAAGCCAACTTTGACCGTTTACGCGCCTGCCGTACCGAGCAGGATGTGCTGGATTTAATTGATAACGCCACTGCGGCGGCAGTTTAAGTAAGGAATAGAAATGTCATTACCTATGTTGCAAGTTGCGCTGGATAACCAGACGCTGTCCCACGCTTACGAAACGACCCGCCTGATCGCGGAAGAAGTCGATATTATCGAAGTTGGCACCATCCTGTGCGTGGGTGAAGGCGTACGTGCGGTACGCGATCTGAAAGCGCTTTATCCGCATAAGATCGTGCTGGCTGACGCCAAAATTGCGGACGCGGGGAAAATTCTCTCTCGTATGTGCTTTGAAGCCAACGCGGATTGGGTGACGGTTATCTGCTGCGCGGATATCAACACCGCCAAAGGCGCGCTGGAAGTGGCGCAAGAGTTTAACGGCGATGTGCAGATTGAACTGACCGGCTACTGGACCTGGGAGCAGGCGCAGGAGTGGCGCGATGCGGGGATTCAGCAGGTGGTTTATCACCGTAGCCGTGATGCACAGGCCGCTGGCGTGGCCTGGGGCGAAGCGGATATCAGCGCGATCAAACGTCTCTCTGATATGGGCTTTAAAGTGACCGTGACCGGCGGCCTGGCGCTGGAAGACCTGCCGCTGTTTAAGGGCATTCCAATCCATGTCTTTATTGCCGGTCGCAGCATTCGCGACGCCGCCTCTCCGGTTGAAGCCGCGCGTCAGTTTAAACGTTCTATCGCCCAGTTGTGGGGATAAGGAGCGGATATGCTGTCTAAACAGACTCCGCTTGGCATCTACGAAAAAGCGCTCCCCGCCGGGGAGTGCTGGTTGGATCGCCTGCGGCTGGCGAAAGAACTGGGCTTCGATTTCGTTGAAATGTCTGTCGATGAAACCGATGCCCGCCTGGCGCGCCTCGACTGGAACCGTGAGCAGCGCCTGGCGCTGGTGAGCGCTATCGCTGAGACCGGCGTGCGGGTGCCGTCCATGTGCCTGAGCGCGCATCGTCGCTTTCCGTTGGGCAGCGAAGATGATGCTGTACGTGCGCAAGGGCTGGAGATCATGCGTAAAGCCATTCAGTTTGCGCAGGACATCGGTATTCGCGTCATCCAGCTTGCGGGTTACGACGTGTACTATCAGGAGGCCAACAATGAAACGCGCCGTCGTTTTCGTGATGGGCTGAAAGAGAGCGTCGAGATGGCAAGCCGTGCTCAGGTCACGCTGGCGATGGAGATCATGGATTACCCTCTGATGAACTCCATCAGCAAAGCGTTGGGTTATGCGCACTATCTTAATAACCCGTGGTTCCAGCTTTATCCTGATATCGGCAACCTGTCAGCCTGGGATAACGATGTGCAGATGGAGTTGCAGGCTGGAATGGGGCATATCGTCGCGGTTCATGTCAAAGATACGAAGCCAGGCGTGTTCAAGAACGTGCCGTTTGGTGAAGGTGTCGTCGATTTTGAACGCTGTTTCGCCACGCTCAAGCAGAGTGGGTATTGCGGGCCATACCTGATTGAGATGTGGAGTGAAACGTCGGACGATCCGGCGCGTGAGGTGGCGAAAGCGCGTGATTGGGTGAAAGCGCGTATGGCCAGCGCCGGTCTGGTGGAGACAGCATAATGCAAAAACTCAGGCAGCACGTTTTTGAAGCCAATATGGATTTGCCGCGTTATGGCCTGGTGACTTTCACCTGGGGCAACGTCAGCGCGATCGACAGGGAGCGCGGGCTGGTGGTCATTAAGCCTAGCGGGGTGGCTTATGAAACCATGAAAGCGGACGATATGGTGGTGGTGGATCTCCAGGGCAATGTGGTGGAAGGGCAGTGGCGGCCTTCTTCCGATACCGCCACGCATCTGGCGCTGTACCGTCGTTACCCTTCGCTGGGCGGCATCGTGCACACGCACTCTACGCATGCCACGGCGTGGGCGCAGGCAGGGCTGGCGATCCCGGCGCTGGGCACGACCCATGCGGACTACTTCTTTGGCGATATCCCCTGTACCAGGGCGTTAACCGAAGAAGAAGTGCAGGGTGAATATGAGCTGAACACCGGCCATGTGATTATCGAAACGCTGGGTGACGGTCAGCCGCTGCATACGCCTGGCGTCGTGGTGTATCAGCACGGGCCGTTTGCCTGGGGCAAAGATGCGCATGACGCCGTGCATAATGCGGTGGTGATGGAAGAGGTCGCGCGGATGGCATGGATTGCTCGCGGTATCAATCCGGCGCTCAGCCCGATCGACGATTATTTAATGAATAAACATTTTATGCGTAAGCATGGGCCTGACGCCTATTACGGACAAAAGTAAGACACGTGCCCTGGAATCATTACTTCCTTCGGGATGTTACCGGCCTGATTCCGGGGCCGCTTTTGCCGTAAAAAAAGCCCCCGGTGAAGGGGGCAAGTCAAACTATGGCAATGTTCTCGTTGGTTTTTCCTGGTGCTAGCGATAAATATCCGCGCTGGCGCGCATGTTGCCGTTACTTCCCGGTTCCCGGGTCAGGATGGCGTGGTAGTACGTTGCGCCTCGCGCATCTGTCTCTTCATTCAATGCCTGATCTGCTTCACTTTCAGTGGCGAAGTTATGGTTTATATAAATCACGCCTAAGCTCTGCACATCATCCATATTTCGTGCCTGGTGATTATCGATTTTGATGGCTGCCATCGCGTTTGCACTGAGCAAAAGCGCAGCCAGAAGGGTCATAACACGCGCTCGCATACTGTACCTCCTCGACTGCTGTGTCTGGTTAGCAATATCTCCTGTAAGTGAATTGCTTCTGATTTAATTTTAATCGCTACCAGCGAAGTCGATAGCGACCATTTCTGATGCAGTTGTTCAAAAAATTGGCGCGATGCCATGTGATTAATTTTAAATCACATGGTTAACCTGTCTTTGCGCTTCGTGTGAATTTTTGCGCAATCAACTTGTGTTTCCTCATGGGCGCAAGTATTATGACGCGTCATTTTTCAGCCGACCTTTAACACGTTCCTTGCCTCCCCGGGATTCGGCTGACCCAGACAGGAGGCTGAATAATCCGTAAGGAGCAATTCGATGCGTCATTACGAAATCGTTTTTATGGTCCATCCTGACCAGAGCGAACAGGTTCCGGGCATGATCGAGCGCTACACTGGTGCAATCACTGGTGCAGAAGGCAAGATCCACCGTCTGGAAGACTGGGGCCGCCGTCAGCTGGCT
The DNA here is from genome assembly GCF_030333655.1 of Citrobacter sp. CK180. Taxonomy (NCBI): domain Bacteria; kingdom Pseudomonadati; phylum Pseudomonadota; class Gammaproteobacteria; order Enterobacterales; family Enterobacteriaceae; genus Citrobacter; species Citrobacter sp. CK180. The sequence continues at coordinate 44,904 of NZ_JAOWFM010000035.1, read as the reverse complement.
TACCCGATCAACAAACTGCACAAAGCTCACTACGTTCTGCTGAACGTTGAAGCGCCGCAGGAAGTGATCGATGAGCTGGAAACTAACTTCCGCTTCAACGATGCCGTTATCCGTAGCATGGTAATGCGTACTAAGCACGCTGTTACCGAAGCATCTCCGATGGTTAAAGCGAAAGACGAGCGCCGTGAGCGTCGCGATGATTTCGCAAACGAAACCGCAGATGATGCAGATGCTGGGGATTCTGAAGAGTAATTTCTGATGACCAACCGTCTGGCGTTGTCCGGCACCGTGTGCAGGATGCCCCTTCGAAAGGTCAGTCCATCAGGAATTCCGCACTGCCAGTTCGTGCTTGAGCATCGTTCTGTGCAGGAGGAAGCCGGGTTTCACCGGCAGGCGTGGTGTCAAATGCCCGTTATTGTTAGCGGACACGAAAACCAGGCCATTACTCACAGTATAACGGTCGGCAGCCGCATAACCGTTCAGGGGTTCATCTCTTGCCACAAGGCAAAGAACGGTCTGAGCAAAATGGTTCTGCATGCCGAGCAGATTGAATTGATAGATTCTGGAGACTAGCCATATGGCACGTTATTTCCGTCGTCGCAAGTTCTGCCGTTTCACCGCGGAAGGCGTTCAAGAGATCGACTATAAAGATATCGCTACGCTGAAAAACTACATCACCGAAAGCGGTAAGATTGTCCCAAGCCGTATCACCGGTACCCGTGCAAAATACCAGCGTCAGCTGGCTCGCGCTATCAAACGCGCTCGCTACCTGTCCCTGCTGCCGTACACTGATCGTCATCAGTAATCGGCCACGGTCCATTAATACGACTTTGAGAGGATAAGGTAATGCAAGTTATTCTGCTTGATAAAGTAGCAAACCTGGGTAGCCTGGGTGATCAGGTTAACGTTAAAGCGGGCTATGCTCGTAACTTCCTGGTACCACAGGGTAAAGCTGTTCCTGCTACCAAGAAAAACGTTGAATTCTTCGAAGCACGTCGCGCTGAACTGGAAGCTAAACTGGCTGACGTTCTGGCTGCTGCAAATGCACGCGCAGAGAAAATCAACGCCCTGGAAACCGTAACCATCGCGTCCAAAGCTGGCGACGAAGGTAAACTGTTCGGTTCCATCGGTACTCGCGACATCGCTGACGCTGTAACAGCAGCAGGCGTTGAAGTGGCTAAGAGCGAAGTTCGTCTGCCGAACGGCGTTCTGCGTACCACTGGTGAGCACGAAGTGAACTTCCAGGTTCACAGCGAAGTATTCGCTAAACTGACTGTAAACGTAGTAGCTGAATAAGTTTTATTCTTCTATCGCGTAAAAACGCCGGCCTTGTGCTGGCGTTTTGCTTTTCTGCCCCCCTGTTTTTCGCACTGGCTATTCTTTACCCTTTTCGGGATAATAAAAAATAAAACATTATTTCAAAGTGGTGATGGAATGGAGATAACCCACCAGCAACCCCTGTTCGCGCGTAAAAACGTTGTCTATCTGGGGGCGGCATTTTGTTGTCTGTTATGGGGAAGCGCCTACCCGGCGATAAAAAGCGGGTACGAGATCTTTCAGATTGCGACAGATGATATCCCGTCAAAAATTGTCTTTGCCGGATACCGTTTCTTGTTCGCGGGGTTATTGCTGCTGTTGCTGGCGATGGCGCAGCGTAAACCGATCGGCCGCTTAAGCCCGCGCCAGTTTGGTCAATTGACCCTGCTGGGGCTGACGCAAACCTCGCTGCAATATATCTTTTTCTATATCGGTCTGGCGTTCACCACGGGCGTGAAAGGATCGATCATGAATGCCACAGGCACTTTTTTTAGCGTGCTGCTGGCGCACTTCATCTACCAGAACGACAAACTGAGCTACAACAAAACCCTCGGCTGTATTCTTGGCTTTGCCGGGGTGATGGTGGTGAACTTCAACAGCGGGCTGATGGATTTCAGCTTTAGCCTGTTGGGTGATGGCTCCGTGGTGCTGGCTGCTTTTATTCTTTCTGCCGCGACCCTTTACGGTAAACGTATTTCGCAGACGGTTGACCCAACGGTGATGACGGGCTATCAGCTTGGCATCGGCGGCCTGGCGCTGGTGATTGGCGGCTATGCCTTCGGCGGCTCGCTCTCCGTGCACGGCCTCTCTTCTGTGGCGATTCTGGGCTATCTGACGCTGCTCTCGTCTGTTGCTTTTGCGCTGTGGAGTATTTTGCTCAAGTACAACCGCGTCGGGATGATTGCGCCGTTTAACTTCCTGATTCCGGTTTCCGGTGCGGTGCTGTCGGCGATTTTCCTCGGCGAAAATATTTTTGAATTGAAATATGCGGTTGCGTTGGTGCTGGTGTGTTCGGGGATCTGGTGGGTGAACAAGGTGAAGCGGTAACGCCTGATGGCGCTACCGCTTATCAGGCCTGCAATCGCGGGTGCCGTAGGCCGGATAAGGCGATGCCGCCATCCGGCAATTTGCGCGCTTAACGGGCGCGAATAAAGCTGCCGTTTGGCTGACGGGTAAACAGAACCTGTTGGTCATTACCGGTATCGATGGTCAATCCTGTCACCACGCCATTCGCATTCTGGCGGATCTGCACCATCTGGCCATCTTTCAGATTGCTCAGCGGCTTGCCTGCGCCTTCAACCTGCGCCATCGCGTAAACGTCCGTTGGCGGCAGGCCGTGGTCACGGAACAACTGCGCCAGCGTTTTACCTGACTCCACGCGATAGGAACGCCACTGCTGGTCAATTCCCCCGTTCTGCTGGAAAGGCTGTGTTTGCGGCTGGGATTGCTGCGTCTGCGGCGGTTCTTCCGGTTGGCCTTCCTGGATGGGTTCCGGCGCCACGGGGGCGACCTGTCCCGGATCGTTTTGCGGGGCGACCAGTTGCGCCTGAAGTTCGGCTTCCGTCGGCGGTTGCGACTGTGACTGGATATCTGTCTGGACATTACGCGTGACGACGGGCGTATCGCGGGTATCATTCGAGGGAAGCAGAAAACCGACCACCAGCATGATAGCGGCAATAATAATGCCACGGCGATGCATAGGCGGCAGCGGGTCCATGATGCGAAAATTGTCCGGTGCATGCCAGATTTTCGCCAGGGTTGGTTTTAGTTCAAAGCGCCCGGGCATGGCTTTCCTCCTGCTCCGCGTCTCGTTCCTCAATCATAGAGTATAGATGCCTAACGCTATGATGTTCGTAGTTATACCCGCTTTCGTGACATCAGCATGGGTTATTCTTATTGTTTCTTTTTCCCCGCGATTTGTCATCTCTTCCCGAGACAAAGTTTTACCGGAAGAGACGTGGCTGTTATGCTGCCCGCTACTTTACCTCCGATGAAAGGAAATATGATGGCAACCCCGACTTTTGACACTATCGAAGCGCAAGCAAGCTACGGCATTGGTTTACAGGTAGGGCAGCAGCTGAGCGAATCCGGTCTGGAAGGTCTGTTGCCTGAAGCGCTGGTGGCAGGTATCGCTGATGCGCTGGAAGGCAAACACCCGGCAGTGCCTGTTGATGTGGTGCATCGCGCGCTGCGTGAAATCCACGAACGTGCGGATGCCGTACGTCGCGAACGCTTCCAGGCAATGGCGGCAGATGGCGTCAAATATCTGGAAGAAAACCGTGAGAAAGAGGGTGTGAACAGCACCGAATCCGGTCTGCAATTCCGTGTGATCACCCAGGGTGAAGGTGCGATTCCGGCGCGTACTGACCGTGTACGTGTACACTACACCGGCAAACTGATCGACGGCACCGTATTTGACAGCTCCGTTGCGCGCGGTGAACCGGCTGAATTCCCGGTGAACGGCGTGATCCCAGGCTGGATTGAAGCGCTGACCCTGATGCCGGTTGGTTCCAAATGGGAACTGACTATCCCTCAGGAACTGGCCTACGGCGAGCGTGGCGCGGGCGCGTCCATTCCTCCGTTCAGCACTCTGGTGTTTGACGTAGAACTGCTGGAAATCCTGTAAGCAGTGACTTCTGTTCCCCTCTTTGTTGGGGGGAACAGAAAATATGCAAGAAAACCGTAAGTTAGCCAGATGTCGATATTTTATCTTGCAAATGTAGCTATTGCGTGTATTTTTGTGAGCTAATTCGCGTTGCCAGAGTGATATGACACTCACTTTAAACATATAATTAACATTATATCTAAATCTTAGTATTCATCCCGCCGATTCTTACCTAATATCGATGAGTCCTGATAACAGGATCGTCGTATCATATGACGCACTAAAGGCCGCAGAGCCTGCACAACACAGACAGGTACAGGAAGAAAAAACATGGTAGATCAGGTAAAAGTCGTTGCCGACGAACAGGCACCGGCTGAACAGTCGCTACGGCGCAATCTCACAAACCGTCATATTCAGCTTATTGCGATTGGCGGCGCCATCGGCACCGGCTTATTTATGGGCTCTGGTAAAACGATCAGCCTCGCCGGGCCGTCGATCATTTTCGTTTATATGATCATCGGTTTTATGCTCTTTTTCGTCATGCGGGCAATGGGTGAATTGCTGCTCTCGAATCTGGAATATAAATCCTTCAGTGATTTCGCTTCCGACCTGCTCGGGCCGTGGGCGGGATATTTCACCGGCTGGACTTACTGGTTCTGCTGGGTGGTCACCGGGATGGCGGACGTCGTTGCGATTACCGCCTATGCGCAGTTTTGGTTCCCCGGCCTTTCCGACTGGGTCGCCTCGCTGGCGGTCGTTGTTCTGCTGCTGAGCCTTAACCTTGCGACCGTGAAAATGTTCGGCGAGATGGAGTTCTGGTTTGCGATGATCAAGATTGTCGCTATCGTGGCGCTGATCGTCGTCGGTCTGGTGATGGTTATGATGCACTTCAAATCACCGACCGGGGTTGAAGCGTCGTTTACTCATCTGTGGAATGATGGCGGCTGGTTCCCGAAAGGGATCAGCGGCTTCTTTGCGGGCTTCCAGATAGCGGTATTCGCGTTCGTGGGGATTGAGCTGGTGGGCACCACCGCCGCAGAGACCAAAGACCCGGAGAAATCCCTACCGCGCGCGATTAACTCAATCCCGATTCGTATCATCATGTTCTACGTTTTTGCGCTGATCATCATTATGTCGGTCACGCCGTGGAGCTCGGTAGTACCAACCAAAAGCCCGTTTGTTGAGCTGTTTGTACTGGTAGGACTGCCGGCCGCCGCCAGCCTGATTAACTTCGTGGTGCTGACGTCTGCGGCCTCTTCCGCCAACAGCGGCGTGTTTTCTACCAGCCGTATGCTGTTTGGTCTGGCGCAAGAGGGCGTGGCGCCGAAAGCGTTCGCTAAATTGTCTAAGCGCGCGGTGCCGGCGAAAGGGCTGACCTTCTCCTGTATCTGTCTGCTGGGCGGCGTGGTGATGCTGTACATCAATCCGAGCGTGATTGGCGCGTTCACCATGATCACGACGGTGTCGGCTATTCTGTTCATGTTTGTCTGGACCATCATTCTCTGCTCGTACCTGGTGTACCGTAAGCAGCGTCCGCACCTGCATGAGAAGTCCATCTATAAGATGCCGCTTGGTAAGCTGATGTGCTGGGTGTGTATGGCGTTCTTCGTCTTTGTGCTGGTACTGCTGACGCTGGAAGATGATACCCGTCAGGCGCTGATCGTCACGCCGCTGTGGTTTATTGCGCTGGGGCTGGGCTGGCTGTTTATCGGTAAGAAACGTATGGCAGGAGTGCGTTAATCTTGATGCCCGGTGGCGCAAAGCTTACCGGGCCTACGGATTGTAGGCCGGATAAGCGTTAGCGCCATCCGGCAACACATCATTCCCCGGCCAGTGCGCGCGGGAACAAGACGTTGTTTTCCAGACTGATGTGTTCCATCAGATCGTCAATCATTTCATTAATGCCGTTGTACATCGCTTTCCAGGTGGTGCAGGCTTCTGGCGGCGGCGTGACGTTGTTGGTGGTGTGTTTGATCACTTCCAGCAATTCGCCAGCGTCATCGTGTTCGCTTTCCATGACGCTAATCGGGCCCATTGCCTGGCTTCCCATGCCTTGTTTGATCATCGGGAACAGGATCTGCTCCTCTTTCATCATGTGGCTGGAAAGTTCCTGATGCAGCATAGTCAGGTATTTCGCCAGACCTTTCGGTACGCTGGGTTTGTCTGCGTGAACGCGTTCCACTTTGGTGGCTTGCAGGATCAGCTCCGGCAGTTGCTCGCGGTGTCTGTCGTGGTAGCGCACGATAATGTGGTCGATAATTTCGGCCAACGGCGCGGTACGCCAGTCCTTCTCAATCGGTTGTTCAGCCAACTGTGCCAGTTCTGCTTCAATGGCTTCTACATCCAGCTCTTTACGTGCAGCAGCGCGCGCGAGCGTCTGCTTACCACCGCAACAGTAATCCATATCGTACTTACGAAACAGCGCCGAGGCGCGAGGAATAGAGAGCGCCAGTTCACCTAAAGGTTGATCGCGAAAAGACATAGCCGTTACCTCATTCTCAATAATATAAGATGTATTTTAAATGCATCTTTAAGCCGAAGATATAACCCTTTCGGGTCAGAATAAAATGTGATGACCATCACAAAAAAATTTTATGCCTTAACGTGCTGAATCTTATTGAAAAGGGCAGGAATACGCGCGGCAAGCCGCCGGACAAAATTAAATATGCCGGCGGCACTGCCGATAGTTAGACCTCTGACAATACCTGCATAATAAAAGGCAACAAATGTTCAAACGAATCAAAGTGATAACCTTACTGATTATCGTGTTACTCGCCCTCGGCGCGATGCAGCTTATTTCGGCGGGCGTTTTTATCAGCGCGCTCAATAACGATAAGCAAAATTTTACCGTATCGCAGCGTTCCAGCCAGAACGTCGCGGAGTTTACCGATGCCTGGATCAGCCTGAACCAGGCGCGCGTCACGCTTAACCGCGGTATGTTGCGCCTGCAAAGCAGCATGGCCAATGAGATCAACGGCGGTCAGCTAAATGAACTGGTGAAGACGGCGAATGCCCTGCTGGCTGATGCGCAGCGTCATTACGATAAATATTACGCGCTGCCAGAAACGCCGGGGCTGGATGAACACCTGGCCGACCGTCTGGAAGAGCAGTACGGCATCTACTCCGCGACGCTGGCGAAAATGAATACCTTCCTTGCCGCAGGACAACTGGAAGAGATGTTCAAACAGAATGCGGAACAAAAACAGACGGCGATGCAGGATGTGTACCTGGAATGGCGTGCCGCGCAGGCCGAACTGACGAACGCGGGTATTCAACAAAATGAACAGGACTACCAGCGCATTCTGTGGATTCTGGCGGTCGTTATGCTGGCGGTTGTCGCGGTGATTGTGATTAGCTGGCTGGCAATGCAGCGTGTCTTACTTAAACCGTTGCATGATGTTATGGAACATATCCGCCATATTGCGGCAGGCGACCTGACGCGCAATATCCATACCGAAGGCAGTAATGAAATGGCGCTGCTGGCGCATAACGTACATGAGATGCAGCAGGCGCTGGCGAACACGGTCAGCGTGGTACGTGAAGGCGCTGACACGATCTATACCGGTGCGGGTGAAATTGCGACAGGCAGTAGCGATCTCTCTTCGCGTACTGAACAGCAGGCCGCATCGCTGGAAGAGACTGCCGCCAGTATGGAACAACTCACCGCAACCGTGAGACAGAACGCCGACAACGCGCGCCAGGCGTCCAGCCTGGCGAAAAATGCCTCTGAGACGGCGCAAAAGGGCGGCAACGTAGTGGACGGCGTTGTGCGCACGATGGATGAAATTGCCACCAGCTCCAGCAAAATCGCGCAGATCACCAGCGTTATCGACGGTATCGCATTCCAGACCAATATCCTGGCGCTGAACGCGGCGGTGGAAGCCGCTCGCGCGGGCGAACAGGGCCGTGGCTTCGCGGTGGTCGCTGGCGAGGTGCGCACGCTGGCGCAGCGTAGCGCGCAGGCGGCGAAAGAGATCAAAACGCTGATTGATGACTCCGGTAATCGGGTCAGCGCGGGTTCCGCGCTGGTGCATGAAGCGGGGGAAACGATGGTGGAAATTGTCAGTGCGGTAACGCGTGTGACCGACATCATGGGGGAGATTGCCTCTGCATCTGATGAACAAAGTCGCGGCATTGACCAGGTTGGCCTGGCGGTGGCGGAGATGGATCGCGTGACGCAGCAGAACGCCGCGCTGGTGGAAGAGTCGGCGACTGCCGCCGTTGCGCTTGAAGAGCAGGCGGCGCGTCTGACCCAGACGGTAGCGGTGTTTAAAGTTTAACCTCTGCTCCGGCCTACAGGATAATATCTTGTAGGCCGGATTAGCGCAGCGCCATCCGGCACATTATGACTGTGAAACCACGACGACGCCGGGTTTCTGCGGCCTGGCTCTGACGGCTATCACCACCCCAACAATCAGCAGCGCAATGCCGCTTACCGTCAGCAGCGGTGGAAATTCCTCGCGCAGTATAAAGGTGTACAACAGGCCAGCCAGCGTTTCGAACACGATCAAGGGCCCCAGAATCACCGTCGGCAGCTTCTGACTGGCGACGTTCCAGCATAGCGCCCCCACCCATGAACAGAGCACGGCAATGGTGACCATCAGGGCGACAAAGACATCCGGCCGGGGGCCAAAGGGGAGAGGAAAGTCGGGCATCTGCTTACCCAACCAGATGCAGGCCGCGGCATAACCCAGCAGCGAAACGGGAAGTGTCACTAGCGCCTGTGCTGTTGCCCACATCATCGGATGTTTATCCGGGTTTTCCCGCAGCCAGCGGGCATTACGCAACGCGTACCATGCCCAGCACACAACGGAAACCAGCGCCAGCGCGATACCTGAACCGTAGCGCCAGCCGCTAAACTCCGGCAGCCCCTGATTCAGCTCCGCAATATTGACGCACAGCAGGCCAACGCCGATGAGCGCCAGCGCAGGCGCCAGACGCCGCCAGGATAACTTACCATCTCGCTGGCTGTAGAGCAGGTTGGCAAACACCGGGATCACCACCGGCAACGTGCCGATGATCATGGTAGAAACAGGGGCTCCCGTGCGCTGGATAGCGCTCGCCAGGCAGGCGTAATAGATCAGATTGCCCATCATCGTCAGCGCGAGTGCGGTTATCCAGTCTTTGCGCGTCAACTGGCGCAGGCGCGCACGCCCCAGCCACGCCAGGGGCACAGCAATTAACCCCAGCGCCAGATAGCGCCCCATCGACTGCAATACCGCCGGATACTCCGGTACGATCAACGGTCCGACAAAAATCAGTCCCCACATTAACCCTGCCAGCAGGGCATACAACACGCCGCTAATCATCGTTGATATCCACATCGTTTCACATTGCGAAAAGTGTAGGCAGGAGAAATGCGCCAGTATTGTATGAGATTGCGCATTAGCGCGGATAAACCTGTTTTTGATAACGCACTGGCGTAATGCCGTAGCGATGGGTAAAGGCGCGCGTGAGATGAGATTGATCGGTTAGCCCGGTGGCGGCCGCCACATCCGCTGCGGGCATCCCGAGTGTGAGAAACGCCTTTGCCCGCCACAGACGGATCGCCATCAGCATTTGGTGCGGCGTAACGTGGAAATGAGCCTTGAACTGACGCTGAAAATGCCAGGGGCTTAATGAGGCGACCCGCGCCAGTTCGTCAAGCGTGACCGGATGCATGTAGTTGTCGTGCAGGTAGTCCCGCACGCGCTCAAAGCGATGCCCGCCTTCCCGCACTTCCGGCGCATGGCGCGCCAGCGGCTGGAAGGTGTCGATCAGATCGAGCAGCAGCCCTTTTTGCGCCAGCGGATCGTCGGTATGCCACAGGCCGTGGATCAGCGTGCAGATCTGGCGTGAGCGCAGCGGATCGTGGCGCGTGACCTCATGAAACCACCAGTGACGAACCCCGGTCACCTCTTCCAGCAGATCGGGATCGAGATAAATCATCCGATAGCGCCAGCCGTCGGCGGTTTCCGCTTCGCCGGTATGCAGCTCATCGGGATTCATGGTGACAACGGAGTGAACGGGGGCAACGTACTGCGTGCCGCGATAGCGAAAGCGTTCGGCGCCGGCTTCAATCGCGCCGATACCGAAGGCTTCGTGGGTGTGAGGCTCGAAAGCGTAACGCGAGATATGCGCATGATACAGCTCAACCCCCGGCACCTGCGCCAGATGGCGAAAGCGGGCGCTGTCTTTCTCATCGCTAAACTGTTCGGGTACGCCTTGCACGTTGTCTCTCCCTGAAAGCCATCTGTTCATTATCAGAGATGGCCAGCAGGGATGCCACAACAATTAACCTGTTTTTAACACTTACAGGATGCTTTTGACGCTTTCCGCCAGCGAGGTTGTCGGGCGACCGAGCAGTGCGCTCAGAGTATGGCTGTCGTCAAACAGGCCGCCTTTTGCGGCGCCCGCGTCAGAATCAGCCAGCATATCCGCCAGACCCGCTGGCAGGCCCACGCCTTTCAGCGCGGCGGCGAAATCGGCTTCATTCAGGTTCTGATAGACGACCTTTTTCCCGCTCTGTTTTGCCAGCTCGGCGGCTAACTGGCTCAGCGTCCAGCCTTCGTCGCCTGCCAGTTCATACACTTTACCGGCATGGCCTTCTTCGCTGATGACGCGAGCGGCTGCGGCAGCGTAATCGGCACGGGTTGCAGAGGCGATTTTGCCTTCTCCGGCCGCGCCGATAAAGACGCCGTGCTCCAGGGCCGCTGGCGCGCTCGCCAGGTAATTTTCGGTGTACCAGCCGTTGCGCAGCAGGGCGTAAGGAATGCCTGAATCCGCCAGCATTTTTTCGGTTTCCACATGTTCAACATGCAGGCCCAGCGGGGAACGGTCCGCGTGCAGCAGGCTGGTATAGGCAATGAATTTCACATTTGCAGCTATTGCCGCGTTAATCACGTTGCGGTGCTGAGCGGCACGTTGCCCGACTTCGCTTGATGAGATCAGCAGCAATCTGTCGATGCCCTGCAACGCTGCCGTGAACGCGGCTTCGTCGCTGTAGTCCGCCTGGCGTACGGTAACGCCCAGTCGGGTTAGCGCGTCAGCTTTCGCGGGGTTACGGACAATCGCCGCAATCTGGCTGGCAGGAACGGTTTTCAGTAAGGTATCGATAACGTGTTGGCCCAGTTGGCCGGTCGCGCCGGTAATTGCAATCATGGGGGATCTCCCTGTGTTCGTCTTGTGTTTCATTAAGCTAGCACTTAAACTTACTTTTAGTAAGTACGTACAAAAAGGTAAGTGTAAAGATGACGAACCCGACGCTTTCTCAGCAGCTTCGCGATGGCAATTTGTTTGCCGAGCAGTGTCCTTCTCGCGAGGTGTTAAAGCATGTCACCAGCCGCTGGGGCGTATTAATTCTCGTGGCACTGCGTGATGGAACGCACCGCTTCAGCGATTTACGCCGCAAGATGGGCGGCGTGAGTGAAAAAATGCTGGCGCAGTCATTACAGGCGCTGGAGCAGGATGGATTTATTCATCGGGTGTCGTACCCGGTGGTGCCGCCGCATGTGGAGTACAGTCTGACGACGCTGGGTGAACAGGTGAGTGAGAAGGTCGCCGCGCTGGCAGACTGGATCGAACTCAATTTGCCGCAGGTGCTGGCACAGCGGAAAGAGCGAGCGGCATAACGGCTTGCCGGATAGCGCTGCGCTTATCCGGCCTACGGCGTGTCGATCGCGTAGGCCGGGTAAGGCGAAGCTGCCACCCGGCGTGGTTTTACTTACTCAAATCCAGCTGATAAATCGCAAAACCGATGTCATCGGTAGCGACTTTATTCATTGGATATTGTCCCTTCTCTTTGATAAACGCGGCAGCCTTATCGGACGGCGAGGTTTCGAAGCGGATATCCAGTTTCGTGTCGCTGTGAACTGGCGCCAGACGCCAGTTGTTGTCCGCCGCCGGGTGGATTTCCCCCGCACGCTTCGACTCCGCGCCAATCCACGCCGCCAGCACGGAGCGGTTCTCATCCGGTGATGCAAAAGCGATGTGGCTGTCGCCCGTACCGGCAAATTTGCCGCCGTAGGCGCGATAGTTATTGGTCGCGACCAGGAACATGGCGTTCGGATCGACAGGCTTGCCGTTGAAGGTCAGATTTTTAATACGTTCCGCTTGCGGATTCACCGTCTGGCATTCGCCGTCGTAGCGTGCAGGCTGCGACACATCAATCTGATACTCCACGCCGTCAATCACATCAAAGTTATAGGTGCGAAAACCGTCCCAGTTGATCAATGACTGCGGTTTACTGCTGTGGACATCAATCTGATTGAACTGCCCGGCGGAACATTCCAGCCACTCTTTTACCTCTTTGCCGCTGGCTTTTACGACGACCAGCGTATTCGGATAGAGGTAAAGATCGGCGGCGTTGCGGAAGGTAAGCTGACCTTTTTCCACTTCAACAAAGCTGGCAGGATCGTTTTTACGTCCACCGACTTTAAACGGCGCAGCGGCAGAGAGTACCGGCAGTTTCGCCAGATCCGGGTCGCCCTGAATAAAGTGTTCGACATACGCTTTCTGCGCGTTGTTCACCACCTGCACGGTAGGATCGTCCTGTACCAGCGCCAGGTAGCTGTACATGTTATCGGCGGACTTACCGATCGGTTTGCTAACGAACTCGCGGGTGGCATCGTGGTCGGCTTTCAGGATACCCACCAGTTTTTTATCTTCTGCGGCCAGCGATTTTTTCGCGGCGGCATCGTAAATGGGCCGCGCTTCGGCTTTCGCATCGGTCACCTGCCATTTGCCGCTGTCGTTGTTGAGCACCAGATCCACCACGCCCAGATGATCGCCCCACATACCCGGCATGACCGCCGGTACTCCGTTAAGCGTACCTTTTGCGATATCCGCGCCGTTGATATCGGCAAAATCTTTGGAAGGGAAGACCGCGTGCGCATGGCCGAACATGATGGCGTCAACGCCGGGGACTTCGCTCAGGTAATACACGGAGTTTTCCGCCATCGTCTGGTACGGATCGGCGGAAAGCCCGGAGTGGGCAATCACCACCACAACGTCGGCGCCGTTGGCGCGCATCTCCGGCACATACTGACGAGCGGTTTCGGTAATGTCGTTGACGGTGACTTTGCCGCTCAGGTTGGCTTTATCCCAGGTCATAATCTGCGGAGGGACAAAACCGATATAGCCAATTTTCAGCGTCTGCGTGTTGCCCTCTTTATCGACCACGTCAGTCTCTTTGATCAGATAAGGCGTAAACAGCGGCTTTTTGGTCTTAACGTCGATGATATTGGCATTCACGTAAGGAAACTTCGCGCCCGCCAACGCCTTATGCAGATAGTCCAGACCGTAGTTAAATTCATGGTTACCGAGGTTGCCGACCGCATAATCCAGCGTATTCAACGCTTTGTAGACAGGGTGAATATCACCAGCTTTCAGCCCCTTTGCCGCCATGTAATCGCCCAGCGGACTCCCCTGAATAAGATCGCCGTTATCGACCAGCACGCTATTTTTGACTTCATTTCTGGCGGCGTTAATTAAACTTGCTGTGCGTACCAGTCCGAATTTTTCGGTCGCTGTATCTTTGTAATAATCGAAATCCATCATGTTGCTATGCAAATCAGTGGTTTCCATAATCCGAAGATCGACGGTCGCCGCATTCACGCTGGCGGCGATCAGCGTGGCCAGGAGCGTTGCGCTAAACTTAATCATCAGGGGCATCCTTTTTTAGATCTGAAACACAAAAGAAAATGTATATAAGTCTTGTTGCTTACAGAACTGTGAATCATGACATGAATTCAGCCATTAAAACCGCAATCGCTATCACAGATGGCGGATTCATTTACGATGGGGTATAAGTAAAACAAAGAGTTAAACGCCACTGCCATAAACGAGGTGGAGAATGCTAGAACATGTATGCCAGCTTGCACGGAATGCGGGCGATGCCATTATGCAGGTCTACGATGGAATCAAACCGATTGAAATCACCAACAAGCAGGATGATTCTCCGGTTACTGCGGCGGATATTGCCGCCCACGCGGTGATACTGGAAGGGTTACAGGCGCTGACGCCGGATATCCCGGTTTTGTCGGAAGAAGATCCGCCCTCCTGGGATGTGCGCCAGCACTGGCAGCGCTACTGGCTGGTTGACCCGTTAGACGGCACCAAAGAGTTCATCAAACGTAACGGCGAGTTTACCGTCAATATTGCGCTGATTGATAAAGGTAAACCGGTTCTGGGCGTGGTCTACGCGCCCGTCATGAAAGTGATGTACAGCGCTGCGGAAGGAAAAGCCTGGAAAGAAGAGTGCGGCGTGCGTAAACAGATTCAGGTGCGCGACGCGCGACCGCCGCTGGTGGTGATTAGCCGCTCCCATGCCGACAACGAGTTGCAAGAGTACCTGCAACAGCTGGGCGAGCATCAGACGACCTCCATCGGCTCATCGCTGAAGTTTTGTCTGGTGGCGGAAGGGCAGGCGCAGCTGTATCCGCGCTTTGGGCCGACCTGCGTCTGGGACACTGCCGCAGGCCATGCCGTTGCCGCTGCGGCCGGGGCGCACGTTCACAACTGGCAGGGGAAACCCCTGGACTATACCCCGCGTGAATCGTTCCTTAACCCCGGCTTCCGGGTCTCTATCTATTAATTATTCAGCAACTTATGCAGCAGGGCGATCACCTGCTGCACCTCTGCCGGGCTTAACCCGCCGTCTTTGGCATACTGAATACGCCCGTCTTTATCGAGCACCACAATGGCGGAGCTCTCTTCTTCAAGCTGCCATGCCTTACGCGCCACGCCATTGCTGTCGACAATAAATTGTGACCACGGATAGAGTTTTTTATTGCTCTCGATGCTGCTGCGCACAAACATGCTGGTGCCCGGAATCGCGTCGTCGGTGTTGACGATAGTGGTCGTCTGGTAGCGGTCATGCGGGAGATTCGCGGATTTAATCGCTTCTATCAGCGCGGCGTTTTTCTCTTTCGCTGATGTTCGCCCGGCGATGTGCTGCAACACCCGAACTTTCCCGGGGAGCTGCGCGCTATTCCAGCTTTTGTAGCTAAACTTGTTGTTATCAAGAATCAGTTCGCCGCGATCGGCGATCCCAATCGGTGATACGCGCTGATGGGTTTCAAAGTTATGCGCGGAGGCCATCATCGGCAGTAACAGGCACGACAGCGCCAGCAGTTTACGTAAGGTCATGGGGTTTCCTTCTTTATTTTTTGCAGGTGATCCGACCACTTGGGTCTGAGGTTTAATCATATGTGCGAATGATGCTTTTTCCCGCAAGCGTGATGCCAGTTTGCGGACGGGCGCACAAATCCTGCGAAAAATGAAGACTTATACTGAAGACAGCGAATCGGTGAATAGATAATTCTGAATAACTGTAATGAAAAGGTAAATAAACTTATACACACTGGAAACATCGTAGAGATAGTCTATAGTCATATGGCATTAAAATTTGCGCCTTAGAACAGCTGGGCCGAATGTGGCACCGCAAAGGCGTAACGCTCAGCAGGAGATAACAATGAAAATTTTCCAACGGTACAACCCGCTACAGGTGGCGAAGTACGTGAAGATCCTGTTCCGTGGACGGTTATATATCAAGGACGTTGGCGCTTTTGAGTTTGATAAGGGCAAGATTCTTATCCCAAAAGTGAAGGATAAGCAGCATTTGTCTGTGATGTCCGAAGTTAACCGTCAGGTTCTGCGTCTGCAAACTGAGATGGCTTAACCAAAGTGCTATGCAGTAGTTTAAAGTAGTATAAAAAAACGGCTCCCATTGGGAGCCGTTGATGTTTCCAGGGCCGGGCATTTATGCCGGGCCTTCTTCTTTCTCTTTGCTATCCGGCAGTTTAGGGACCAGGATGCTGGTTTTAGTGTCGAGGCGCGTTACCAGTAGCTGATCGATACGGTAGTTGTCGATATCCACCACCTCAAATTTATAGCCCGAGAACTTCACCGAGTCGGTGCGTTTCGGGATTTTACGCAGCATAAACATCATAAAGCCGCCGATGGTCTCGTAGTTGCCGGACTGCGGGAACTCATCGATATCCAGCACGCGCATGACGTCGTCAATCGGCGTTCCGCCGTCGATCAGCCAGGAGTTTTCATCGCGCGCCACGATTTGTTCTTCCAGACCCTGGCCGACCAGGTCGCCCATCAGCGTGGTCATCACGTCGTTCAGCGTGATAATCCCGACCACCAGCGCGTATTCGTTCATGATCACCGCGAAGTCTTCCCCCGCCGTCTTAAAGCTTTCCAGCGCTTCAGAGAGGGTCAGGGTGTCCGGCACGATTAATGTGTTGCGGATCTGCACGCCGCTGTTAAGCGCCATACTCTGGTTTGCCAGAACGCGGTTGAGCAGATCTTTAGAATCAACGTAGCCGATGATGTGATCGATATCTTCATTACACACCAGGAATTTTGAGTGCGGATGTTCCGCGACTTTATTTTTCAGGCTTTGCTCATCTTCGTGCAGATCGAACCAGATGATGTTTTCACGCGACGTCATGGAAGATGGCACGGTACGCGATTCCAGCTCAAACACGTTTTCAATCAGCTCGTGTTCCTGCTTACGCAGCACGCCAGCAAGCGCCCCGGCTTCCACGACGGCGTAAATATCGTCCGAGGTGATATCGTCTTTACGCACCATCGGGATTTTAAACAGGCGGAAAATGCTGTTTGCCAGGCCGTTGAAGAACCACACTAAGGGGCGGAAAACGAACAGGCAGAAGCGCATCGGGTTGATGATACGCAAAGCCACGGCTTCTGGCGCAATCATACCGATGCGTTTCGGGGTTAAATCGGCGAACAGGATGAACATACCGGTAACTAACGAGAAGGAGAGCACGAAGCTTAACTGCTCGGAGAGTTCTGGCGACATATAGTTCGAGAACAACGAATGAAAGGCCGGAGAGAATGCGGCATCGCCGACGATACCGCCCAGAATGGCGACAGCGTTAAGGCCAATTTGCACCACGGTAAAAAACGTCCCGGGGTTTTCCTGCATTTTCAGGATGCGTTGTGCATTGATGTTGCCTTCATCAGCCAGCAACTTGAGTTTTATCTTTCGTGAAGCGGCAAGCGAGATCTCGGATATCGAGAAGAACGCACTCACAGCGATCAGGCAGAGTATAATTAAAATACTGTTTAACATATCTTATCCGACCGTTCAGGTCAGATCCTCGGAAGGGGAAGTTGATAAATCCGTGTGATATACACATTGAAAACCGGCCCGAAGGATGTGGGCCGGTAATTTCAGTCGCTAGTATAGCGTAAGGAACTGTAAAGCCGCCAGAGGCGCTGAATTAACCTTGCGGCGGTAAGCACACGCCGATCCCGCCAATGCCGCAATAGCCATACGGATTCTTGTGCAGATACTGCTGGTGATCGTCCTCGGCATAGTAAAACGGGGTGGCGGTGTTGATCTCGGTGGTGATGTGGCGATCGTCGTTTGCCGCAGTCATCGCGCTCTGGAAACGCGCCAGGCTGGCATGTGCGGCGGCGTTCTGCTCTGGCGTTAACGGATAAATCGCCGAGCGGTACTGCGTTCCGTGATCGTTGCCCTGCTGCATACCTTGCGCCGGATCGTGATTTTCCCAGAAGACCTGCAACAATTGTTCATAGCTGATAACCTGCGGATCGTAGACGACGCGTACCGCTTCGGCGTGGCCGGTTTGCCCGGAGCAGACTTCCCGGTAGGTTGGGTTTGGCGTATAGCCGCCGGTGTATCCCGCTGCGGTGCTGTAAACGCCGGGTAATTGCCAGAACAAACGCTCGACGCCCCAGAAGCAACCCATGGCGAAGAGGGCAATTTCCATCCCTTCCGGCACGTTTGTCATTGAGTGTCCGTTTACCGCATGTAAAGTTGCCACTGGCATCGGGGTATTGCGTCCAGGTAGGGCATCTGCTTGTGAAACAAGATGCTTTTTATCAAATAAACTCATGGGCCATTCTCCCGAAATCAGTAATTGGGGTTAAGGTTGTAACGAGACGCGTCTTTGCACACAATAGTTACAGTGAATGCGTCTAGAGTAAACATAAGAAATATTTGGGTTGTCGTCTGTTTTTCAATCCCGGTTGTTGGGTTTTTGTTAAGCCGTGGAGCGGCATTGTGATTTCCTTCCAGGGGTGGGAATAAGGGATATTCAGGAGAAAACGTGCCATATATCCGTCAGTTATGCTGGGTTAGCTTACTGTGCTTAAGCGGTTCTGCCGTAGCCGCAAACGTCCGTTTACAGGTCGAGGGGTTATCGGGCGAGCTGGAAAAAAACGTTCGTGCGCAGTTGTCTACGATTCAAAGTGATGAAGTGACGCCGGACCGGCGTTTTCGCGCGCGCGTTGATGATGCCATCCGCGAAGGGTTAAAAGCGCTGGGCTACTACGAGCCGACCATTGATTTTGAGCTGCGCCCGCCGCCGGAGAAGGGGCGTCAGGTCTTGCTCGCCAAAGTGACGCCAGGCGAACCGGTTCGCATCGGCGGAACAGAAGTGATTTTACGCGGCGGCGCGCGTACCGACAGGGATTATCTGGATTTGCTGAAAACGCGTCCGGCCATCGGAACCGTGCTGAATCATGGCGACTATGACGGCTTCAAAAAGTCATTAACCAGCGTGGCGCTACGTAAAGGCTATTTCGACAGTGAATTTAATAAAAGCCAGTTAGGCGTGTCGCTCGATCGTCACCAGGCGTTCTGGGACATTGATTACAACAGCGGCGAGCGCTATCGCTTTGGCCTGGTCACTTTCGAAGGTTCGCAGATTCGTGACGAGTATCTGCAAAACCTGATCCCGTTCAAAGAGGGAGATTACTACCAGTCGAAAGACCTGGCGGAGCTGAACCGCCGTCTGTCGGCCACCGGCTGGTTTAACTCGGTCGTCGTCGCGCCTGAATTTGATAAAGCGCGCGAAACCAAAGTATTACCGCTGCACGGCGTCATGTCGCCACGTACTGAAAACACCATTGAAACGGGCGTCGGCTACTCTACCGACGTCGGGCCGCGTGTGAAGGCGACGTGGAAAAAACCGTGGATGAACTCCTACGGCCACAGCCTGACCACCAGCGCCAGTATCTCCGCCCCAGAGCAGCAGGTCGATTTCAGCTATAAAATGCCGCTCTTAAAGAACCCGCTGGAACAATACTATCTGGTTCAGGGGGGGATTAAGCGCACCGATCTCAACGACACCGAAGCGGACTCCTCCACGCTTGCCGTTTCCCGCTACTGGGACCTTTCCAGCGGCTGGCAGCGCGCCATCAATCTGCGCTGGAGTCTCGACCACTTTACGCAGGGTAACGTCACCAACACCACCATGCTGCTCTATCCGGGCGTGATGATCAGCCGTACCCGATCGCGCGGCGGCCTGATGCCGACGTGGGGGGATTCCCAGCGTTATTCCATCGATTACTCGAACACCGCCTGGGGTTCGGACGTGGATTTCTCGGTATTTCAGGCGCAAAACGTCTGGATTCGCTCGCTGTACGATCGCCATCGCTTCGTGATGCGCGGCAACCTGGGCTGGATTGAGACCGGCGATTTCGACAAAGTGCCGCCGGATTTGCGTTTCTTCGCCGGTGGCGATCGCAGTATTCGCGGTTATAAATACAAATCTATCTCGCCGGAAGACAGCGATGGCAACCTGAAAGGGGCGTCGAAGCTGGTGACGGGCTCGCTGGAATACCAGTACAACGTGACCGGAAAATGGTGGGGGGCGATGTTCGTCGACAGCGGCGAAGCCGTCAGCGATATCCGTAAGAGCGACTTTAAAACCGGCGCCGGGGTTGGCGTGCGTTGGCAGTCTCCGGTCGGGCCGATCAAGCTCGATTTTGCCGTGCCGGTTGGTGACAAAGACGAACACGGTTTACAGTTTTACATCGGTCTGGGGCCTGAATTATGAGTTTATGGAAGAAAATAAGCCTCGGCGTACTGATTTTTATTCTGCTGCTGCTGGGAAGCGTGGCGTTCCTGGTGGGCACCACGACGGGGCTGCATCTGGTCTTTAACGCGGCGAACCGCTGGGTGCCGGGGCTGGAGATCGGTCAGGTAACTGGCGGCTGGCGTGACCTGTCGCTGAAAAATATTCGTTACGATCAGCCCGGCGTGGCGGTGAATGCCGGTGAAATCCACCTGGCGGTGAAACTCGGCTGCCTGTGGGACAGCAGCCTGTGTGTTAACGATCTGTCGTTGAAGGACATCAACGTCGCCATCGACAGCAAAAAAATGCCGCCTTCCGAACCGGTGGAGGAAGAAGAGGACAGCGGGCCGCTGAATCTTTCCACGCCGTATCCCATCACGCTTTCACGCGTGGCGCTCAGCAATATCAATCTCAAAATTGATGATACGACCGTCTCGGTGATGGATTTCACCTCCGGCCTTAACTGGCAGGAGAAAACCCTGACTCTGAAGCCCACTTCGCTACAGGGGCTGCTAATCGCGTTGCCAAAAGTGGCGGAAGTGGCGCAGGAAGAGGTGGTTGAACCGAAGATTGACCATCCCCAGCCGGATGAGAAGCCGTTTGGCGAGACGCTGAAAGATCTGTTCTCAAAGCCCGTGTTGCCGGAGATGGCCGATGTGCATCTGCCGCTCAACCTTAATATTGAGGAGTTTAAGGGCGAACAGCTGCGCGTGACGGGCGATACTGACCTGACGGTGCGCAACATGCTGCTGAAAGTCAGCAGCATCGACGGCAATATGAAACTGGATGCGCTGGATATCGACGCCAACCAGGGCACCGTCAATGCGACCGGAACGGCGCAGTTGACCAACTCGTGGCCGGTGGATATCACCCTCAACAGCACGCTGAATATCGATCCACTGAAAGGCGAAAAGGTGAAGCTGAAGGTAGGCGGCGCGCTGCGTGAACAACTGGAGATCGGCGTTAACCTCTCCGGGCCGGTGGATATGGATCTGCGCGCCCAGACGCGCCTCGCCGAGGCCGGGTTGCCGCTGAACGTTGAAGTGGCAAGCCGCCAGGTTTACTGGCCGTTTACCGGCGACAAGCAGTTCCAGGCCGACGATATCAAACTCAAACTTACCGGCAAGATGACCGACTACACGTTGTCGATGCGCACGGCGGTGAAGGGGCAGGACATTCCGCCCGCCACCATTACCCTGGATGCAAAAGGCAACGAACAGCAGATCAATCTCGATAAGCTCACCGTGGCGGCGCTGGAAGGGAAAGCCGAGCTGAAAGCGCTGGTCGACTGGCAGCAGGCGATCAGCTGGCGCGGCGAACTGACGCTGGACGGCATCAACACGGCGAAAGAGATCCCGGACTGGCCTTCTACGCTTAATGGCCTGATCAAAACCCGGGGAAGCCTCTATGGCGGCAGCTGGCAGATGGATGTGCCTGAGCTGAAACTGACCGGTAACGTGAAGCAGAACAAGGTCAATGTTAACGGCTCTCTGAAGGGTAACAGCTACATGCAGTGGGTCATTCCGGGTCTGCATCTGGAGCTGGGACGCAATAGCGCCGATGTGAAAGGCGAGCTGGGCATTAAGGATCTCAATCTCGACGCCACAATTGATGCGCCGAATCTGGATAACGCGCTGCCGGGGCTGGGCGGTACCGCCAAAGGGCTGGTGAAGGTTCGTGGTACGGTCGATGCGCCGCAGCTGCTGGCGGATATCAACGCGCGCGGATTACGCTGGCAGGAGCTGTCGGTGGCGCAGGTGCGTGTGGAGGGGGACATCAAATCCACCGACCAGATCGCCGGGAATCTTGACGTTCGCGTTGAGCGGATTACGCAGCCGGACGTCAATATCAACCTCGTCACCCTGAATGCCAAAGGCAGCGAAAAGCAGCATGAACTGCAACTGCGGATTCAGGGCGAGCCGGTCTCCGGGCAGCTTGCGCTTGCGGGCAGTTTTGACCGTAAAGAAGCGCGCTGGAAAGGCACGCTCAGCAATACGCGCTTCCAGACGCCGGTGGGGCCGTGGTCGCTGACGCGCGCCATTGCGCTGGATTACCGTAACCAGGAACAGAAAATCAGCATCGGGCCGCACTGCTGGACGAACCCGAATGCGGAGCTGTGCGTACCGCAAACAATCGATGCCGGGGCAGAAGGACGGGCGGTGGTGAATCTCAACCGTTTCGATCTGGCGATGCTGAAGCCGTTTATGCCGGATGCCACGCAGGCCAGCGGCGTCTTTAGCGGAAAAGCGGATGTCGCGTGGGACACCACCAAAGAGGGGCTGCCGCAAGGGCAGGTCACGCTGTCGGGTCGTAACGTGAAGGTAACGCAACGGGTCAATGACGCGCCGTTACCGGTGGCTTTTGACACGCTGAACCTGAATGCCGATCTGCACAATAACCGGGCGCAATTAGGCTGGATGATCCGTCTGACCAATAACGGCCAGTTCGACGGGCAGGTACAGATAACCGACCCGCAAGGGCGGCGTAATATTGGCGGTAACGTCAATATCCGCAACTTCAACCTGGCGATGGTCAACCCTGTCTTCTCGCGCGGCGAAAAAGCGGCGGGCATGTTGAACGCAAACCTGCGTCTGGGGGGCGACGTGCAAAGCCCACAGATGTTTGGTCAGCTACAGCTGAGCGGCCTGGATGTGGATGGCAACTTTATGCCGTTTGATATGCAGCCAAGCCAACTGGCGATGAATTTCAACGGTACGCGCTCAACTCTGCAAGGCGTGGTGCGCACACAGCAGGGGCAAATTAATCTGAGCGGCGACGCCGACTGGAGCCAGATAGATAACTGGCGCGCCCGCGTGGCGGCGAAAGGCAGCCGCGTGCGTATCACCGTGCCGCCGATGGTGCGGCTGGATGTTTCCCCGGATGTGGTCTTTGAGGCGACGCCGAGCCTGTTCACGCTGGATGGACGCGTGGATGTGCCGTGGGCGCGTATCGTGGTGCATGAACTGCCGGAAAGCGCGGTAGGCGTCTCCAGTGATGAAGTCATGCTCAATAACGATCTACAGCCTGAAAATCCGCAGAGCGCGTCGATTCCGATCAACAGCAACCTGATTGTCCACGTAGGGAACAACGTCCGCATGGATGCCTTTGGCCTGAAAGCGCGTCTGACCGGCGACCTGAAAGTTGCGCAGGACAAACAGGGACTGGGGCTTAACGGGCAGATCAATATTCCTGACGGGCGCTTCCATGCGTATGGTCAGGATCTGATCGTGCGTAAGGGGGAACTGTTGTTCTCTGGCCCGCCGGATCAGCCGCTGCTCAACATCGAGGCGATTCGTAATCCTGAATCGACGGAGAACGACGTCATTGCCGGGGTGCGCGTGACTGGCACCGCAGATGAGCCGAAAGCGGAAATCTTCTCCGACCCGGCGATGTCCCAGCAGGAGGCGCTGTCTTACCTGCTGCGCGGCCAGGGGCTGGAGAGCGATCAGAGCGACAGTGCGGCGATGACCTCAATGCTTGTTGGTCTGGGGGTTGCACAAAGTGGTCAGGTTGTGGGTAAAATCGGGGAGACATTTGGCGTAAGCAATCTGGCGCTGGACACGCAAGGGGTGGGCGACTCATCCCAGGTTGTGGTCAGCGGATATGTGCTGCCAGGTCTGCAAGTGAAATATGGTGTGGGTATATTTGACTCTTTGGCGACGCTCACGTTACGTTATCGCCTGATGCCTAAGCTATATCTGGAAGCAGTGTCTGGCGTAGATCAGGCACTTGATTTGCTCTATCAGTTCGAGTTTTAGCAATGCGAATATTTGTTTACGGCAGTTTACGACGCAAACAGGGCAACAGCCACTGGATGACCAACGCCCAGTTGCTGGGCGATTACAGTATCGATAACTACCAGTTGTATAGCCTGGGCCACTATCCAGGCGCAGTTCCGGGAAACGGATCGGTACACGGTGAAGTTTATCGTATTGATAACGCCACGCTGGCCGAACTTGATGCCTTGCGCACCAGGGGCGGCGAATATGTACGCCAGTTAATCCAGACACCGTACGGAAGCGCATGGATGTATGTGTACCAACGTCCGGTCGAAGGGTTAACGCTGATTGAAAGCGGTAACTGGTTAGACAGAGACCAGTGCTGATAAAAAACACGCCACCTTCGGGTGGCGTTGTTTTATGTGGTGCCAACTGTCGTCCTGGATTATCAGGACGTACTCATCTTTTTGTTCATCACGCAAAATGCTTATTAAATGAAACACTAATTAGTGTGAATTATTATTCTTCTTAAAATATTATTTTGTATTATTATAGCGTAATATGATCCCGCTAGCGGAAATAATTTTATTTCAGTCGCATTCTTGTTCTACCAAATAATTATCCAGGTAAGGATAGTAATGGATGAGTGATATTGTTTATCTTAAACTCATTGGTGAGCAACAAGGTGATATTTCTGATGGATGTGGCACAACTGATTCAGTCGGTAATCGTTGGCAACGAAATCATGTGAATGAAATATTTGTATTTTCTTTGAGTTCGGGGGTAACGAATACAGGTAAAGGTGCGAATCTACAGAACTTAACATTCAGCAAGCAAATAGATAAAAGTTCACCGCTGTTAGCTAATGCGATTAATAACAATGAAAACCTGTTTCTGGCGTTTTGGTTTTACCGCATAAATAGATATGGTCAATGGGAGAAGTATTATTATATTCAGCTCAGAGGCGCTTCAATATCAAGGATTCAGCTTCGCATTATAAAAGACGAGATAGATACAGAAACAATATTTGTTGATTATGATTATATTCTCAGTAAACATCTGATAAGCAATACCGAGTGTAGTTATCTTGCCCTACCAGCGGAATACAATAAGCTGTTTGTTCCAACGCCGAAAGCCCAGACTCATACCCATACCCTTAACAGCGCTGGCGTAGGGCGACTGCTGGCGGCCGGGGGGATTTATAATGGTAATGTCGGGGGATTCAGGGACACCGCTGAGAAACTGGGTGGCGATGCTGTTGAGGGTTACGATCAGATTCTTAACGAGAAAACAGTCGGTGTTGCCATAACGGCAGCCTCAATTGCCGCAGTGTATGGGTTGGGGAGGGTGGGGTTAGAATCAGAGGTTCGAGCACTTGAGGAATCGAGGCGAATTGAAACCAGGACCGCTGTAAGATTTAATGATTTTAAATTTTCTACAAAGCAGTTACAGAAAAAATTTAAACATGCTATAGACTTTGGCATTTCTGGTACAACTAATAAGCAAAATCTGGTGTCGTTTGAAAATGCGGTGAGGAAACATATGGATATGGTTGATACTATTAAAATAAAGGGGAAGTATCGATGGGATTCTGATGTCTGTCACTATTTTAATCCATCAACTAATCTTAATGTAATGACAGATTTTGATGGAAATTTTATCTCAGGTTGGAAGCTGTCTGAAAGACAACGGCATGATTTACTGGCGTTAGAGAATGTGTTCTAAGGGGGATGTTATGAATTTACTCAGGTTAATAGATAAATTCCTTTCTGGAGACTTATCAGCATTAGCATTTGAGATTGAATATATGGATGCCTGGAGAAGCTACAGGGACTCCAGTGATATCATCAAAGTTGATGAAAAAACGCAATTGTATATCGATCGTGTATTTACAGCTTTAGATACTTATTGCGCTGATCCTGAGTTAAGGGATGATGGCGATCTGGATGAGAATGAACTATTGAGTGAAGTCATTCGTTTGAACAAGCAGTGGCGAGACGTCGATTGACTTATTTTTCTGGTTACAAGTTTAGACATGCAGAAACATTTTCTGGTGCAGAAAATAAAGATATTACATTTTACTGAAAGAAAAACTCGACGTTCCTGCAAACAAGGTTTGTCGATAATCTCTCTTAGGCAGTTTTACCCGGCATAAAAAAGCCCTCACAAATATGAGGGCTTTTGAAAAATTACGTTGAGCTCAAGCGAAAACGAACTTATTTCTTCGCTGCGCGCTCGAAGGAAGCAACGATTTCAGCTTTAGCCGCTTCAGCGTTGTCCCAGCCGTCAACTTTCACCCATTTGCCTTTTTCGAGGTCTTTGTAGTGCTCGAAGAAGTGCGTGATCTGCGCTTTCAGCAGTTCCGGCAGGTCGTTCACGTCGTTGATGTGATCGTATTCTTTGCTCAGTTTGGTGTGCGGTACGGCAACCAGCTTCGCATCTTCACCGGATTCGTCGGTCATTTTCAGAACGCCAACCGGACGGCAACGGATCACAGCACCCGGTTGCAGCGGATACGGCGTCGGAACCAGAACGTCTACCGGATCGCCATCCAGAGACAGGGTGTTGTTGATGTAGCCGTAGTTGCACGGATAGAACATCGCGGTGGACATGAAGCGGTCAACGAACAGTGCGCCGCTCTCTTTGTCAACTTCGTATTTGATCGGATCTGCGTTAGCCGGGATCTCAATAACAACGTAGATATCTTCCGGCAGATCTTTACCCGCAGGGACGTTGAGTAAGCTCATGTCTGTTTCCTTTAAATATATATGGCAAACAAGTGGCGAGTATTATAGCCAACTCGCGCTGAAAGTCTCCGCTTGTTTTCGTCTTCTTTCCCCTCCGGCTGCGATTTTCAGACGGTTTACGTGACAGGAAAATCCATAACAACAGCTGCTTTTTTCATAGGCGAATGAAAGCGATTACAAAGTTGTGATTAACCTTTTATTTACTTTTTTGAAGTGTGATGTAACGCAATCCGTTACATCACCTATTGTCTATAGTTTTCCTCGCGAATGCTTTTCACCCAACAATAACCTGGGCTACGAGGACATCATTATGTGGAAGCGCTTACTTTTAGTCACAGCAGTTTCGGCAGCCATGTCGTCTATGGCAATGGCCGCCCCCTTAACCGTAGGATTTTCGCAGGTCGGCTCTGAGTCCGGCTGGCGCGCCGCCGAAACCAACGTGGCGAAGAGCGAGGCCGAAAAACGCGGCATCACGCTGAAAATTGCCGACGGTCAGCAAAAACAGGAAAACCAGATTAAAGCCGTACGCTCATTTGTCGCTCAGGGCGTGGACGCCATCTTTATTGCGCCAGTGGTCGCGACAGGCTGGGAACCGGTCTTAAAAGAAGCCAAAGATGCGGAAATTCCGGTCTTTCTGCTCGACCGCTCCATTGATGTTAAAGACAAATCGCTCTATATGACCACCGTCACCGCCGACAACGTGCTGGAAGGCAGATTGATCGGCGATTGGCTGGTAAAAGAGGTAGATGGCAAGCCGTGTAACGTTGTTGAGCTGCAAGGCACCGTTGGGGCCAGCGTGGCGATCGACCGTAAGAAAGGGTTTGCCGAAGCCATCGCCAAAGCGCCAAACATCAAAATCATCCGCTCTCAGTCTGGCGACTTTACCCGTAGTAAAGGGAAAGAGGTGATGGAGAGCTTTATCAAAGCGGAAAACAACGGCAAAAACATCTGCATGGTTTACGCCCATAACGACGACATGGTGATCGGCGCGATCCAGGCGATTAAAGAAGCGGGCCTGAAGCCAGGCAAAGATATTCTGACGGGCTCTATCGACGGCGTGCCGGATATCTATAAAGCGATGATTGATGGCGAAGCCAACGCCAGCGTTGAACTGACGCCGAACATGGCCGGGCCCGCTTTCGATGCGCTGGAGAAATACAAAAAAGACGGCACGATGCCTGAGAAGCTGACCATCACCAAATCGACGCTGTACCTGCCTGACACCGCAAAAGAAGAGTTAGAGAAGAAGAAAAACATGGGCTACTGATTTTGCTGTCGGTCTTCTGTAGGCCGGATAAGGCGTTACGCCGCCATCCGGCATTTATTGCCTGATGGCGCTGCGCTTATCGGGCCTACGGAAAGGCCGCGCTTTCGAACCGGAGGAATGCCATGACCATCGACCAAAATCAGGAAATCCTCCGTACCGAGGGACTCAGTAAATTCTTTCCCGGCGTTAAGGCGCTGGATAACGTCGATTTTAGCCTGCGCCGGGGCGAAATCATGGCGCTGCTCGGGGAAAACGGGGCGGGAAAATCAACGCTGATTAAAGCATTAACCGGCGTATACCATGCCGATCGCGGCACTATCTGGCTGGAAGGCCAGGTGATTTCACCGAAGAATACCGCGCATGCCCAGCAACTGGGGATCGGAACCGTCTACCAGGAGGTTAACCTTCTGCCCAATATGTCGGTGGCGGATAACCTGTTTATCGGTCGTGAGCCCCGGCGTTTTGGCCTGCTGCGGCGCAAAGAAATGGAGAAACGCGCTACAGAATTGATGGCCTCTTACGGCTTTTCGCTGGATGTGCGTGAGCCGCTCAACCGCTTTTCCGTTGCAATGCAGCAGATTGTCGCTATCTGCCGGGCCATCGATCTCTCCGCGAAAGTCCTGATCCTCGACGAACCCACCGCCAGCCTCGACACCCAGGAAGTTGAGATGCTGTTTGGCCTGATGCGCCATCTGCGCGATCGCGGCGTCAGCCTGATCTTTGTTACGCACTTTCTCGATCAGGTTTATCAGGTGAGCGATCGGATCACCGTGTTACGCAACGGCAGCTTTGTCGGCTGCCGCGAAACCCGTGAGCTTCCACAGATCGAACTGGTGAAAATGATGCTGGGGCGCGAACTGGAGACCCATGCGCTACAGCGGGCGGGGCGCACCTTGCTGAGCGATAAACCGGTGGCTGCCTTTAAAGATTACGGCAGGAAAGGCACCATCTCGCCGTTCAGCCTGGAAGTCCGCCCCGGCGAGATCGTCGGTCTGGCAGGGCTGTTGGGATCGGGGCGTACCGAAACCGCAGAGGTGATCTTTGGCATTAAACCGGCCGACAGCGGCAGTGCGACGATCAAAGGTAAGCCGCAAATCCTGCGATCGCCGCATCAGGCTTCATGCCTTGGGATCGGCTTTTGCCCGGAAGACAGGAAAACGGACGGCATTATTGCCGCCGCATCGGTACGGGAAAATATCATTCTGGCGCTACAGGCGCAGCGAGGCTGGCTGCGGCCGATTTCCCGCAGAGAACAGCAGGAGATTGCCGAGCGTTTTATCCGCCAGTTGGGCATTCGTACCCCCAGTGCGGAACAGCCGATTGAATTTCTCTCCGGCGGCAATCAGCAAAAAGTGTTGCTGTCGCGCTGGTTGCTGACCAAACCGCAGTTCCTGATCCTGGATGAACCGACACGCGGCATCGACGTTGGGGCGCATGCGGAGATCATCCGCCTGATTGAAACGCTGTGTGCGGACGGGCTGGCGCTGCTGGTCATCTCCTCTGAACTGGAGGAACTGGTGGGCTATGCCGATCGGGTGATCATCATGCGCGATCGTAAACAGGTGGCGGAGATCCCGCTGGCGGAACTGTCCGTTCCGGCGATCATGAACGCCATTGCGGCGTAAGGAGAATAGTGTGATGCCTCAGTCTCTCCCGCAAACCACACCGCCGAAGCGACGTTTTCGCTGGCCGACAGGTATGCCGCAGATCGTGGCGTTGCTGCTGGTGCTGTTGGTGGACAGCCTGGTGGCGCCGCATTTCTGGCAGGTGATTTTGCAGGATGGTCGCCTGTTCGGCAGCCCGATTGACATTCTTAACCGCGCGGCTCCCGTTGCGCTGCTGGCGATTGGGATGACGCTGGTGATCGCCACTGGCGGTATCGATCTCTCCGTCGGGGCGGTAATGGCGATTGCCGGGGCGACCACTGCCGCCATGACGGTGGCCGGGCACAGCTTACCGGTGGTGCTGCTCGCGGCGCTGGGAACAGGCGTACTGGCGGGCTTGTGGAATGGTATTCTGGTGGCGATCCTTAAAATTCAGCCGTTTGTCGCCACGCTCATTCTGATGGTGGCCGGACGTGGCGTGGCGCAACTCATCACCTCCGGGCAGATCGTCACCTTTAACTCACCCAACTTATCGTGGTTCGGCAGCGGTTCGCTGCTGCTGTTTCCGACGCCTGTGATTATCGCGCTGCTTACCCTGGTGGTGTTCTGGCTGCTGACCCGTAAAACGGCGCTGGGGATGTTCATTGAAGCGGTGGGAATCAACATTCGGGCGGCGAAAAATGCCGGGGTGAACACCCGCATTATCGTCATGCTCACCTATGTTCTGAGCGGCCTGTGCGCGGCGATTGCGGGCATCATCATCACGGCGGATATTCGCGGTGCGGACGCCAACAACGCCGGACTCTGGCTGGAACTGGACGCCATTCTGGCCGTGGTTATTGGCGGCGGCTCGCTGATGGGCGGGCGCTTTAACCTGCTGCTGTCGGTCGTGGGCGCATTGATTATCCAGGGGATGAATACCGGCATCCTGCTGTCAGGCTTTCCGCCGGAGATGAACCAGGTCGTCAAAGCCATCGTGGTGTTATGCGTGCTGATTGTGCAGTCGCAGCGCTTTATCAGTCTGATAAAAGGAGTGCGTGGTCGTGATAAAACGTAACTTACCGTTGATGATCACCCTCGGGGTTTTTGTGCTGGGCTACCTCTATTGCCTGACGCAGTTCCCCGGTTTCGCCTCAACCCGGGTTATCTGCAACATCCTGACCGATAACGCTTTCCTCGGGATTATCGCGGTCGGCATGACCTTCGTGATCCTCTCCGGCGGCATCGATCTGTCCGTGGGATCGGTGATCGCGTTTACCGGCGTTTTTCTGGCGAAGGCCATTGGCTACTGGGGAATCTCGCCGCTGCTGGCCTTCCCGCTGGTACTGGCGATGGGCTGTGCGTTCGGGGCATTTATGGGGCTGCTGATTGATGCGTTGAAGATTCCGGCGTTTATCATTACGCTGGCGGGGATGTTTTTTCTGCGTGGCGTCAGCTACCTGGTGTCTGAGGAGTCGATTCCGATTAACCACCCGATTTACGATACGCTCTCCAGCCTGGCATGGAAAATCCCCGGCGGCGGGCGTCTGAGCGCAATGGGGCTGCTGATGCTGGCGGTGGTGGTGATCGGCATTTTCCTCGCGCACCGTACGCGGTTTGGTAATCAGGTTTACGCCATTGGCGGAAATGCGGCGTCGGCGAACCTGATGGGGATTTCGACGCGCAGCACCACCATCCGTATTTATATGCTCTCCACCGGGCTTGCGACGCTGGCGGGTATTGTTTTCTCCATTTATACCCAGGCCGGTTATGCGCTGGCGGGCGTTGGCGTTGAGCTGGATGCCATCGCATCGGTGGTGATTGGCGGTACGTTGCTGAGCGGAGGCGTGGGGACGGTGTTAGGTACGCTGTTCGGCGTGGCGATCCAGGGGCTGATCCAGACCTATATTAACTTCGATGGCACGCTGAGTTCCTGGTGGACGAAGATCGCTATCGGGATTTTGTTGTTTATTTTTATTGCATTGCAGCGTGGTCTGACGGTGCTGTGGGAGAATCGCCAGAGTTCTCCGGTTACGCGTGTCAACACAGCCGCAACACCGAAGTAACATATTGAATTTCCTGAAACGTATAAACTTTTTCCGGTTGTAGTCGATAGATTCTATATCCCTACAACCGGAAAGATAACGATGCCAAAATCCCTCTCTATTCGTACAAGTTTACTGGTTTTACTGTCTTTACTTACCCTGCTCCTGTTGCTGACGGGCGGTATGGGGCTCTACGCCTCCACCCGTATTATCACTTCCTGGGTCTATTATGGGGTGATGACGGGGGCGACGCTGGCCGCCATCGGCCTGCTGGCGCTGGTATGGCTGATGTTGCGTAATAAGCTCCTGAAACCTCTTGATAATGTTGTTGAGCAACTGGAGCGTCTGGCGACAGGGGATTTATCGCCGACGGTAAGCCATTTTGCCAGTTCTGAATTTAACCGTCTGAATACCGCCCTTGAAGAGATGCGTGCGGCGCTGAGTGAATCCGTGGTACGCGTTCGTGACGCCAGCACGCAAATTGATACCGGCAGCCGTGAACTGACGGCGGGCAACCTGCATCTGGCGCAACGCACGGAGTCTACGGCCACCTCGCTGGAACAGACAGCCGCCAGCATGGAAGAGCTGACTGCGACGGTGAAACTGAACGCTGAAAATGCCGATCAGGCGCACCAACTGGCGAAATCAGTCTCGGACACCGCCGATCGCGGCAGCGAGATGGTGTGTTATGTCATTGAGAAAATGCGTGATATTTCCGGCAGTTCTGACCGTATCGCCGATATTCTCGGCGTAATTGACGGCATCGCTTTCCAGACCAATATTCTGGCGCTGAATGCCTCCGTTGAAGCGGCGCGCGCTGGTGAACAGGGGCGCGGTTTTGCGGTGGTTGCCGGTGAGGTGCGTAATCTCGCCAGCCGCAGCGCCGATGCCGCGAAAGAGATCCGCGCGCTCATCAGCGACTCGCAAACGCATGTCGGAGAGGGCAGCGATCTGGCGATGCAGGCCGGTGAAACGATGGATGAGATTGCGACAGAAGTGATGCGCATGACCAAACTGATGCGTGAGATTGCCAGTGCTTCTCAGGAACAGAGCCGGGGCATTGAGCAGGTGAATATCGCGGTCAGTCAGATGGATGAAACCGCACAGCAGAACGCGGCGCTGGTACAGCAATCTTCCGCAGCCACCCGTTCGCTGGAAGAACAGTCCCATGCGCTGCTGGAGGCGATGGCCGTATTTAAGCTACAGGCAGCGTAACCGAACGTAGGCCGGATAAGGCGAAGCCGTCATCAGGCAATAAATAATTGCCGGATGGCAACGCTGCGCGTTTTATCCGGCCTACATCCGTGCGATTAATGATAATTATGCGTCCGGGAACTCGCGGATGAAGCGTTCTACGTCTTCCACCATATGATCGGTGCCGACGAAGAACGGACGGCGCTGGTGCAGGCTTTCCGGCGTAATATCCAGAATGCGCTCTTTACCGTCGCTCGCTTTGCCGCCCGCCTGCTCAGCCAGGAAGGCCA
Source organism: Citrobacter sp. CK180 (assembly GCF_030333655.1). Taxonomy (NCBI): domain Bacteria; kingdom Pseudomonadati; phylum Pseudomonadota; class Gammaproteobacteria; order Enterobacterales; family Enterobacteriaceae; genus Citrobacter; species Citrobacter sp. CK180. Next base: position 12,298 of record NZ_JAOWFM010000035.1, on the reverse strand, counting down.
TCGGGTTGCATTCGTACAGCAGACGCAGTTTCCCTTCCGGGTGGCTGGCGGTGCTCGGGTAGAGGTAGATCCCGCCTTTCAGCAGGTTGCGGTGGAAATCCGCCACCAGGGAGCCAATATAGCGCGAGGTGTACGGGCGATTCGTGGACTTGTCCTCTTCCTGGCAGAACTTAATGTACTTCTTCACGCCATTCGGGAATTTGATGTAGTTGCCTTCGTTAATGGAGTAGGTGTTACCCTTCTCCGGGAAGCGCATACGCTCCTGGCACAGGCAGAAAACGCCCAGCGACGGATCGTAGGTGAAGGCGTGTACGCCGCAGCCGGTGGTGTAAACCAGCATGGTTGAAGAGCCGTAGACCACATAACCCGCAGCCACCTGCTTGTTGCCCGGTTGCAGGAAATCTTCTTCCGTCACCGGCGTACCGACAGGCGTTACGCGGCGGTAGATAGAGAAAATAGTACCGACAGAGACGTTAACATCGATGTTGGACGAGCCATCCAGTGGGTCCATCAGCACCACGTATTTCGCGTGTTCGCAGCCTTCAAAGACGACAATTTCATCTTCTTCTTCAGAAGCGATGCCCGCCACAATATCGCGCGCCTTCAGTGCAGCTTTCAGTTTTTCGTTCGCGAACAGGTCGAGTTTCTGCTGAACCTCGCCCTGCACGTTCTCAGCACCGCTGGCACCCAGGATATCGACCAGACCGGCTTTGTTGATATCGCGGTGGATGATCTTGGCGCCCAGCTTTATTGCCGACAACAAAGCAGTGAGCTCACCGGTAGCATGAGAGAACTCGTGCTGCTTTTCGACAATAAATTCACCTAACGTTTTCATAACACTTTCCCTGCAATTGATATGGAGTAAAGCGACCGTAACAATCTTAACAAATATTTCAGCGGCCGCGCTCAGGTGAATCGCGCCAGCAAAGTACGGAATATCCTGAAATGCGTTTCTCACTTGCCTGACATGTGCGTAAAATGGCCCCCAGATTAAAAAAGGGTAGTGACGTATGCGCATTCATATTTTGGGAATTTGTGGCACTTTCATGGGCGGTCTGGCGATGCTGGCGCGCTCGCTCGGTCATGAAGTAACGGGTTCGGACGCCAATGTGTATCCGCCGATGAGCACCCTGCTTGAGAAGCAGGGCATTGATTTAATTCAGGGTTACGACGCCAGCCAGCTCGACCCACAGCCAGACCTGGTGATCATCGGCAATGCCATGACCCGTGGAAATCCGTGTGTTGAAGCGGTGCTGGAAAAGAACATTCCGTATATGTCCGGCCCGCAGTGGCTGCATGACTTTGTTCTGCGCGATCGCTGGGTGCTGGCCGTAGCCGGTACGCACGGTAAAACCACCACGGCAGGCATGGCGACCTGGATTCTGGAAGCCTGCGGTTATCAGCCGGGCTTCGTGATTGGCGGCGTTCCGGGCAATTTCGACGTTTCTGCCCGTCTGGGTGAAAGTCACTTCTTCGTCATTGAGGCGGATGAGTACGACTGCGCGTTCTTCGATAAGCGTTCCAAGTTTGTGCATTACTGCCCGCGCACGCTGATCCTCAACAACCTTGAGTTCGACCATGCGGACATCTTTGACGATCTGAAAGCGATTCAGAAGCAGTTCCACCACCTGGTGCGCATCGTGCCGGGGCAAGGGCGTATTATTTTCCCGGAACACGACATCAACCTGAAGCAGACGATCGCGATGGGCTGCTGGAGCGAGCAGGAGCTGGTGGGCGAGCAGGGGCACTGGCAGGCGAAGAAACTGAACGCGGATGCATCCGTTTGGGAAGTGTGGCTGGACGGTGAAAAAGCCGGTGAAGTGAAGTGGTCGCTGGTCGGTGAACACAATATGAATAACGGGCTGATGGCGATTGCCGCCGCTCGTCATGTTGGCGTAATGCCTGCGGATGCGGCTAACGCGTTGGGATCGTTCATCAACGCCCGTCGTCGTCTGGAGCTGCGCGGTGAAGCCAACGGTGTGACGGTGTATGACGATTTCGCTCACCACCCGACGGCGATTCTGGCGACGCTTGCGGCGTTGCGCAGTAAAGTGGGCGGTACGGCACGTATTCTTGCGGTGCTGGAACCGCGCTCCAACACCATGAAGATGGGTCTTTGCAAAGACGATCTGGCTCCGTCGTTAGGGCGTGCGGATGAAGTGTTCTTGTTGCAACCGCAGCATATTCCGTGGCAGGTGGCGGAAGTCGCGGATGCCTGTGTTCAGCCTGCGCACTGGAGCGGAGATGTGGACGCGCTGGCCGACATGGTGGTGAAAACCGCGCAGCCTGGCGATCATATTCTGGTGATGAGCAACGGCGGGTTCGGCGGCATCCATCAAAAACTGTTGGATGGCCTGGCGAAAAAGGCGGAGGCGGCGGAGTAATCATATGCCCGGTGGCGCTGCGCTTACCGGGCCTACAATCTGTAGGCCGGATAAGACGCATTGCGTCGCCATCCGGCAAATACCAATGCACCAGGCTGTAGGCCGGATAAGACGTTTTGCGTCGCCATCCGGCAATACCAAATGCACCAGGCTGTAGGCCGGATAGGACACATTGCGTCGCCATCCGGCACACTTAACTTACGTACGCATTACTCTTCGTTTTCCGCCAGCTCACGCAGATACTGGAAGATCTGCCGCGCCGACTTCGGCGGCTTATTGCCTTCTTTCTCTTTCTTCGCGTTGCGGATCAGCGAGCGAAGCTGCTGACGGTCGGCATTCGGCCACAGGCTCAGCACTTCTTCCACCGCATCATCACCTTCAACGATCAGGCGATCGCGCAGTTGCTCAAGCTTATGGAACAGCACCACCTGCTGGTTGTGGCGGTTTTTCAGCTTATCCAGCGCCTGACGAATAGGTTCAACGTCGCGTTGACGCAGCATCTTACCGATCAGCTGCAACTGACGGCGTCGGCCTTCCATCTTAATACGCTGGGCCAGCTCAATGGCGGCGCGCAGATCCGCATCAAGCGGGATCTTATCCAGCGCGTTTTTCCCCAGATCCACAATTTCCGCGCCCAGGCGTTTTAACTCCTCGGCATCGCGTTTAATTTCACTTTTGCTGACCCAGATAATTTCATCGTCTTCGTCTTCGATGTCATCACCGGGAACGTCGTCGAGCCAGTCTTCGGGCTGCTTTGTCATGTCAGGCTCCTTAAAAAAAGAGGCTAATGTTACCAGTTAAGATGCGCACTGAAAAACGGTTCTCTGTTAGACTTCAGAGAAACTCTCTCTACAGTATGGCATTTGCGATGAAAGTAATCTCACAAGTTGAAGCGCAGCGTAAGATTCTGGAAGAAGCGGTCTCGACAGCCCTGGAGCTCGCCTCAGGCAAATCAGACGGCGCGGAAGTCTCTGTCAGCAAGACCACCGGCATCAGCGTCAGCACCCGTTATGGTGAAGTGGAGAACGTAGAATTTAATAGTGACGGCGCGCTGGGGATCACCGTTTATCACCAGAACCGTAAAGGCAGCGCGTCATCCACTGATTTAAGCCCGCAGGCGATTGCCCGTACCGTACAGGCGGCGCTGGATATTGCTCGCTATACCTCGCCGGACCCGTGCGCGGGCGTGGCTGATAAAGATCTGCTGGCCTTTGAGGCGCCGGATCTCGACCTGTTCCACCCGGCGGAAGTGACCCCGGATGAGGCCATTGATCTGGCTGCTCGCGCGGAACAGGCGTCGTTACAGGCGGATAAACGTATCACCAACACCGAAGGCGGCAGCTTTAACAGCCATTACGGCATCAAAGTGTTCGGCAACAGCCACGGCATGTTGCAGGGGTACTGCTCCACGCGCCATTCGCTCTCAAGCTGTGTCATCGCCGAAGAAAAGGGCGACATGGAGCGTGATTACGCCTACACCATTGGCCGCGCGTTAGGCGATCTGCAAACGCCGGAATGGGTGGGCGCGGAGTGCGCGCGCCGTACGTTATCTCGCCTGGCACCGCTCAAACTCTCGACCATGAAAGCGCCGGTGATTTTCGCGAATGAAGTGGCGACCGGGTTGTTTGGTCACCTGGTCGGCGCGATTGCGGGCGGCTCGGTATACCGTAAATCGACCTTCCTGCTCGACTCGCTGGGTAAACAGATTCTGCCGGAATGGCTGACCATCGAAGAACACCCGCATCTGCTGAAAGGGCTGGCCTCTTCGCCGTTCGACAGCGAAGGTGTGCGCACAGAGCGTCGCGACATTGTGAAAGACGGCGTGCTGACCCAGTGGCTGCTGACCAACTATTCCGCGCGCAAACTGGGGCTGAAAAGCACCGGGCACGCGGGCGGCATCCATAACTGGCGCATTGCCGGGCAGGGGCTGAGCTTTGAACAACTGCTCAAAGAGATGGGCACCGGTCTGGTCGTTACTGAACTCATGGGCCAGGGAGTGAGCGGCATTACTGGCGACTACTCCCGTGGCGCGGCCGGTTTCTGGGTTGAGAACGGCGAGATCCAGTATCCGGTCAGCGAGATCACCATCGCCGGGAATTTAAAAGAGATGTGGCGCAATATCGTCACTGTGGGTAACGATATTGAAACGCGTAGCAATATACAGTGTGGTTCCGTGCTGTTACCGGAGATGAAAATCGCCGGGCAGTAGCACTCGTTTGTTTTCAGGTTGCAGGACGAGCGCGTCTTTGTCGTTCTTGCCCTGTAACTTGAATTAGCGATGTAGGCCGGATAAGACGCATAGCGTCGTCATCCGGCATTTCCCCTGGGCCATAAGTAATCCCTATTCCCGTCACACTTTTTCACATTCGGCGATCGCGCGAATGTGCTTTTTCTCATCGATTTTTCCGCCTTTCCTTGCGACGTATGTCACAGTTTTTCAGCGATAAATCGCCAAATCCCCCTTTTCTGTGGAACAGATCACTGTCGCCACTCGCCTTTCCACTTCGAAGTGGAAAACAACTCGCTACAAACTTTTAACCCCTGCCGTTAGTTTTAACCCAGAGCCATTAACGGGGTAAGACGAGTGAATAACGGAGCAGTAATGAACGACATGGGGGAGCAGGTGACGGAGATCGGTGAACTGGCCGATCGCATGCTGGCGCAGGTGTATGCCTTACTCAGCGAACATCACATCATTCCCAACGCCGTACAGGAACAAATGCTGACGTCTCATGTTCGCGCCATGGCGCACCGGTCAGTGACCGGCGAGCCTTTGCCGGAAGTGGATGCCAGTTTATTTGATGAAATTTCAGCCGAATCAATGGCACTTGCCCGCGACATCGTGGCGGCGTTTGGCAACCTTCCAGAGGAAGAAGCCTGGCTGCTGTCAGTACATTTCGAAGTCGCGAAAGACAACCTTTAAGGAGCAAAAAATGGAACAGATTACAGTCGTAATTGGCGATCGTCTGGGTAAGGGCCAGAAAGTGGCGGCAGGTGTGGAAAAAGCCGGTGGTCGTGCGGTGGTGGTGCCGGGCGTGGCGGCGGATATGAAGCTGGGCGACGTGATGAAAGCGGAAAACGCCACCTTTGGCATCTCTTTTTGCGGTAGCGGCGGCGCGGGCGCCATCACGGCGCAAAACAAGTATGGCTACAAAGCCAAATACGGGATGCGCTCTGTGGATGAAGGCGTCACGGCTATCAACGAAGGCTGCAACGTGCTGGGATTCGGCTTTATGGATAAAGAAGAACTTGGCGAGCGTCTGGTTCAGGCGTGGCAGAAGAAATACGGCGCTTAAGTATGAAAGAACAATTCACCACTACGGTGAGAGTCACCGGTAAAGGCGAAGCTAAAGCGCGCGCCTTTGCCGATGCCCTGAACCACGTTCAGGGCGCGGTGATGAAAGCATCGCCGCATATTTTATTGCGTATTGAGCCACAGGATGTGCAGGTTGTTCAAGCGCGTGAAACGGTGCGCAAAGAAGCGTTTTTATTTGTCTTTTTGCGCCGGGAAAGACGCACCTACAGCGTGGAGCTGGAAGTGACCGTCAACGTGACTGCCATCAATCTCGACAAGGTGGACTTCGTCGCGCAACGCTGATTCTTTATTAAAAGGCATAAATATGTTCCTGATAATATTAATAAAATCGCTCATCATTGGTGGCCTGGTCGGCGTCGGTGTGGGCGCCGGGGCTGCACGCATGTTTCATGCGCCGACTACACAGGGTATGGGCGCGTTTCGTACATTGGGGGAACTGAACTCCTGTGAAGGGGACCCGGCTTCTCACTTCTCCTTCGGTCTGGGCTTCTTCTTCAACGCCTGGGCCTCATCCGTTGCGGCGGGTTCGTTCACGCAGGATGTCGATCACCGCATCATCCCGAACTGGGGCGCGGCAGCGTTGATGATCAAAAATCGCAATGTCGGCGAGACGCTGCACGATCCGAAGAAAATGGCGATTGCCTGCGGCATCATCGGCATGATTGTCGTGACCTTCCTCAACCTTACCGCCTCTTCCGTACCGGAAGCGTTGCAGGTCACCGCCGTTAAGGTATTGGTGCCTGCGGCTAACCTGCTGGTGAATACCGTGATGCCGGTTATCTTCTGGCTGGCGGCGATCGACGCCGGGAAAAAATCAGGCTTCTGGGCCACCGTGTTTGGCGGCGCGGCGCAACTGATCATGGGTAACGCCGTTCCGGGTCTGGTGCTGGGTATTCTGATCGGCAAAGGCGTTGAAGAGAGCGGCTGGAACCACGTCACCAAAGTGATGATGGTCGCCATTGTGGCGCTGTTTGTCCTGAGCGGCTTCTTCCGCGGCTTCGATATGAAGATGATCGAATCCTTCAATATGACCGTGCCGAACTGGCTCGAACTGATCCACGGCTCGCTCAGCGGCAAATAACGGAGGCCATCATAATGGAACAGAATAAAGGTTTTTGGTATGCCGACTGGTCGTTCCCGATCTTTGTAGGCCTGCTCTCATCCGGCGTTTTTGCCGGGACGCATATGTACTACCTGTACGGTATCGGCGCGTTTAACGAAGTGGCCTTTGTGGCAATGCTGAAAGCGGGGATGGACACCGGCGTTTACGGTGCGGTGGCCGCGTTTGGCGCAAGCTTCCTGTTTGCCCGCATTATCGAAGGGTCGCTGGTGGGGATTCTGGACATCGGCGGGGCGATCCAGACCGGCGTCGGTCTTGGGGTTCCGGCGCTGCTGCTGGGCGCAGGGATCGTTTTCCCGGTCGCTAACTTTGTCGCCTCGTTAATCACCGGTCTGGTGATTGGTCTGGCAATTGGCTACGTCATCATTCTGGCGCGTAAGTTCACCATCAATCAGAGCGACTCCACCTACGGGGCGGACGTGATGATGGGGGCGGGTAATGCGTCAGGCCGCTTCCTGGGGCCGCTGATCATCCTCAGCGCGATGACCGCCTCGATTCCAATCGGCGTGGGTTCTTTGCTGGGGGCGTTGCTGTTCTATCTCTGGCAGAAGCCGATCACCGGCGGCGCGATCCTCGGCGCCATGATTTTAGGTTCGATCTTCCCGATTGCCATTAGCTAACTGTTGATTTGTAGGCCGGATAAGGCGGTTACGCCGCCATCCGGCAAAGGAGAGAGCGATGTATGATTTACTCCTGCGCCGTGCGCGTCTGGTTGACGATACGGTGAGCGATATCGCCCTGAAGGACGGCAAAATTGCCGCGTTGGGCAATATCCAGCAACCGGCGGCGAAAACCGTCGATCTGCGCGGCGAGTATTACGTTAGCGCAGGGTGGATTGATTCCCACGTCCACTGCTATCCGAAATCCCCGATTTATCACGATGAGCCGGACAGCGTCGGTATTGCGACAGGCGTTACCACCGTTGTTGATGCGGGCAGTACCGGTGCAGACGACATTGATGATTTCTACACGCTGACCCGTGAAGCAGCCACTGAAGTTTATGCGTTGCTGAATATCTCCCGCGTAGGACTGATCGCACAAAACGAACTGGCGAATATGGCCAATGTCGATGCGGACGCCGTGAAACAGGCGGTGAAACGCCATCCGAATTTCATTGTGGGCCTGAAGGCGCGAATGAGCAGCAGCGTGGTGGGTGAGAACGGCATTACGCCGCTGGAATGCGCCAAAGCGATGCAGAAAGAGAACGGCGATCTGCCGTTGATGGTACACATCGGCAACAACCCGCCGGATCTGGATGAGATCGCTGAGCGTCTGACGGCGGGCGATATCATCACTCACTGCTATAACGGCAAACCTAATCGCATTCTGACGCCGGGCGGCGAGCTGCGCGCGTCAATCACCCGGGCGCTACAGCGCGGCGTGCGCCTGGACGTTGGTCACGGCACTGCCAGCCTGAGCTTTGCGGTCGCGCAGCGCGCGATTAGCTTAGGTATTTTACCGCACACCATCAGCTCGGATATTTACTGTCGTAACCGCATCAATGGCCCGGTTTATTCGCTTGCCAACGTGATGTCGAAATTCCTCGCCATCGGCATGACGCTGCCACAGGTCATCGACTGTGTGACGGCAAATGCCGCTGATGGCCTGAACCTGAAAAGCAAGGGCCGCCTTGAGCCAGGTCTGGACGCCGACTTGACTCTCTTTACGCTCAGGCGTCAGCCAACCGTGCTGGTGGACGCTGAAAACGACAGCTTACAGGCTGAAAAATTGCTGGTGCCGCTTGCCGCCATCCGTGCGGGTAAGGGCTATGTAACCGAACAAGGGAGTGCTGAACGTGACTTCGATTTATGAAAAATACAATCTGAAACAAGTGATTAATACATCAGGGCGCATGACCGCGCTCGGTGTTTCCACCCCGCGCCCGGAAGTGGTGCAGGCGGCAATGGATGGCATGAACCAGTACTTTGAGATGAAAGATCTGGTCAATAAAACCGGGGAGTACATTGCAAAACTGCTGGATGTAGAAGGGGCGACGGTCGTCTCCTGCGCCTCGGCGGGGATTGCCCAGTCGGTAGCGGCGGTACTGGTTCAGGACAGCGACTGGCTGCTGGAAAACCTGCATGTTACCCCGATCGAGAATAACGAAATTGTATTGCCGAAAGGGCACAACGTTAACTTTGGCGCGCCGGTTGGCACGATGGTGGCGCTGGGCGGCGGTAAGCTGGTCGAAGCCGGTTATGCCAACGAATGTTCCGCAGCGCAGCTTGCGGCGGCGATCACCCCGCGCACGGCGGCGATCCTCTATATCAAATCTCACCACTGCGTGCAGAAAAGCATGCTCAGCGTAGAGCAGGCGGCGGTAGTCGCGCGCACGCACAATTTACCGTTGATTGTGGATGCGGCGGCAGAAGAGGATTTGCAGTGTTACTACCGCGTCGGCGCGGATCTGGTGATCTACAGCGGCGCGAAAGCGATTGAAGGGCCGACCAGCGGTCTGGTGATCGGTAAAACTCAGTACGTCGAGTGGGTGAAACGCCAGACGGCGGGCATTGGCCGCGCCATGAAAGTCGGTAAAGAGGGCATCCTCGGGCTGACCTGCGCCATCGAACTCTACCTGAACGCGCAGAAAGAGAGCGGTGCGGAGATGGTCGAAAAAATGACGCCGTTTATTGGTGCGCTGAATGCGCTTAATGGCGTGAGCGCCCGCGTGGTGTGGGACAGCGCCGGACGCGATATCGCGCGAACGGAAATTAAATTCGATGAGGCCGTGACCGGCATTGCCACCGGCGATCTGGTGGAAGCCCTCAAACAGGGTGAGTACGCCATCTATTTCCGTGGCTACAAAGCTAACGAAGGCATTATTGAGGCGGATGTCCGCAGCGTAAATCAGGCGCAACTGGAGATTGTGGCACGCCGTATTCGCGACGTGATTAATCAGGAGAAAAAAGCATGAAACTGACCCCTAACTTTTACCGTGACCGCGTTTGTCTGAACGTTCTGGCGGGTTCCAAAGAGAACGCCCGTGAGATTTATGCGGCGGCGGAAGGCCATGTGCTGGTCGGCGTGCTCTCCAAAAATTACCCGGATGTCGACAGCGCGGTGGCGGATATGCGCGAATATGCGGCGCTTATCGACAATGCCCTCTCCGTTGGCCTGGGGGCTGGCGATCCGAACCAGTCGGCGATGGTGAGCGAAATCTCTCGTCAGGTGCAGCCGCAGCACGTTAATCAGGTCTTTACCGGCGTGGCGACCAGCCGCGCGCTGTTGGGGCAGAGTGAAACGGTCGTTAACGGTCTGGTCTCCCCGACGGGGACGCCGGGCAGAGTGAAAATTTCTACCGGCCCGCTGAGCAGCAAAACGCCGGACGGCATTGTTCCCGTTGAGACGGCGATTGCCCTGCTGAAAGACATGGGCGGCAGCTCGATTAAATACTTCCCGATGGGCGGCCTGAAATGCCGTGATGAGTACAAAGCGGTAGCGGAAGCCTGCGCCCGTCACGACTTCTGGCTGGAGCCGACTGGCGGTATCGATCTGGAAAACTTTGGCGAGATTTTGCAGATTGCGCTTGATGCTGGCGTCAGCAAAATCATTCCTCACATTTATAGTTCGATTATTGATAAGGTGAGTGGCAACACCCGTCCAGACGATGTGCGCCAGCTGTTGGCCATTACCCGGACGTGCGTAGGTTAATAGCAAGAGTGAGGTAAGTGACGTGCGATTCCCCAACCAACGTTTGGCACAGCTGTTTGATATGTTGCAAAACGAGACGCTGCCGCAGGATGAGCTGGCGCAGCGGTTGTCGGTTTCCACGCGCACCGTGCGGGCGGATATTACTGCGTTGAATGCGTTGCTGACGCAGTATGGCGCGCAGTTTGTTCTGAGCCGGGGCAACGGTTATCAGCTCCGAATTGACGATCAGGCCCGCTATCAAACCCTGCGGGAGCAGCAGCCGAGTACGCTGCGCATCCCGCGAACCAGCCAGGAACGGGTGCACTATCTGGTGGTTCGTTTCCTGACGTCCGCTTCACGCCCTGAGACATTCGACAAGCTTTTTATGGCTTCAGTAAGGGCGAGTGGCGCGCTTCGAGAGCCAGCAAATATTTTGCTTCATCGTACTGGGTTCTGGCCTTCCAGCAGCGGTAAATGATCCTTATCCATTTGAACGCCAGTGCCCGGATCGCAGACTGATGAGATTTGCCCTTCTCTCTGAGGCCCTGATAATACAGTCTGGCCCAGTATGATGAATTAACCGTCTTGGCAGCCCATTCAACAAAGGTTTGCCTGACGAACTTGGCACACTGCCATCGCCAGTGAACCCAGGATTTCTGGCCACTTCGTTCTGTCACCGGTGCAATACCTGCGTAGTTTTGAATTTCTTCAGCGCTGTTAAACCGGTCACGGTTATCACCAAGTGCAGCAAGCATTCGTGGGCCCATACACGGCCCCATGCCCGGAAGTGATTTGAACAGCTCCGCATCTGGCAATGTGTCAAACAACGCTTCGATTCGTTCGTCATAGGTTTTGATGATTTCACTCACGACTTTAATTTGTGTCGCCAGTGCTGTTGCCATCAAAGCATTAGCCTCTATAACGCTCGGGTCTGTAGTCAATGGGATCGCGTTATCAATACTCGCAACACGTTGCTCGGTAAGAGCCATTGCGCGGCCACCTTTGGCATTCAGAAAGTTGCGGATCGTGTCGCGCCTCGCTCGTTTCAGTTGTTGCAGACTGGGCCACCGGATAATCAGCTCACACAATAGTAAGCTACCCCGATGTGAGAACCACTCCAGTGGCTGAGGATAATACTGTTTAAGTGTGTTGATTATCCGGTTCACAAAACGGCGTTTATCTTCAACCAGCTGACGGCGCTGCTCAACCAGTTGCTGGAGTAACCGGATATCCGCATTGTCGGGTTCAATGGCTTTTATCTTTTGGGGATAACGCAGCATTAACTCTAATGCCAGCTCGGCATCCTGCGGGTCATCTTTAGCGCCGCTGGGCGAGAAGGCCTGCCGGTAACGAGCCAGGGACAAAGCGTGGACGGGGAAAACGGTGATAAATGGATATTTCTGAAGAGCATACACCACGGGACCTTTCTTCAGCTCAACGGCGATAGCGATCCTGCCTTTTACCTTCTGGTGTAACTCGGTAAGCCAGACATCAAGTGCTTCCGGCGTATGTTCAATCACATGGAATGTGCGTTCACCGTTTTTAAACTGAACACAGACATCGTGCTTTTTATCTGCCCAGTCCAGACCAACGTGCGCAGCAAATTGATTAGTCGCAGTCATCACCAACTCCTTTTTATCGGGGATTGGTATGCATTCCACGCTCTTCGAAAGAAATATAGCCAGCAGTTTATCTGCATGCCCTGAGTATTCGTTAGCGAACGTGGAGCACCCACTGGCTCGAAAGAAAAGCGGCGATCATCACGTGATTCTCGCTCAATATTCGTAACCAGTAAGCGCATACCCTGAATCACTTAAAGTGTAATTCTCAGGGTGCGAATGACTATAT